>JAFGPY010000075.1 GCA_016935955.1 Planctomycetota bacterium
ACCATGACCGAACGGGAGAACGCCTGAGCCACCGTCATGAGAGACGACCCGGAAAGGAATTTACAGAAAGAAAGTTGCTCGGCCCACCTTGATTTTGGCGGCAAGACGGATTTCATGATAGATATGCCCTGTTTCCCGGGATCGAGTGGGTCTCCTGTCGTAATACATGATGTTCTCGGGTACACAGACCGTATGGGCAACACGATTCTCGGAGGTCAAAAGCGCACAAGGCTCCTTGGTGTCTTGTATGCCGGACCTCATGATGACATTGAAGGCACAATCACCATGCGACCGGTTCCCACAAGAATCGAGCCCATTTCCGTTTCCAGGATTCCAATCAACCTCGGCTTGGTCATCAAGGCACAGCGTCTTTTGGACTTTGAGCCTATCGTCAGAAGCCACTCGGCCTCATGACCAGCATGGGGGCATCGATTCAACTCAATGATGTGGCTACACAGTCCCTGTTGGTTACCGCGACGCCCTACGGGCTGTTGACGCTGGCAGCCAGGTGCGGTACCATTGGCCGAATTCCCGGTTGCACCGGTCGAACCGGGGCAAGTGACTCCATTGGAAGAAGTCGTTGAAGGCCGGACCGAAAACGCTGCCGCAGTTGCTGGCCAAGCAGGCGGCTTTCGGCGATCTGGTGAGCGCCCTGGGCGATCAGGGGGCCGCTACGGCCGAAGGCCTGTGGGGATCCTCTGCGCGCGCCCTGGCCGCAGCCTGCCTCGAGCGCCGTCCGGCGCCGGTCGCCCTCTATTGCCTGGCCCACATCAACGATGCCGAGGACGTTCGCGACGAGCTGGCCGCCTTCACCGATTGGACCGTCGAGGTCTTCCCCGCCTGGGAGACCCTGCCCCGCGAATCGGACGTCGGCGACGACATCCTGGCCGGACGCCTGAGGATTCTCAAACAGCTCAAGACGCTGCGGGCCGCCATGGGCGAGGCTCACGAGGGGCCGCCGCTCGTGCTCGTCGCGCCGATCCAGGCCCTCCTGCAACCGGTGCCCAGCCCGCGGCACCTCGACGACAACACGATCATCCTCAGGGTCGGCGATGACTATGATCCGGAGAAGCTGCGGGCCTGGCTGGTCGAACGCGGCTTCGAGCCCGCCGACCTCATCAGCTCGCGCGGCGAGTTCAGCATGCGCGGCGGCATTCTGGACGTCTACCCGCCGGCGGCCGCCATGCCCTACCGCATCGAGTTCTTCGGCGACTCGGTCGAGAGCATCCGCACGTTCGACACCTCGACGCAGAGGAGCGTCGGCGAAGTCCGCGAGGTGGCCATCACCTTCCTGCCGCAAGGCCAGATCAAGCCCACGGCCACGTGCAACCTGTTGAACTACTTGCCCGAGGGCAGCCTGACGGTCTGGCAGGACCCGCTCGAGGTCGCGGAGATGGGCCGCAGCTTCGTCGCGCGGCTGTCGTCGCCCGTCGGCATCTACGAGTACGACGGCCTCGTGCGGCAACGGGCCTCGTTCCCGCGGCTCGACCTGTGGAGCTTTGCGGCCAGTGCCGACGACCTGGCCCGCTTCACCTTCCGCGTCGAGACCGTCCAGCGCTTCAGCGGCAAGGTCGACCGCGTCAAGGACGAGTTGACGCAACTGGCCGACGAGAACCGCATCTGGATCTTCTGCGAGAACCAGGGCGAGCGCGAGCGGCTCGACGAGCTGATCCGCGACATGCCCGCTCCGCTTCAGGGCAACCTTCAGACGTGCATCGGTCCGCTGACCGAGGGCTTCCGCCTGGTCGACGCCGCGATGCTCGTGGTCGGCAACCACGAACTGTTCCAGCGCTACAAGGTGCGTCGCCCCGTGTCGCGGCAACTGGAGTCGCGACCGATCGACTCGTTCCTCGAACTCAAGCAGGGCGACTACGTGGTCCACCTGGTCCACGGCATCGGCCGCTACCTGGGCATCGAGACGTTGAAGCAAGAGGGCAAGGTCGAGGACTTCCTAGCCATCGAGTACCGCGACGGGGCCAAGATGTATGTGCCGGCCTCGCACGTGCACCTGGTGCAGAAGTACATCGGCGGCTTCAAGGGCAACGTGGTGCTCTCGAAGCTCGGCGGCAAGTCCTGGGCCGACCGCAAGGAGCGCGTGGCCGAGGCCGTGCAGGACCTGGCCTTGGAACTCCTGGAGACCGAGGCCGCCAGGTCCAGCCAGAACGGGTTCCGTTTTCCCGCCGACACGCTCTGGATGCGCGAGATGGAGACGTCGTTCCCCTACCAGGAGACCGACGACCAGCTTGCGGCCATGGAGGAGATCAAGCGCGACATGCAGTCGGGCCAGGCCATGGACCGACTGGTGTGCGGCGACGTGGGCTACGGCAAAACCGAACTGGCTGTCCGCGCCGTCTTCAAGGCGGCCGAGGCCGGCAAGCAGTCGGCCGTGCTCGTGCCCACGACGATCCTCGCCGAGCAGCATTACCGCACCTTCGGCGAGCGGCTGGCCGATTACCCCGTGACCGTCGAGATGCTCAGCCGCTTCCTGACCAAGGGCCAGCAGAACGAGGTGCTCGATCGCGTCCGCAAGGGCCAGGTTGACGTGATCGTCGGCACACACCGCCTGCTCAGCAAGGACGTTCAGTTCGCGGACCTCGGGCTGGTGGTGATCGACGAGGAGCAGCGTTTCGGCGTCGAGCACAAGGAGCGTCTGAAGCGATTCCGCCGCACGGTCGACGTCCTGACGTTGACCGCCACGCCGATTCCGCGGACGCTGCACATGAGCCTGCTGGGCATCCGCGACATCTCCAGCCTCTCGACGCCGCCGCAGGATCGCCGGGCCATCCGCACCGAGGTCTGTCGCTGGGACGACCAACTCATTCGCCAGTCGATCATTCGCGAGCTGAACCGCGACGGGCAGATTTTCTTCGTCCACAACCGCATCTACAATATCCAGGCCATCACCGCGCAGCTCGCCGCCCTGGTGCCCGAGGCCCGCATCGTCTGGGCCCACGGGCAGATGCCGGAGCACGAACTCGAAGAGCGGATGCACGAGTTCCTCGAACGCCGCGCCGACATCCTCGTCTCGACGACGATCATCGAGAGCGGCCTCGACATCCCGACGGCCAACACGATGTTCATCAACATGGCCGATCTATTCGGCCTGGCGGAACTGCACCAGCTTCGCGGACGCATCGGACGCTACAAGCATCGCGGCTACTGTTACCTGCTGCTGCCGCGCGACCGCCCGATCCGGCCCGAGGCCGTCAAGCGGCTCAAGGCCATCGAGGAATTCAGCGAGCTGGGCAGCGGCTTCCAGATCGCCATGCGCGACCTGGAGATTCGCGGCGCGGGCAACATCCTCGGCGCCGAACAGAGCGGCCACATTGCCGCCGTCGGCTACGAGTTGTTCTGCCGCCTGCTCGAGGACGCCATCCGCCGGGCCAAGGGCATGGAGGTCGAAGACCAGTTCGAGGCGATCGTCGAGGTGGGCGTCAGCGCGTTTCTGCCCAAGGACTACGCTCCGAGCGACCGCCAGCGAATGACCGTCTACCGCATGATCAGCCGCGCCAAGACGATCGACCTGTTGCAGGAGGTCCGCCAGGACGTGGTCGACATGCTGGGCAAGCTGCCGCCGCCGGCCGAGTTCCTGTTCGACCTGCAGGAGATTCGCATCCACGCCTGTCGTTGGCGAATCAGCAACATCAAGTCGGCGGTCAACGACGTCGTCTTCACGATCGAGAACCTGCAGTCCGTCGGGCCACTCTTCACCGACGCACCGGGCAAGGTCCGCGTGGTCAACGAGCGAACCATCTACCTGCGTCTGCGGCCGGAGTCGATGGACCCGCTACGACTGGTCATCATCCTGAAGCAACTGCTCGGCAAGCCGTCCCAATAGGGACGCAGCATTTCTCCCAAAGGGGCCGCCCTTGCCGCGACGGCGGACGAACGATATAATGCGTCCGCGCAATGGGGAACCAAGGGGACAGGTAACCGTATGGGACATCGCACAACCATTTTCGCCGCAACTCTCCTGGCCGCGGCCATCCTCGCGGCCGGGTGCGGCAGCGATCCGGTCGTCTCGGGCGAGGGCGAGGGAGCCATCCGTTTGCCCCTGGGCGACACCGAACGCCCCGTCCTCAGCGACACCAGCCCCGGCACGCCCTACACGGCCGAAACGGCCCAGGAACTTGATGTCGCCGGCGCCCCCGGTATCCCGACGGCGCGGCCGGCGACCGCCACGGCGACGCAGAAAGACGAGGGGCCTCGCCCCCTGCGCTATAAGGCCGACCTGAACAAGATTCTGGCCGGCGGCGAGAGTCGGACCGACGAGGAGTCGCCCGACGACGAGCAGCCCGCGGAATTGACGACTGCCGAGGAAGGCCGGCAACTGAAGATCGTCAACCTGATTGTCGCCGAGGTCAACGACGAGATCATCACGCGCGAGGACTTGTTGAAGCCGCTACGGCCGAGCATGGCCCACTGGGTCAGGACGATGGACGAGAGGGAGTTCGAGGCCCGGGTCCGCGTGGAGGTGATGACGCGGCTGCGGGCCGAGATCAGCCGCCGATTGGCCCTGCAGGAGGCCCGCAAGCAGGCCACCGAGCAGCACACCCAGTACTTCGAGCGCGAGATCGAGAAGGAACGCAAGCGGCAGATCGCCATGGTCGGCAACCAGCTCGAATGGCAGAAGCAGCTTGCCGCCATGGGCACGACCGAGGAGCAGTGGAAGAAGGACGAACTGGAACGGATGCTCGTCCAGTACTTCCTCAACGAAGCCGTCGGACCGAAGATTTCGGTCACGCGGCAGGAACTGCTCGACTACTACGAGCGCGTCCGCAAAGAGCGCTACGAGCCCAAGACACAGGCTCACATGCAACTGATCCGCCTGCGGCGGGCCGACTTCCCGAACGAGGAAGCCGTCCTCTCGCTGGCCACGAGCCTGGTCAAACGCGCCCGCGGCGGCGAGGACTTTGCCGCCCTGGCCCGCCAGTATTCCTCCGGGTCGCACGCCCAGGACGGCGGCCTCTGGCCCCCGTTGCAGCAGGGCAGCTACCGCGAGGACGCCGTCGACAAGGCCCTGTTCGCCGAGCCGGTCGGCTCGGTCTGCGACCCGATCGTCTGCCCGCGAGACGTCTACGTCCTGAAGGTCCTCCAGCGGACCGAGGCCCGCACCATCCCCTTCACCGAGGTGCAGGACGAGGTGGACAAGGCCGTCCGCGACGAGAAGTTCGCCGAGATGGTGGACCAGTACATCCGCGGGCTCTATCAGAAGTCGTACGTCAAGATCCACGAGGCCAACCTGTAGGCCGCCGAGCGGCGACCGCAGCGACGCCGGGAGAACCAGCATGCCGAAAGTCCGATTCGAACCCAGCGGTATCGAGGTGGAGGTCCCCGCCGGAACCAGCCTGATGGCCGCAGCCGACCAGGCCGCACGTCAGCACGACGGCGAATTCTTCAAGGGCGAGTGCTGCGAAGGCCGCTTGGAGTGCGGCAACTGTTGCCTGGAAATCCTCGAAGGCATGGCCAACCTCTCGCCGGCCGGCGACGAGGAACTGGCCCTGCTGAAGGTCGTCGCTCCGAAAGCCAGCCGGCAAGCCTGGCGAGCCAGTTGCGCCGCCGAGGTCAACGGCGACGTGGTGGCTAAGGTGCCCGACCGCTAAAGAGTGCCGCGGGGGAACCTGTGTAGCCCGGCCGCCCTCGGCCGGGAAGGACGAGGCCGCCCAAAGACACTCCGCTCTGCGATTTCACCTGGAGGTTCCGCGGCCGCCGTCGGCGCCGCCCGGCTGCAAGTCCGGTTGTTGCACGCCCGGCAAGTCGTCGGGCATCTGAACCTTCCGCGCAGCCTGCAGCCGCGGCCACACGAACAATGCCATCAGCACGAACGTCCCCACCAGGACGATCACCAGAACCAGCAGACGCGTGCCCGAATAGCCCGTGGTCATAAGCCAGAGTCTATCACGCAGGCGGCCGTCGGGCCAGAGACTTGCAGCCTTGATTTCTAACGCGTCCCCGCCTATCCTCGGGCCGGGGAAGTCGCGCTGGCAGGGGACTCTTGATGCAGATCGACGCCAATCACCGCCGCCTGGGCCGGACCGACCAGGTCAGCTTCATCGTCGGGCTGGGCGGCATCACGCTGATGCCCATGGAACACGACGCCGCCGTCCGCCTCGGCCACGAGGCCATTGACGCCGGGGTGAACCATTTCGACGTGGCCCCCACCTACGGTGACGCCCAGGCCAAGATGGGCTACGTGCTGTGCGACCGTCGCGACGAGGTCTTCCTGTCGTGCAAAACAGCGGCGCGCGACGCCGCCGGGGCGAAGGCCGAACTGGACGAGAGCCTGCGGCTGCTTCAGACCGACCGCATCGACCTCTACCAGTTCCACGCCCTCGACACCGACGAGGACCTCGACGTGGTGACCGGTCCGGGCGGCGCGCTGGAGGTGTTCCTGGAAGCCCGCAAGGCCGGCATCGTTCGCTACCTGGGCGTCACGGGCCACTACCCGAAGATGCACCTGAAAACCATCGAGCGGATCGAACTCGACACGGTCATGGCCCCGCTGAACTTCCGCACGTGCGACGTCATGTGCGGCCCCGGCGGCCTCATCGAAAAGGCCCGCGGCCTCGGCATGGGCGTCATGGCCATCAAGGCCACGACACGCGGCGAACTCAAGCCGACCGAGGACGCCTACCGCTTCACCCTTTCGCAGGACATCGACATCACGATGCCCGCCGGCAAGGAACTCTGGGATGCGGTCGAGATCGGCAAACGGTTCCGCCCCATGGACGACGCCGAGCAGCAGAAGTTCCTCGCCCACTGCCGCGAGAACTACGAGCTAGCCAAACGCTTCTGACCCTGTCCGGGTAGTCGCATCGCCCCGCCGAGAGTCTCGCCTACCAGCCCGTTGAAGAAATGTAGCCCGGCCGCCCTCGGCCGGGGAATACGGACCTAACCGGTCTTTTTCAGACTTGCGTCACGCCCGAGGGCGGCTCGCGAGCCGCCCCCACTCCCGCTCACGGTGCGGGTAACTTGTGACTTGCCTTGGCCGCACTCGGCAGGCTATTATGCCGCCTGAGTTGTGGACTGGCTACCCTCTGTCTGCGAGACGTTCCTGTCATGACCCAGGCTGCGAAGTGGCAACTTGAGATTCTGGACCTGCGACCGGCTCGCGGGGACTATTGCTGGCTCGACCTGGCGGCCCCCGCCGAATGGCAGAGTCGCCCGGGCCAGTTCGTCAACATTCGGTGCGACGACCCGGCTGGCGAGGCCGCAGGGCGGGAGATCGAATGGGACGGCAACCGGCCGCCCGAACCGCCGCACGGCAGGGCCATGCACGGCTCGTCGCCGCTGGTTCGCCGGCCGATCAGCATCAGCCAGGTGGTCGAGGACGCCGACGGCCAGCGGCGCATCGTGCTGCTGGTGCGCGTCGTCGGGCCGGGGTCGCAACTGCTGAGCGACAGGAAGCCCGGCGACGTGCTGGACGTCATCGGCCCGCTGGGCAACGGCTTCGACCTTGACGGCCCCGCGTCGCGAGCCGTCCTGGTCGGCGGAGGTTGCGGCATCGCGCCGCTGGTCGGCCTGGCCGACGCCCTGGCCCGCAAAGGCAAGCAGGTCACCGTCTTTTACGGCGAGCGGTCGGGGAACAAGATTCCCCTGCCCCTGCCCGAGACCGCGGGCCCGACCGGCGACAAGGCGATCGCCCTGCGCAGCACGTCGCAGTTGCCCGAGGTCGAGGTGGTGCTGGCCACCGAGAACGGGTCGCTGGGCTTCAAGGGGCTGGTGACCGACGCCATGATCGCTTGGGGAGCCGAGCGCGGCTGGGACGACGCGGAACTGTTCGTCTGCGGTCCCGACGTGATGATGGCGGCCGTGGCCGCACTGGCCCGCGCCCAGGGCATCGAGCGGTGCCAGGTGAGCCTGGAGAACTACATGGGCTGCGCGATCGGCGTCTGCCTGAGCTGCGCCGTCAAGGTCCGGGCCGACAACGACAAGGGCTGGACCTACAAGCTGGTCTGCCAGGACGGGCCGGTCTTCGAGGCCGCCGACGTCGTCTTCGAGAACAAGTGGGAGGGCTGCACGAAGTGAGCGCCGCCGTGAACGTCACCATCGGCCGCATGGCCATGCGAAACCCCGTCATGACCGCCAGCGGCACGTCGGGCTACGGCAAGGAACTGGCCGAGTTCTTCGAGCTGAAGGCCTTGGGCGCTTTCGTGACCAAGGCCATCACGCGGGCCGAGCGCGTGGGCAACGAGACGCCGCGACTCGTCGAGACGCGGGCCGGGATGCTCAACGCGATCGGCCTGGCCAACGTCGGCCTGGAGGCGTTCCTGAAGGACAAACTGCCCTGGCTGCGCGAACAGAACGTGCCGGTGATCGTCAACGTGGCCGGCAGCACGATCGACGAGTATGTCGAGGTCGCCTCGGCGCTCGATGCCGCGGACGGCGTGGACGGTCTGGAACTGAATATCAGTTGCCCGAACGTGAAGGCCGGCGGCCTGGAATTTGGCCGCAACGAGAAAGCCATCCGCGACGTGGTCGGCGCGGTCCGGGCAGCCGTGAAGCGGGCCACGCTGATCGTCAAGCTGACACCGAACGTCACGGACATCGTGGCCATGGCCCGCGCGTCCGTCGAGGCCGGGGCCGAGGCCCTGACGCTGATCAACACCCTGTCGGGCCTCGTGATCAACGCCCGCAATCGCCGTCCCGCCCTGGCCAACGTCTTCGGCGGGCTGAGCGGCCCGGCCATCAAGCCCGTGGCTCTGAAGATGGTCTACGACGTCTATCGTGGCGTGGCCCGCGAGGCCGGCATCCCGATCATCGGCGTGGGCGGCATCCAGACGGGCACCGACGCCGTGGAGTTCCTGCTCGCCGGAGCCACGGCCGTCCAGGTCGGAACGGCCACCTTCGTGGATCCCCAGGCCGCCGTCGACGTGGCGGCCGGCATCGCCTCCTACCTGGACGAGAACGGTTTCGAGTCGGTGACGGAACTGATCGGCGCCCTGAAGACCTGACCTTCCCCTGGCCTTCCACGGCCGTGCCCCCTCTCCGGGAGTCGTGTGCGAATTCGCTTGACCCTGCTGTATTACGATTATAAAATTCGTGCTACCAGCGACAGGGATCGGGCCGCGTGGGGGAACAGGCCGTGGAGAAGGTGGTTCGTTTCGGCGTGTCGATGAACGGCTCGCTGGCCAGGCGGTTCGACGCCATGGTCAAGCGTCGCGGCTACGACAATCGCAGCGAGGCCGTCCGCGACATGGTCCGCCGCGACCTGATCCGCGAGGAGTGGGAGGACCCGAACAGCGAGATCGTCGGCACGATCACGCTGGTCTACGACCACCGCATCCGCGAGCTGGGCGACCGGCTGATCGACATTCAGCACGATCATCACGACCTGGTGATCTCAACGACGCACGTGCACCTGACGCACGAGCATTGCCTGGAGGTGCTGGTCGTCCGCGGGCGGGCCCGGTCGGTCAGCCGGCTGGCCGACCGCGTGGTGGCCGTGCGCGGTGTGCTGCACGGGCAACTCGTGGCCACGACGACGGGCAAGGTCTTCAAGGCCGGGGCGACCGGACACAAGCGGATTCACTGAAACGGCAAGGCAAGACCCGGGAGGCGGGACAGAACATGGGAAAGGAGCGGGAGCAACGATGACGAGCGGAAGGTTGTTACAGGCGGTGACTGTGGTGGGCATGGTTCTGTTCGCGGGCGGCATGGCGGCGGCCCAGGAGACGGCGGATTCGGCCGAAGCCGCTCAGAGCCAGTCGTTGGGACTGTGGGATCGCGACACGTTGACGGATAACTGGTTCGGCCTCGGGGAGAAGCTCGAGGAGCGCGGCATCACGGTGGGTCTCGGCCTGACGCAGGTCTACCAGTTCAACACGCGCGGCGGTCTGGCCACGGCCCGGCATGCCGGCCGCTACGCGGGCAGCTACGACCTGGAGATCGAACTGGACTTCGAGCAGATGGCCAACCTGAAGGGGTTGCGAGCCTTCATTCTGAGCGAGGGCAGTTGGTCCGACGGCATCGACGACTCGTCGGTCGGCAGCCTCATGGGCGTCAACGATGACGCCGGCGGAGACCGCTCGATCGACGTGACGGAACTGTGGTTCGAGCTGGCGTTGCTGGAGGAGCGGCTCATCATCCGCGCGGGCAAGATCAGCCTGACCGGCGGTTTCGAGTGCTCGGACTGCCCGGTGGCCTTCGACGGCAACGCATTCGCCAACGACGAGACGATGCAGTTCCTGGCCAGCCCGCTGGTCAACAACCCGACCATCCCGTTCCCGGACAACGGCCTGGGCATGGCCGTCTACGTGCAGCCGACGGACTGGTGGTACGTGGCGGCTGCCGGGACTGACGCCCAGGCGGATGCCCGGTTGACGGGATTCAGCACGGCCTTCGGCGACGAGGACTACTACTTCGGCATCTTCGAGACCGGCGTCACGCCGGCCTTCACGACGGGCCGCGGCCCGTTGCAGGGCGCGTACCGCGTGGGCTTCTGGTATGATCCGCAACCGAAGGATCGACTGGACGGCGGCGGCAGCGAGCGCGACGACGTGGGGCTGTACACCAGTCTCGACCAGATGCTGCTGCGGGAGAACGAGGAGTCGGACCAGGGCCTGGGGCTGTTCGCCCGTTTCGGGTGGGCCAACCACGAGCTGAACGAGATCAAGTCGTTCTGGAGCACGGGCGTGCAGTATCGCGGGCTGGTGCCGTCGCGCGACAGCGACGTGCTGGCCTTCGGCGTGGCCCAGGGGCGGCTCAGTCGCGAGAGCGGCGACTTCACGCAGCGTCACGAGACGATCATGGAGATGTACTACAACGCCGAGATCGCCCCGTGGCTGAGCGTCGCGCCGCACATTCAGTACGTCATTCACCCCGGCGGCGCGGACGCCGACGACGCGATGGTCGCCGGCGTGAGAGTCCAGATCGCGTTCTGAGCAGTGCCACGTGAGTCCCTTGGGGTTCCCGTAGCGGGTGCCATGCCTGCCCCTGTCGCAGATCCCGAGCGGCGTCGAGGGGGCAGGCATGCCGAAAGGTTCCCGCCCGGCGCATGGCTGCGGGGCAGCCATGGCACCCCGTGACGAAGGATTGGGATGAATCCGGTCCGGCGGTCACACGACTAAACTCTGCGGCCCCGTGCGGCCGCAACATCGGATGAAAGGAAACATCTCATGAGAAAGACATTGACGTTGGCGAGCGTGGCGTTGGTCGGCCTGCTGGCGACTGCGGCCCTGGCCCATTTCCAGGTGCTCATTCCCTCGAAGGACATCATCAGCGCCGAGGACGACAAGACGGTGAACCTGG
Source organism: Planctomycetota bacterium (assembly GCA_016935955.1). The sequence goes on from JAFGPY010000075.1 coordinate 11,251, forward strand.
ACATTCTGTTCACGCACCCGATGGAACAGGGCCCGGTCATGGAGATGGGCAAGCCGCGACAGTTCGGCGTGCTCGTGGGCGAGAAGAAGCAGGACCTGATGGAATCGCTGGTCGAAAAGAAGATCGACGGCAAGACCGCCTACACCGCCTCCTACAAGGTGACGCGGCCGGCCGACTACGTCTTCTACCTCGAGCCGGCCCCCTACTGGGAGCCCGCCGAGCAGAAGATGATCGTCCACTACACCAAGACGGTCGTCGACGTGATGGGCGCCGAGGAAGGCTGGGACTCGCTGGTCGGCCTGCCGGTCGAGATCGAGCCGCTGGTCCGTCCCTACGGTCTCTGGACGGGCAACGCGTTCCGCGGTATCGTCAGGAAGAACGGCAAGCCGGTGCCCTTCGCCGAGGTCGAGGTCGAGTACTACAATGCCGGCAAGCAGGTCACCCCGCCGGCCGATCCGTTCATCACGCAGGTCATCAAGGCCGACGGACAGGGCGTCTTCACGTACGTTATGCCGCGAGCCGGCTGGTGGTCGTTTGCCGCCCTGGTCGACGGCGACGAGCAGATGAAGAGCCCCGACGGCGAGATGGTCGACGTCGAACTGGGCGGACTGATCTGGGTCAAGACGGTCGACATGAAGTGAGAGTGCCGGCTGTTGTCGGACCATGAACAGGGATGAGCCATGCACATTGCCGAAGGTTACCTCTCGACTCCCGTTCTCCTGGGCGGCGCCGCGCTTGCCGCCGGGGGCGTGGCGATGGGTCTGCGCCGCATGGACTACGAGCGCGTGCCGCAGGTGGCGGTGCTCTCATCGGCCTTGTTCGTGGCCTCCCTGATTCACGTGTCGATCGGCCCCACAAGCACGCACCTGATTCTCAACGGCCTGGCCGGACTGATCCTGGGCTGGTCGGTCTTTCCCGCCCTGCTGATTTCGCTGTTGTTGCAGGCGATTCTGTTCGGGTACGGTGGACTGACCACCCTGGGAGTCAACACGGTGAACATGGCCCTGCCGGGCGTGATCTGCTGGTGGCTGTTTCACCGCGGCGTGGTCAGCACGCGAAATGAGACGACGGCTTTCGCCTTCGGTGGACTGTCGGGCGCGCTGGCCGTGGCCCTGGGAGCCGCACTGACCGGCGTGTCACTGCTGATGTGCGGCGCGGAGTTCCGCGTGGCGGCCGTGGGGATGGTGACAACCCACCTTCCGGTGATGGCCATCGAAGGACTGGTGACCGGGTCCGTGGTGGTTTTCGTGCGCAAGGTGCGGCCCGAGTTGTTTGGGGGCACGCGCCATTTCCCGCCGGTCGCCGACGAGCCGGCCCGATGAACGGCACAACAGCACAGAGGAGAAATGCGATGGTTCACAGGATCGTCGGCTGGACCGTGCGAGGCAGCCTTGTCGCGACGATGGTCGCGGTGCTGGCCGGTCCGGCCCTGGCCCACCGCGTGAACGTCTGGGCCTACGTCGAGAGCGGCAGCACGATCAAGGGCACCGTCGGCTTTCCCGGCGGCGGCAAGGCCAAGAACGTCAAGGTGACCGCACACGCCGACGACGGCTCGCCACTCGGCGAAACGCAGACCGACGACCAGGGCGAGTTCACGTTCCAGGCTCGCTTCCGCTGCAACCACACGTTCGTCGTAGACACCGGCGACGGCCACCGCTCCGAGTACAAGCTGGAAGCAGCCGAACTGCCCGACAGCCTGCCTGCGTTCTCGTCCGATGCCGCCACAGCAGCCGACGCGCCGTCGCCGTCGCCATCCCCCGCCCCGTCGCCGCCACAGCAACAAGCGCCGGCCCTCGTTCCCGTTGCAGCCAACTTTGAGGCTGCCGTCGAGAAGGCCGTCAGCCGCCAGGTGATGCCGTTGCGGCGAGAGATCGAGGCCTATCGCCAGACCGTCTTTGTGCACGACATTCTCGGCGGCATCGGCTATATTGTCGGCGTGTTCGGGCTGGTCTTCTACCTGAAGGCCCGCGCGATCGGCAAGAGAGCGTCGCCGCCGAGATAGGGCAAACACGTGGTCTGCGAGACGTACTTCAAGGGCGAGTCCGTGGTGCATCGGCTGGATCCGCGGATCAAGCTCGTTGTGGCCATCGTGTTCTCGCTGGTCGTCGCCACAAGCCAGCGCACGCCGGTCCTGGCGGCCTCGCTGGTCGTCGCCGTAGTCCTGGCCCTGCCCGCCCGTCTGCCGATCCGTCCTCTGCTGAAACGGCTGCTGACGCTGAACGCCTTCGTCGTCATGATGGCCCTGCTGCTTCCGCTCAGCACGCCGGGCCGGCCGCTCGTGGAACTTGGCCCGCTGCAATTCACGTACGAGGGGCTGGCCCTGAGCGGCAGGATCGCCCTGAAGAGCAACGCCATCGTGCTGGCCGTGACGGTCCTGCTGAGCACGGTCGAGATCTCGCGGCTCGGTCACGCCATGAGCCATCTGAAGATCCCTCGCAAGCTGACGCACCTGATGCTGATGACCGTCCGTTACATCGACCTGCTGCATCACGAGTACCACCGTCTGTCGACGGCCATGAAGGTGCGCGGCTTTCACGCCGGGATGAACATGCACACCTACCGCTCGCTCGGCAACCTGGTGGGCATGCTGCTGGTCCGCAGCTTCGACCGCTCGCATCGCATCGTCGCGGCCATGAAATGTCGCGGCTTCAACGGCCGCTTCTACGTCCTCGACCATTTCCGCCTCGCGCCGCGCGACGTTCTCTTTGCCGCGATGGCCGTGCTGGTGGCAGGCGGACTTCTCTTGGGGGAATACGGGTGGCCGATGCGCTGATCGAACTTGGCGGCGTGCACTTCGCCTACGACGGCGCCGCCGCGGTGCTGGCGGACGCTGACTTTCGCCTCGACACCGGGCAGCGTACGGCCCTGGTCGGACCGACCGGCAGCGGCAAGACGACCCTGCTCCACCTGATGGTCGGGCTGCTGCATCCCACGGCGGGCACGATCCGCCTGTTCGGCCGCGAGCGTCGTAGCGAAGCGGATTTCGCCGACGTCCGCGGCCGCGTGGGGCTGCTCTTCCAGGATGCCGAGGACCAGCTGTTCTGTCCGACCGTGGCCGAGGACGTGGCCTTCGGCCCGCTGAACCAGGGCAAGACCCACTCCGAGGCCGTGGCCATCGTCCGGGAGACGCTCGCCTCGCTGGGCCTCTCGGGCTACGAGGACCGCGTCACCTACCGCCTATCCGGCGGCGAGAAGCGGCTGGTTTCGCTGGCCACCGTGCTGGCCATGGGCCCCGAGGTGCTGCTGTTGGACGAGCCGACGACCGGCCTCGACGAAAGGACTGTCGAGCGGATCGTCGACATCCTATCCCACCTGCCGCAGGCCATGGTCATTATCTCGCACCACCGCGACTTCCTGGACCGAGTAACCGACAGGACGGTCGAGCTGCGCGACCGACGGCTGCAGGTCTGCCAGCCCCCCGCACAATAAACATAAAACCCACCACAACAATCACTTACAGCAACCGCCCAAGCCTCTATCCCCTCTTGCGGCCCCTGGCGTGCCACACGGTTGGCAAGCACGGGAATACACTGCCGCCAAATCGGCGTTTTCGGCCACGCCAGACGGGCTCTTATGCCGATATAACCTAGGCGCTAGCCGTGGCGACGCTGTGGACGACCGAGATACCCGGGCCGTCAGAGGGGTATCCTGCGCGCCGCGACGCGGCCAAGACTTGGGGGCCTTCGATGACCGCAACCAGAACTCCTCCGACCGTGAACCTCCGCAAGAGCTATGTCCCGGTTCCGGCGGACATTTTCGAGGCGGAATGCGTCCTGACGTTTTCGCTGTACGCCCGGCCCAACGGTGGGGCGATCGAATGCGTCTGCCACCAGAGCGAGTCGCTGGACCAGCGACAGTTGCAGGCCCTGAAGGCCGACAGCGTCCGCGTCTTCTACGTCGACACGGCCGAGCACAGGGCCTACCAGCAGTTCGCCGAGAGCGCCCTGGGCAACATCGTCGACCGCGACGACCTGCCGGCCGGGAAAAAGGTCGAGATCTGCTACAGCACGACCCGCGAACTGATCCGCGAGGCCTTCGAGTCCAGCAACCTCGAACAGGTGGTCGACACGCACCGCGAGACGTGGGTCAACAACATGGTCACGCTGATCTGCAGCGACGAGGCGGCCCTCGACAGCATGGTCGGCATGTTGTCGCACGACTACTACACCTACACGCACATGGTCAACGTCAGCGTGATGGTGACGGCCCTGGCCTATCGGCTGGGCCAGCGCGACAAGGACACGCTGCGGCAACTGGCCAGCGGCGGACTGCTGCACGACATCGGCAAGACGCGCGTCAACCCCGACACGCTCAACAAGGTCGGCCGCCTGACGCCTCAGGAATGGGACGAACTGAAGCAGCACCCGGACCTCGGCCTGCAGTTTCTGCTGAGCCGGCCCGGCATCAAGCCGATGGAACTCATGATGGTGCACCAGCACCACGAGAAGCTTGACGGCGGCGGCTATCCGCAGGGACTCGTGGGTCGCGAGATTACGGCCGAGGCCCAGATGACGGCCGTGGTCGACATCTATGACGCCCTGACGTCGAAACGCCCCTACCGCAAGGCCATGCCGCACGAGCAGGCCGTAGCCATCCTGAAGGAGGAAGCGGCCGCCAAGACCAACCGCGAGATGACCATGGCCTGGATTGCGACGGTCGAACGGATTCGGGCCCAGGAGCAACGCCATGACTGAGGAGACCGGAGCGAATCTCGACGCGCTGCGGCGCAGTCTCAAGCGGCTGGTCGAAGACGAAGCCAACCGTCCGCCGGGCAAGGGCATCGACAAACGGCGGCACGACAGACACCTCTACATGACCGAGGTCTCGGTCAAGTACGTCAAGCGCTACGACCAGGTTAGCGAGTGCCCCGACGAGTTCGTGGCCATCACCAAGGACGTCAGCCGCAGCGGCCTCAGCTTCATCCACGTGCATCAGATGTACGTCGGCGAAGTGATCCAGGTGGAGTTGACCGTCCAGGGGGCCAGGAAACACCTGCTGGTGCGTATCGTCCGGTGCCGGCGCGCCGGTCTGAAGGTCTTCGACATCGCGGGAGTCTTCATCTCGCCCGAGGAAACGCAGGCGGCCGCCTCGAGTCAGGAAATCGCCTCGCAAGGCGGGTCGTAGGGCGCCGAGACCGCCGCAGGTCAGACGTTCTCGTTGGCACGGCGCTGCAGTTGTTCGAGGAATTCGTCCAGCGGCATCTGCGGGCGGAGGTTGCCGCGGCGGTACTGCGGACGCGAATCCAGCACGCCGAATCCCAACGTGATCTCGCCCGTCTCGATCCCCGGACCCAGCACGTGAAAGTCGCTGCTGTGCGAGGCCGCCAGCAACGGCTTGGTCGCCTTGCCCTGACCGACACGCTCGTTGTACTGCGCGACCGTCTCTTTCCAGTAGCGAATGTCGTCCTCGTTGTCCCGGGCGCATGACACTTCGATCCCGTCGAGACCGTACGCCTCGGCCAGTTCGAAAATCATCTTGCGAACGGCCCCCAGTGACATCTTGCCCTTGGTCACCAGTTCCTTGGGATGGGCCATCACCGTGGCCGTCGGCACGTCGGCACGCAGGGCGCTTCGCACCAGGGCGAACGACTCGGCTGTCCGGTCGCCCGCCGCGACCTTGCCCACCTCATCCCCGGAGCCCCGCCACAACTTCAGGAACGGGGTCACCACCTTGGTGTTGAACGTCCGCGGGTCGTGAATGCGCAACGCGTCACGCTGCTCCGGCGTCAGCCGCTGCAGCCCCAGAACGCAAAGCGTGCCGGGAAAGTAAGGTTGCCGCCCGTCGAACCAGCGATCATATTCTTCGAGGGTGATCTGCCGATCGGCCGGCACCTTGTGACGGCGCAGCCACCGGTTGACGTACTCCAGGCAGGCCAGGCTCTTGGCATGGATCTGCGCTTGCCGCCGTTTGAGCGCATTGCGGAATCGCGACGATCGGCTCGACTGCAGGAAACTGAACAGCTTGCCCGCGTCCGGGAAGTAGGCCAGCACCTCCAGGCCGGGCTGCTCGGTCGACAGTTCCACACCGCACAGCACCCGCACTCCGAGCAGCAGCCCTTCACGGAAGGCCTCGCGGCATCCGTCCACGCTGTCGTGATCGGTGATGGCAATGGTTTGCAACCCCAGCACCCGCGCCAGCCAGGGCAGTTTCCGCGGCGACACCTTGCCGTCCGACACGCTGCTGTGAAGGTGCAGGTCGCCCCCGAGGCCCAGGTCCGCCAACTGGGCGATGCGGTTCTCCGGGAAATGGCGGCCCGACAGCCGCTCGGTCAGCTCACGATACGAGCCGCTCGCCTCCACGGCGTCCCGCAACTCGTACAGCGCCTTCTCCAGTTCCCGGTAAGCCTCCAGCGACGAGGCCGCCTGGACCGGTTGGCGAATCGTTACCGGCGCAGCCGCCACGGCCCCCTTGCCGCCGCGGGACGACGAACGCTTCGTCTTCTTCCTCCGCGCAAAGGAAGCGTCTGAGGCCTTCCGATTCGACTTCCGCTTCTTCGCAACGGGGCTCTTGCGGCGAGAAGAAGACTTGCTCGTGGCTCGTTTGGAGGGCATGCGCATTCCTTCAAGGCCCTGACTCGAAAGAGCGATTATGTCAGACCCACGCCCAAAACACAAAAGAAAATCGCCCCTCGCCATGCCCGGGACGACGGCTCCTCCCGGCACAACAACAGAAGGGCCGACCCTCCTGAGAGGATCGGCCCTTTACAGTCACGTCACAGGTTCACAGAACCTGATCTGCCCCGTACGTCTACTTGCGGCGACGAATCACCAAGCCGATCAAGCCCAGGCCCAGCAGGCCCATCGTGGCCGGCTCGGGGATCAGGTACCCGTAGACTTCCGTCACGGCATCGGACAGCGTGAAGACGGCCGCATCATAGATCGCGGCATAG
>JAFGPY010000076.1 GCA_016935955.1 Planctomycetota bacterium
ACCATGACCGAACGGGAGAACGCCTGAGCCACCGTCATGAGAGACGACCCGGAAAGGAATTTACAGAAAGAAAGTTGCTCGGCCCACATCCGCCATGTTGATTGCTAGGGACCATCGAAGTGCCCCATTTCTAATCCTGTACTGCGCACTGCCTACTGAAACTGTGTACGGAAAGAGCATGCCTTGAAACACAAACCACGCATAGACGGCGGGTATCAGTGCCACTCCTAACAAAAGTACAAAGCCCAAGACCAACACGCTATGCTCGACCCAGGCAGCCCAAACCAAGCAGGGCAACAGCGTCAAGCTCCCCGATACCAGCAGGGTGACCGGCAGCAAGACTACTAGGAGAAAGCAGGCATGACTGCCACGGAGGCGACTTCGCTCAACGGTCAGGAGTCCGCTCTCTGAGATCACCCGTAGAGCACAACACGCATCGCCCAATTCTAAGGAAGAGCTCTCTCCCACGACATATTCCCATCTAGTACACCTTGGTGGTCTCGGATTTGCAGCAAGGACTGTCTGGATTGGCTCCCTTGCCACAGTACTCTGACAGAAACGCACACTTCGAGCATGTACCAAGCCTCACCACACCCGTCGCACTCACATATTCCCACTGATACGACCTATTGAACCAACTCCACCCGAAGTTCAAGTACGCGTTCGCGCTAATGGTGCCCTCTAGTGTGACCTCTCCGTTACAGAGGTTTATGCACACCTCAACGTTGCCTTCGGCAGCAGCGCCAATGCGAAAACGCGTAAAGCGTTTACGCCGTCCCCACTCTTTATACCTGTGCCGCCTATATTCTGCCTTCAAAAAGGCCTCAAATCGCCCACATACCTTGACCCCGGTAAGCCCCGAACACTCCGAGTATTTGACTTCACCTCTGAGGCCGCCGCGAAGGCCAGCCTCGATGTGAATGTTAAACCAGGAGGCCGCAACCTTAATAGGCTTCATTCCAGGCGGACTCCACTGTGCTGCCGCGTAAGCCGAGACGGTGACCTCCAAAGGGCAACTCTTAGTTCTGACGTCTACCCGCCCATAGGCGCTGAACCCTGCGGGGGTCGGCAGGAAGTTGAAGTCAACCGATAGCGCCAATTCCCCAACTGGGTCGATGAAATCCGGTGGACTTCCGTCGGCATAAGCGTAGTAATTGAGCCCATCCTCATCCTCAAGCGGATCGCGGGTGATGAAGCGGCCCAGGGTGGCGTCGTAGTAGCGGTTCTTGTAGTAGTAGAGGCCCGCCTGCGCCGGCGTACGCGTCGTCGCGTCGAGACGCTGGCCCGTGAACAAATGCTCGTTGCCGTACTGCGTCGCCTGCGTCCCGTACGCCGTACCGTCCTGGGAGGCGAACGTCACCTTCCCGTACGGCTCGTACCAGGTGCGCTCCACCACCGTTCCGTCCTCCGCACTGGCGTCGCTGCCGATATCATCGTACACCAACGCCACCACGTTGTACAGGTGGTCCTGAACGAAGTACACGTTCCAGCTCTCGGCCGCACCGTCACTGTCGTCGTCGTACGGGTCGCCGTCACCGTCCGCGTCGCGGTCCATGTGGATCATCTCGTCCAGGTACGCCAGACCGTACACGTACCGCGCCGTCAGGTCCTCCTGGTCGTCGTACTCCACCTCCGCCACGCTGCGCCAGCCGTCGTAGATGTACCGCGTGTCCTGCAGCTCCGTCGAGCCGTCCGTGTCGTAGCCGATCCTGCGCACCCGGCGGTTCAGGCCGTCGTAGCGGTACTCGGCCAGCTTGTGGCCCGTGTAGCCGAGGTTGAAGAACTCCACACGCAGCAACCGGTTGCGGTAGTCGTACGTGAACAACCGGTCGTCCAGCGACGACGCGCCGTTGGAGTGGTTGTAATCGTTCCGCCGCAGGTTCCCCGCGCTGTCGTGGAAGAACGCATAGGTCTTGTTCGGCGTCGTCGTCTGACGCCAGCCGATCTGGTTGAACGTCGGGTGCGTCCGGACCTCACCCACGGTGCCCGGCAGCGTCGCCTGCACCCAGTTGCCCAGCTTGTCCAGCTTCGGGTCGCTCCCCGACCCACCGGGTTTGTGCCACTCCCAGGTCGTGTCGGGCGAGGCCATCGTCGGGCTCGACGGCCACGTGCCGCCCACCTCGCCCTGATCGGCCTTGATCAGCCGGCCCAGGTCGTCGTTGGTGTACTTCTGCGACCAGTCCACGCTGTGCGTGCTCTGCATCTTCACGTCGTACCGCCACGCGAGCAGGTTGGCGTACGGCTCGAAGGCGTACCCGATCTCGGCCAGGGAATTGGCCGTCGTGGCGTCGGCGTCCGGATAGTCGTCGTCGCCCGCCGCATCGTCCTCCAGCGGCACCACCTTCAGGTGGGTAGACTCGCCCTCCAGGAAGCTGAGCCCCGCAGGGGCGACAGTGAGATAGCCAGGCAATCACTGCCGCCCCTGCGGGGCTCGCCACGACGGAGGGGCTCGCGAGCCGCCCTCGATGCCGAAGAGACATTCGAGCATGGCCGCAAGCGGCCATGGCACCACGTGGCGCGCCAACCATGCCACCAGCCCATGATGGGTGCCCGCTGCGTGGTGGCCGGTTATCATGGCCTAGCCTGCAGCTAGACCATGGCACCCCCCGCTTGACAACGGCTTGCCCATAGATGGTGCTCACGGCCCCTCTGTCTCGGTACCGAAACGGGTCTGAAAACCGGCCGAGAAGGCCTTTACGCCGCAAAACGGTCCTGACACCTTGAAAAAGAGGGGTATTTCTACTTGCAATATTCTAGTATGCCAATAGACTTTATAGTGTCTTGTCGTCTCCCCCGGTTCCGTCGCGTGCGGTGCGGCCGAGGGAGCGGCAAGGACCGTTTCGCCGCATCTTGTCAGACGGAGAGCGCGTCATGCCTGAGATCGACCTGAGCCTTGGATTGCTGGTGACCCTGATTGCCTTCACGGCCGAGTACATCGACTCGACCCTCGGCATGGGTTACGGCACCACGTTGCTGCCCATTCTGCTTCTCATGAAATTCGACGCCAAAGAGATCGTGCCGATGATTCTGCTCAGCGAGCTGATCTCGGGTCTGCTGGCCGGCGTGTTGCACCACAAGGCCGGCAACGTGGACCTGGCCCCGCGACGGGCGCTGGCCGACCAGTGGGCGTCCATTCGCGAGCGCGGCCTGGCGCGGTGGTTCGTCACCGAGCTGCCGATGCACCTGAAGGTGGCCCTTGTGCTCGGCGCACTGAGCGTCGTCGGGGCGGTGGGCGGCGCCACGGTCTTCAAGAACATGGGCTCGCACCACCTGAAGATCTGCTTCGGCATCCTCATCGTCTCCATCGGCGTGGTCATCCTGGCGACGCTCAAGAAGCAGATCGCCTTCTCATGGAAGAAGATCGCCGGGCTGGGCCTGCTGGCCTCGTTCAACAAGGGATTCAGCGGCGGAGGTTACGGCCCCGTGGTCATGGGCGGACAGATGCTCTCGGGCATCGAGTCCAAGAGCGCCGTCGGCATCACGAGCGTGGCCGAAGGCATCACCTGCATCGCCGGCCTGGCGGTGCACATGCTCTGGAAGGGCGGCGTTCAGAGCTGGAAACTGGCGCCGTTCCTGCTGATCGGGGCGATCCTCTCGGTGCCCTGCTCGGCCTACTCGGTGAAGCGGATCCCGGCCTTCGGGATGCGCGTGGCCGTGGGCATCGTGACCGTCTTCCTCGGCCTGCTGACGCTGAACAAGGAATTGCACCTGCTGGACCGCGTCCGGGAAATGATGTGACATACCGCGGCGTGTCGCCCGGTGCTCACACCGTGCGGCGGTCGCGTTCGGCGAAGACTCGCTCCATGGCCGATCTGACGTCCGGCTGGTCCGGCAGCAGGTCGGCCATCCCTTCAAGGATGCCGCGGCGGCCGATCTCGCTCATAGTCGCCGCGAAGTTGATGTCGTAGACCCAGCCGGCCATCAGCAGCAGGTAATCGGCCATCGTCCGCACGTCGCGGCTCGAGGCCATGCGTCCTGCGGCAATGTCGGCCAGCACGGTCGGGCCCGCCGGCCCGTCCAGGTTCACGCCCACCAAAATCTCGGGGTGACGCCGGACGGCCCCCGAGGTAATCGCCTCCAGCACCACGCGGAAGATGTCCAGCTTATCGGCGTCGCGGGTCAGTTGCACCAGCGGCAGCGAGGCAACGGCCACGTCGCCCGGAACGCCCATGCGGTTGTGATAGCGGACGGCGTCGGTCATGGCCCGAACGGTCGACGGATCGAGGTCGGCCAGCGCCGCCTCGGCCTCCAGCACCTCGCAGCCGCGACGGGCATGGTCCACGCTGTCGCGGTCGGCGAAGGTCCCGAACTCGGCGAACTGCGAGAAGCGGCCCACGTCGTGCAGCAGCCCCGTGACGCGGGCTTGCCGCAGGGCCGCTTCGGGCCAGCCGCTGCGCCGGGCCACGAGTTCGGCGTCCTCGGCCACGCGCAGGCTGTGGTCGAGCTTGAGTTGCTGCATCGGCTCCAGGCCGCCGCCCGACCGGAAACGGTCGACGTAGCCGTGAAACCAGTTGCTGATCCGCGTTGCCGAGACATCGTCCATGCGGCGATTCCTTCCTCACGGCGGGCCGGAATGCCCGGCCGCAGGGAGGCCATGATACACCGGGAGCCGCAAATTGGAAGCCCGGAGCGTGAGGCGCGGACCGGCGCGGCCGTCAGGGGCAGACCACGGGGAACGAATGGTTGCCCTTGCTCAGGCGGACGATCTTTCGGGCGCTGCTGTTGTGATCGGGACAGTAGACTAGGGTATCCTTGACGCGCAGGGCGAAGGCGGCGCACCGGGTGCCTATGGGGCTGGCCGTCGCATCGATCAGCACCTCGCCGACGGCATGGGACTTGGACCAGTCCACCTCGTCGCTCGTGTTGGTGTGAAGCTCGACGACCTGGACGACCCACAGCCATGTGGGCCAGGCCATCATGAGATAGGCCTGCTGCAGGTCGATGACCAGGGAATCCCATCCCTGGCCGGTCTTCAAGCCCCAATGGAAGTCTTTGAGTTGGGTCAGGCTGGCTCGCAGGGCATAGCGAGCCGGGTGGTGGACGATGTCCAGGAACGGTTGTCGTCGCTTGGCGGCTTCCGTGCTGCTGAGGCCCGGGCCGGGAACGATCATCTTGGGCACGTACTGCAACGCAACCCGGGCGATGGGCAGCACTTGTTCCGGCAGAACGCGCAGGCCCCGCGGAATCGGCGCCACCATGGTCACCCTCTTGCACTCGGTCAAGGGTTTCGTCGCCGACGGAATCTCCACGGTGTCCGTCTTGCCTGCCCAAGCGGCGGCCTTGGAAAGGAAGTCGTCCGCGGCATCGGTCGTGGGGTCGCCGTTGCGCAGCCTGATGGGCGTATAGGGCGCCCGCTGATCGTCGGCGACGACAAACGTATCCACCCAGTCGGTGGTGGACCGCAACCGGTCCGGCTTCGCGGCACCGACGGCCTTCTTCGACAGGCCGTGCCCGACGGCCAGGACGGCGTGCCCCCTGCGGCCGGGCTGCCAGTAGCCGAGGACGACCGAGATATTGCTCTCCAGGAGCATGTGGGCGTACGCGAAGAGGTTCTCAAGCCATTGCTTGTCGTCGTCATCGGCATTGAAGATGCAGGAGTACGGGTCGAAGCCCCATTCGCGAATGGCGGTGGCCATTTCCGAGCCGGTGAGCCCCCTGGAAACGTGCCCCGAGACGCCGAACCGCCTGGCCAGGGCCGTCAATTCGCCCGGACTGTAGTGGGGCAGCCCCCAGCGGGTCTGCGTGTGATAAGCACATGCCCACAGAGCGGCCCCCGAGCAGCGGAAGTGCGATGCGTCCTGCTCGAGCCAAGGCACGCCACGGACATACAGCGGCGTGCCGTAGAGGTGGGCCAGGTAGGTGTCCGTGCAGGTGATGAAGCCGTTCTCCGGAATGCTCGGCAGGACGGTGCGGCCGATCAGGCAGTCCGGCGTCGGACGAATCACAGTGAAACCGATCAGGCCGATGCTGTCGGCATACTCCTTCCAACTGGCGGCATCGGCCGGAACGCGGCCGTTGATGCCGTGCTCCAGGTGAAACAGGACTTCGGCCTGCGACTTGTTCGACTTGAAGAACAGCAGCCGGATGGCCCGGTGGCTTCGCGGCGGCCGGGCCATGCGGCTGTACAGAGAGCTGTAGTCGCCGAGGTAGTCCGGGCAAAGGTAGTGGTCGTGAATGACGATCAGACGCGCACCCAGCCTGTGAACATGATGCAGCAGACCGATCAGTTTCAGATTCTTGCGGGAACTGGGTGCGAGTTGGTGCTCCTTGACCAACCGTTCCATCAGATCGCCGAACCAGTCTTCCTTCTCAATCGAAACGTGCTGGAAAAGGCGAATCGCCAGCGGATCGCGCATCGGTGCCTACCTCGGTGGAAGTCGTCGTGACAAGTACGGTTGTGAGTGGGTCCGGGAATTGGACTATTCGGTGAAAACGCAGTCCGCCAGGCTTGTCACGGAGCGATGCTTCTGGCTCTCCCTGGCAAGTTCGGCAACAAGGGCCGCCTCGTAGTCTTCGCAGACCTGCGCATAGGACTCCGAGTCAGTCAACTCGACGGCGTCGAGTTTGACGATCTCCTGGCCTTCGGGGATATGCGATTTTCCAAGCTTCGCCATCATGATACCTTTCTATCGGACAGTTTCGTTTGAGACTCCCTTCAAAAAGCCCAACGCCCCCACCTTTCATAGACTATAAAGCCGATGATGTTAACGATACAAGATATTGTGTCAACCAGGAACTGCGGCCCCCAGCGGCCATGGCGGCTTAACTGCCGCAAATTGACGGATTTACATCAAAGCTAAAAACTCGCAAAAACCCTCTTTGGACGCGATTCGGGCGATCGTGCGCCGTGCTCTGCAGTCGCAAGGTGTTGTGCCGCAACTCGGTCCGCGGTGATGCAAATCAGACGGGACGGAAGTCCGTCGCCCACTTGACAACACTCGAAGCGACATGGCGCCGTTCGCGGTACCGCACTATTCGGACGACCGCAGGCGGTCCTTGTGCGGCAGGGGGCGTTTGCCGCCGTCGGGGCCGACGTGGACGAACGTCACGTTGGTCGAGAAGACGTGTTTCTCGTCGTCGGCGCCGGGCTCGTCGCTGAAGACCTCGACCGAGTAGGCCACCGACGTGGTGCCTTGCCGCAGGGGCAGAATGCGAAACCGCAGGATCGCGCCGCAGGGCACCGGCTGGCGGAACTCGACGCGGTCCATGCCGATGGTCACGAGGCTGCAATGCGGGAAGTCGCGCGTGGCGGCCATCCAGGCGAACTCGTCGACCCACTTGAGCA
>JAFGPY010000077.1 GCA_016935955.1 Planctomycetota bacterium
CACCTCCAGGAAGAAGACCGTCACGTCCGAGTTCGGGAAACAGCGGTGCGACCCGTCCATGTAGAGCACGTCGCCGCTCTGCAGCCGCTCGAACACCGACAGGTCGGCGTCCTCCAGGCGGCTGCGGATCACGTCGTCGCACAGTTCGTCGATCTCGGCCCGCGGCTCGGGATCGATCGACACCAGTTCGGTCGGCAGCCGGCGATCGAGAATCGCCTGCCGGGCGAATTTGGTCGAGTAGCCCGAGCCGATCTCGACGTAGCGCTGCGGACGCCAGCGGCAAAGCATCCCGTACAGCGTCACGGCGTCCAGCAGCGGCAGCCACGGGCTTTGCCAGTTGGGCTTCTCGGCCGAGGCCGGGGTCTCCACGGCAATCGACCGCAGGCGATCCAGGTGATCGAGGAACCCGTCCAGCAGATCGCCGTAACGGTCGCGGCCGCGGTCGATCAGTTCGAACAGTTCGCGGTGCGGCGGCTCACCGTGTCCCCAGCGCGCTCGCGGCGTGAACGGATAGTTCAGCGACAGAATCTGGCGGCCCTTGAAGTGCCAACGCAACGTGCGATGAACCGTCAGCAGACGTGACAGAAAACTCATAGGCGACGTACTCCCCCACGACAGCCGGGGCCGCTCGTGCCCCGCGCAGGCGATAGCATACCGCCCGCCGCACGAAAAGCCAGTGGCCAGGCGCGGGAAAACCGCGAGCCGCGAGCCGCCGCGTGGTCAACCGCCGTGCGCCTTGCCGCACTTCGGACAGTGGTGCCCCGGACGCGGGTAGTGCCAGGGATCGATCCACTTGCCGCACGACGGGCAGCGACTGCGGCAGAGCACAACCATCCAGGCGATTACCGCCACGGCCATGAAGGCGATTCCAACGTAGCCGGCCGGACCGTGCAGTCCGACCGTCCCCGCCCGAAGCCCGTCAACCGCCACCAGGGCCATGCCCAGCAGCAGCGCGGTCAGGGCAATCCAACGAACGCGGTTGGGATTGCCGGTCCGCTTGCTCGATGCCATAGCGTGGTTCTCCTGATAGATGCAGGGCGGCTGCGTGTCCCGGAATCCCGCCAGCTCGGAGTTTGTTGTCGATTGAAGCGCAGCGAGGGACTGCTGCGCGATCACTCCGGCGTCTTCTCCTGGGGCGTCGGCTTCAGGAGTTCCATCCTCGTCTCGGCCTGCTTTGCCGCCGGAGCGCGCGGGTAGACCTCCTGCAGCCGGCGGTAGGCCTTGACGGCTTCCTCGGCGTTGCCGAGCTTCTCGCGACAGTAGCCGAGCCAGAACATCGACTCGGCCGCCTGGGGCCATGCGGCCACCGCCTCGAGCCGCGGAACCAGCCGGGCAAAGGCCTGCGCGGCGTCCGCGTACTTCAACTCGGCCGCCAGGGCCACAGCCGCCTCGAACGCCCGGCGGTCCTCGTCGCTGATCGGCTGCGCGGCTTGGCGCTCCAGGGGCAGTTCGGCCCGGGCCGGCTCGATCGTTGCGACCGGCCGCTGCCAATCCACCATGCCGTTCTCGCTACGGACCTCGCTGTCCAACGACTTGCGGTAGGGGCTGCGCTCTTGCGCCATGCAGCCGCCGACCGCCGTGACGACGGAAGCGAACATAACCGCCAGGATGGGAAACCTAACCCGCATGCCGGGCCCCCATGAGAACCAGTTGCACCTCCAACAACCAGGCCTGCACGTCGGCCGGTTGATCGGCGGCGTTCAGCACTTTGCCGATCTCCTCGTCCAGGCCGCTGCGACGCACCAGGGCGGCAAACGATTCGCCCGCCGCCGCGTCGCGAGCGTCCAGCAGGCTGAGTCGCGTCAAGACGACCTCGATCCTGTCGAACAGCAGCCGCACGGGCTCGCCCACCGCCTTCTCGCGGAGGGCGGTCCCTCGTTGCAGCAGGTCGCCGACGTCCCGGGCGGCCTCGCCTCTCCAGAGACCGTCCACCGGCGGCGCGTAGGACCAGTTCTGCGCCGCCGCGGCGGCCAACGGCCCGCGCCGCAGATGGTCGAGCACGGCCGCCTGGCGGGCCTTCATCGTCCCAAGTTCCGTCTCCAGCCGACCATTGGCCGCGACCGTCTCCTCGTAGAGCGACCGCAGCCGCGACGTCTCGGCGGCGAACTCGTGGCGAATTTTCTCCAGCTCGCCGCGCACTTCGGCCAGTTGCGACGCCTGTTCGCGCGTTTCCTCCAGCCGGCGGCCATCGTCGCCGAGCGGACCATCGTATTGCCGTCGCTGTTTGCCCAGGTTGGAGTCGGCTGCGCCGCCTTCCATGGTCAACGGAGTGGCGGTCCTGGCGGCCTTCGCCTCGGCCAGCAACTCGGTTGCGGTCGCGAGCTTCTTCTGCGATTGTTGCAGCGCCGCCTCGGTGTCGGCCAACCGCGACTCCAGCTCTCTGATCATCAGCCGGGGGACATCCGTTTCGACGGCGTGCAGCGACGGCACGGACGCCCTGTCCGTCCGAACCCCGTACGTCGCCACAAAGAGGCCTCCGGCGATAATGACCAGCGCGGCCGCGGCGGCAAGCGGCGCCCAGCGCACCAGCAGCGACATGCCGCCAGTCCGCCGCCCCGGCACCGCCGCGGCAACCCGCGAGGGCAGACCGTCGCCGGCCGCCTGCCGGGCCGCCTCCTCGGCGCCCCATTGCCGCAACAGGCCTTCCACGCGATCCTGAGGTTGTCGATTACCGTTGCCTGTCATACGCTAAGATCCGGACCCGTTCCCCCCTACCTACTATATCCGCCGCGCGGCCGGCCGCGCAGGGTCTTTCACCGCCCGTCGCCGACCACGCCTTTTCGCCGCAGGCACGTCTCGATCAGCCGCGCGGCCTCGTCCAGCCGCAACCGCACCGTCGATTCCGGCGTCCGCGTGATCTCGGCGATGCTCCGCGTCGCGCGGCCCTCGACGTACCGCAACCGAACCAGCCGCCCGAGGTCCGCCGGCAGTTCCTTCACGCACGCCCCGACGGCCTCGTGCTCCTCGCGAGCCGCCGATTCGTCGCCCGGATCGACCGCCTCGGACGGAAACATCGCGTCGGCCAACTCGGGATCGAAACTCTGCGGATCGTTTCGCCGTTGCCACGCCCGGCGTGCGGTATTGCGGGCGATGGCCCCCAGCCATGGCCGCAACGATCCGCGCGAGGCGTCGAACGTGGCCAATCCCTTGAACGCACGCACAAACGTTTCCTGGGCCAGGTCGTCGGCATCGGCCGGCGCGAACCCCATCCGCCGAAACATCGCCCGGACGCGACCGTTGTGCGCAGCGTACAGTTCGCGGCACGCAGCCTCGTCGCCGCCCAGGCACGCCCGGACAAGTTGTGCTTCGTCTCGGTTCACGCACTCGCCCCGCTGGTCCGGCCGCCCTCTCGCTCCGCCCGACTCGCTCCCCCCGGAGCAACTGTAGGGGCGGCTCGTGAGCCGCCCGCGACGACACCGGCCACGCGATTCTCCCGTTCACACCGATCCGCCACCCCACGTGCGCTGAGTGTAGGCTCGCGCGCCCCGGCCTGTCAATCGCCCGCTGATTTTCCTGCGCAGGCTCGCGCCCGGACGATATCGAGTTGTCGGATGCGATTCCCGTCGGCGGAAAGGAGACATCCGATGAAACGGCTCACGCTCATGGCCGCATGTCTTGCGGCAACGATTGCCGGCGGCTGTAGCGAACCTCGCATGGTCCATCAAGGTTTGCGGCCGCCGCCGGATTTCGGGCGCACGGTAGCGTACGCCGAACCGGCCGCGCAGGCCGAACCAGCGGCAACGACCGCCCTGGGGGAAATCGCCGGGACCGGTGAACCTCTGCCGCCGGTTGCCCAGCGCAAGCTGGTCCGGGACGGCTCGTTGACCGTGGCAGTGGGCGACGTCGAGGCGGCTGTAGGTGGGGCACGCGACCTGGCGGGGAGCGTGGGTGGATACGTCGAATCGGCCACACTGGACCACGTGGTGCTGCGAGTGCCGAGCGACCGGTTTGATGCCACGTTTGAGGCCCTGGGTCAGCTGGGCACTGTTGTGAGCCGAACGATCGAGGCCCGCGACGTGACGGAGGCCTGTACGGATCTCGAGTTGCGGCTCAAAGCGAAGCAGGCCGTTCTGGATCGCTATCGGCAGTTGCTTTCGCGGGCCGAGAAGGTCGAGGATATTCTGAAGATCGAGACGGAAATCGCACGGCTGACTCTCGAGATCGAGCAACTGGAGAACGCCCTGCAACGCCTGGAAACGCACGTGGCCTTCAGCCGCATCGACGCTCGATTCGTTGCTGCGACCGAGGCGCCGAAACGCGCCGTGCGACTGCCGTTCTGGTGGCTGACCACGGTCGGCCTGGACGCGATCATGGGCCGGTGATCCGACAAGGAGAATGACCATGCGACGAACACGTGCGATGCTGCTGATGGCCGGTTTGTTGTCGGCGGCCCTGTCCGGTTGCGGCCCGACGATGACCTCTCCGCAAGGCTACGTGCGCCTGAAGGAGCCGGGCTGGACGTACGGTCGGCGATTCGTCTCCGCCGACGGCGTCTATGTGGGCCTGCGTAAGCCGCAACCGGCCGAGAAAGGGACCTTGGACTTCTGGGTCAAGGCCATTGAAAACGAGCTGACCGTCGGCAAGGGCTACACGCCCGTCAAGTCGTCCGAATTGACCAGCGGCGACGGCGCGGTCGGACGGTGCATGGACTTTGCGGCCACGGTTGACGACCGCGAGATGAGGTACGCTGTCGCCGTGTGGGTCGCCGGGGGCCGCGTGGTCGTCGCCGAAGCAGGGGGACCGAAACAGCCATTCGACACCGACCGCGCCCTCATTGAAGCGGCGCTGCGAGGCGTCACCGTGCGGTGAGACCTGTGCGGCGCTTCGTCTGCCGTCACGACAATCGGTCGGCGTCATCCCGCGAGGTGTTCCGCCCTCGCCTTGCCGCGCCGCCATTTCGAGCATGGACAATCCAGCGCCGACGCGGTAGACTCTGCCTTGGGTGGCAGTTCCCTTCCGGCTCATTTCCTTAACGGAGGACGCGCGCATGAAATGCCTCTATTGGCTGGCAGCGGTCGTATTGCCTTTGGCGATGGTCGGCGGTTGCAGCAACACGGCGACCTTCGACGGCGGCACGTTCCTGGTCGAGAAGGTGCCCGGCGGCCGACCGTGGACGCACCTGGACTTCAATAACGATCCGGACGATTTCCAGTTCGTGATCGTCTCGGACCGCACCGGCGGCCACCGCCCGGGCGTCTTCGAGCAGGCCGTGGACAAGGTGAACCTCCTCGAGCCCGAGTTCGTCATCTGCGTGGGCGACCTGATCGAGGGCTACACCGAGAATCCCGAGCTGGTTCGCAACCAATGGGACGAGATCGATGCGATGGTCCGTCGCCTGGAAATGCCGTTCTTCTACGTGGTCGGCAACCACGACATCAGCAACGCCGCAGTCGCGCCGCTGTACCGCGATCGCTACGGCTCGCCGTACTACAGCTTCGTTTACAAGAACGTCCTGTTCCTGGTGGTCTGCACCGAAGACCCGCCGCCGAGCAGCGTGAGCAAAGAACAGGCCGCGTACATGACCGACGCCCTGGCCGCGCACCCGGACGTCCGCTGGACGCTGGTCTTCATGCACAAGCCGATGTTCGCCGAGGGCGCCGAGGGATCGGACAATCCCCACTGGCAGGCCATCGAGCAGGCCCTGAAGGACCGGCCGCACACCGTCTTCGCCGGCCACTGGCACGAGTACCAGAAGCGGGTCAAGCACGGCCGCTCGTACATCCAGCTTGCGACCACGGGCGGCATGAGCGACCAGCGCGGCATCGAGTTCGGCCAGGCCGACCAGGTGGCCTGGGTGACGATGACCGACCAGGGGCCGCGCGTGGCCAACCTGCTCCTGGACGGCATCTACGACGAGGACGTGCTGACCAGCGACGAGTTGACCCGCCGCGAAGGACTGATCAAGACCGTCTCGCTGACGGCTGCGCCCCTGTTTGCCGAATCCGGGCCGTTCACCGAGGCGACGACCAGGGTGCGGCTGGTCAACCCGACCGATTGCCCGCTGACGGTCCGGGCGGTCATCGAGCCCGGCGAATCGCTCCGCGCCGATCCGGCCGTGTTCAAGGTGAGCCTGGCGCCCAAGACGGAGCAGGAAATGGACGTGGCCGTTCGGGCCGCGCAGCCCGTCGAGGCGACGGCCCTGGCGCCCCTGGCGATCTCGTGGCAGGAGACCTTCGAGTTGCCCGACGGCAAGCCGCTGCACCATGAGGCCACTTCGCTGCTGGCCGTGGTCGGCAGGTACGATTGTCCGAAGCGCGACGCGCCGGTGACCGTGGACGGCAAGCTGGACGAGTGGCCCGCCCTGCCGATCGACGTGCGCAAGCCCGAGCAGACGCTCTGGCAGGCCGACAGTTGGACGGGCCCGGAGGATTGCAGCATGCAGTTCGCCGTGGCCTACGACGAGCGGTACCTGTACCTGGCGGTGCGGACCGTCGACGACGTGGTGCTGACCGAGCCGGGCATCGACCCCTGGCACCAGGACGGCCTGTCGGTGAGCCTCAGCGCCGCGGCCGAGCCGGCGCGGTCCGCCTCGCGCGGAGACACGACCTTCTCCCAAGCCTTCGCCCCCGGCGCCGAGCCCGACAAGCCGGTGCTCCAGGACCCGGCCAAGATGCCCGAAGGCGTGTTGGCGGCCTGCCGCCGGACCGAGCGCGGCTACGATACCGAGATCGCCATTGCGGCGTCGCTGCTGGATGCGGCCCAGGGCGGCTCGTGGGCCGAGGTGCGGCTGAACCTGGCCGTGATCGACCGCGACGCCCCGAACGGCCGCGGCGTGGTCTTCTTCTGGAAGCCTTCGTGGAAGGGCGACCTGAACTATCCCGGCAGCGGCACGTTCCGCCGCCGGTGAAGCCTTGTGTAGTGCTGTGCCTCCGGCGGCGGCCGCGGTAGTTCTCCGCGTGGGTCCGGGGGGATCCATCCTCTCGTCGGGCGCCATACCCAGGCCGGCGCAGCCGACTGGGCGTGCCCGCGGCACGGGTCATGGCCGAGCCGGCTTGACCGTGGCGCCCTGCATGCTTCTGCAAGCAGAAGCATGGCACCCTTCACCCATTACAGCGGCAGCCAGGTGAAATCGTATTGAGGTTGCCAGTTGAGGCGGCGGCAGGTGTAGTCCACGTCGAAGAAGTCCCGCGACTCGGGCGTGCTCAGGACGTAGAAGGTTTCCCACTCGATGTCGGGGCACTCGATGCTCAGCCGCGCCACCTCGCCGATGTCGCGGCGATCGGTCAGCGACATGCCGCGGCCGGTGTGCTTCTTGCCGTACTTGTCGATCATCGTGTCGCCGTCCATCACGCAGCCGACCCGCAGGGCCGCGCCGCGAATGCCGTGCTCGCGGTGGTACTGCTCGGCGATCATCTCCTGGCAGACCTTCGTCAGGCCGTAGAGCCCCTTGCTCTTCATCGGCTGGTGACGGTCCAGGAACCCGCCCTCGTCGTAGGGCTGCACGCCGGTGCTGGAGACCAGGGCCGCGCGGCCGATGCCCTGCTCGACGGCGGCGAAGAAGAGGTTGGCCGTCCCTTTGACGTTCACGTCGAACGGCATCTCGGGCGTCTCGTACGCTCCGACCTGCCGCGACGCCATGTGGGCGATGACAATGGCCTGGCATCCCTCCATCGCGCGGCGGACCGTGTCGAGGTCGGCCACGCTGCCGACGACCGTTTCGTGGCGGCTCTCCATGGGCACGACGTCCATCAGCCGCAAGTCGTACCCGTGCTCTTCAAAGGGAATGATCAGCCCGCGGCCGAGATAGCCGCCCGCGCCCGTCACCAAGACCTTCATCGTCCGTCCTTCCCTGGCTCGAATCCGTCCGTCAAAGCCGCACATCATACACCGTGCGGCGGGGAAGTAAACCCCTCTCCCTTGAGGGGAGAGGGTGGCCCGCAGGGCCGGGTGAGGGTGCAGGTCGGCAAGTGGCGTCCGCGTGTTTGGCGCTTCGCCCCACACGGCACCCCCACCGCCGCCTAACGGCGGCACCTCCCCCGTCAAGGGGGAGGAGTCAACGCCCCCTTCTTCGGCCGCAAACCTCCCTGCGGCCGTCCGGCGCTTGCAATTCCGGGCCGGAAGCTTATGATAGTGCGTTCCGGTGTCCCCCCTGGGGCGGCTGCGGCGCGTGGTTGCGGCCGGATGCGAGGGGACCGACGCGAGCGCCCTATGTTCGAGACCCTGACCCAACGAATCAACGACGCCGTCCGCACCCTGCAAGGTCGCGGCCGCATCAGCGAAACCAACGTCAAGGACGCCCTGCGCGAGGTCCGCACCGCCCTGCTCGAGGCCGACGTCAACCTCAAGGTCGTCCGCGAGTTCATCGAAACCGTTCAGAAGAAAGCCCTCGGCCAGAAGGTCCTCTCGACCCTGCATCCCGGCCAGGTGATGATCAAGGTCATCCACGACGAGCTGGTCGAGATGATGGGCCCCGTCAGCCACGACATCCCGCGGGCCGATATGGGCGCCACGGTCATCATGCTCGCCGGCCTCCAGGGCTCGGGCAAGACGACCACCTGCGGCAAGCTGGCCCGGTACCTCACCGAAAAGGGCCGCAAGGTCCTCATGGTGGCCGCCGACCTGCAGCGTCCGGCCGCCATCGAGCAGCTTCGCGTGCTCGGGCAGCAGCTCGACATTCCCGTCTATCACGAAGACAGCAAGGACCCCGTGGGCGTGGCCCAGCGGTCGCTTGCGGCCGCACGCAAACAGGGTTGCGACACGGTCCTGCTGGACACCGCCGGCCGGTTGCACATTGACGACGACCTGATGGCCGAACTCGAGCGCGTGGCCAAGACCGTGCACCCGCACCAGATCTACCTGGTCTGCGACGCCATGACCGGCCAGGACGCCGTCAACTCGGCCCGCGAGTTCAACCAGCGGCTGGAACTCGACGGCGTGATCCTGACCAAGCTCGACGGCGACGCCCGCGGCGGCGCGGCCGTCAGCGTCAAGGCCGTCACGGGCAAGCCCATCAAGTTTATCGGCGTGGGCGAGAAGCTGGACCGGTTGGAAGAGTTCCACCCGGACCGCATGGCCGGCCGCATCCTCGGCATGGGCGACGTCGTCAGCCTGGTCGAGAAGGCCCAGGCCACGGTCGACCAGGCCGAAGCCCAGAAGATGCAGGAGAAGCTCCAGAAGGCCGAGTTCACCTTCGAGGACTTCCAGAAGCAGATTCAGCAGATGCGGAAGATGGGCTCGATGCGTGAGGTGCTGTCGATGATCCCCGGCCTGGGCTCGCAACTGGCGGGCCTGCCGCTGGACGATCACGAGATGGTGCTGACCGAGGCCATCATCCAGTCGATGACCCCCGCCGAGCGAAACAACCCGCACCTGATCGACGCCTCGCGCCGCCGTCGCATCGCCCGCGGGGCCGGCGTGCCGCCACAGGAAGTCGCCCAACTGGTCAAGAGCTTCGACCAGATGCGCGACATGGTCAAGCAGATGAGCGGCGCGGGATTATTCAGCAAGGACCGCGCCCAGGCGATGAAGGCCATGTCCGGCATCGACCTGTTCGGCCGCGGCGCCCCCCGCAAAAAACTCCGCAGCAAGCGCAAGAAAAAAGACCGCAAGAAGCGGTCGCGGTAGGTTCACCCATCAAGCATGTAGGGCGGCTGCTCGCAGCTGCCGATTCTGGCCAACCGCGTGGCTGCCATTCGACAAGCTCATGGCCCCGAGCAGCGTCGAGGGGCAAGCAGCCACCTCGCATCGCTCCGTCTCGCCGACCTCTTCCGGGGCTTGCCGATTCACTTCTTGACTGCCCGTCGCCGTCTGGTCGCCGGACGCGACTTGACGAACAGGTCCGTCCGCTCGCCCATGAGTTCCAACAGTCGCAGCGCGGGTCCCGAGGGCCGTTTGCGTCCCTGCTCCCAGGCGTGAACTGTCTGTGGCGAGGCGTTGAGCATGGCCGCAAATACACGTTGGCTGACGCCCAGCGTCCTCTCTCGAAGAGTCGCGATCTCATCGGCCGACATGGGCTCCGGCGGGCCGGGCAATTCCACGTCGCGCACCGTGAGCTTGCGACCGGACTCCAGCGCCTCAACGCCCTCCTCCAACGCTCCGTGAACCAGTTCGAAGAATTCCCTCTTACCCGAACGCGCCATCTCAAACTCCAATCTGTCCGTCAAGCCGCATCTTCAGCGACCGCAGTGCCCATTTCTCGTGTTCCGTAAGGTTCACTTTCATGTTCTTGAAGTAAGCCGCGATCAACACGGTCATCCCCTGTGCTGGATAGTCCGCGTAGATGGCTCGTACGCCGCCGCTCTTGCCGCGTCCGCTTCCCGCACTGCGAATTTTCACCAGGCCTCCCGTGCCCGGGATGACGGCGCCACCGCGAACCATGATGTCATTCTGAAGCGCCTTCAGTGCCCGATCGGATATACGCCCGTCGCGCACCAATCGCGAGAACGCCGGGAGCTCGATGAACGTACGCCTCATGGTGCCTCCCGGTAGTATACTACTAAGTAGTATCTAGTGCAAATGAGAATCTGTGGCACCCGGACCGTCCCCCTACGGCGTCTCGGCCAGGAGGAAGTTCAGCATCGTGACGGTCGAGATCCGCGCGTCGGTGGCGCTGTAACGCAGGCCGCCGGAGGCGACGGCTGGTTGGGCAATGTAGAAGCTGCTCTCGGGCCGGTACTGCAGGTTCGCCAGGAAGGCCTCGGCCAGCCGAATGGCCCGCCCCGATTCGCGCTCCAGCAGGTCGAGCTTCAACTGCGCGTAGCGTTCGGCGTTGGCCTTCCGGTTGCGTGCGGCCAATCGCCGCGCCGCCACGAGGCCGCGAAGGTTGTAGGCCGTCGACTCGCTGTCGAAGAGCTGGCCGCTCGGGAATCCGCCGACCTCGTCATCGAGGTAGCGGGCCGGTTCGCTGGCCTGCTGGGCCAGGATCTGCTCCGAGCACAGCCGCGCGTAACGGGCGTAGGCCTCGTTGGGCAGCAACTCGTCCAGTCGGTCCAGAGCCTCCACGAGCGGCACGTCGGGCAGGCCCGTCCCCTGGCGGCGACCGATGCGACGCTCGCGCTCGAAGACCAGGTAGTCGGCGCTTCGCTGCGCGGCCCTCAGCAGGGCCTCGTCCTTCAGCACGTCGAAGGCCCGCACCAGGGCCAGCACCGCGAGCGATTCGCCCTGCAGGTCCTCGCTGTTCTTGACGGCCGATTCGCCCGTGGTCCCGGTCGTGAAGTAGACCGGGAACGACCCGTCGGGATCCTGTGCGGCCAACAGGGCGACGGCCATTTGCCGCACCGTCGTCTCCGTGGCCTTGTCGGGCGCGACCGCGTTCAGGTCGGCCAGCGCCACCAGGGCCTGCGACGTCCAGGCCACTTCGCTCTTCAGGCCCGCGAAGACAAACGCGCACTGCTGCTGCGCGCCGGCGCGGTCGGTCACGACGCCTTCCTTGACGGACTTCAGCAGCACTCCGGCGGCCGACTGCGCCGCCCGGATCACCCACGCCTCCTTCCGCGCACGGTACAGACTCGACAGCGCCCGCACCGCCAGGGCCTGACGCGAGGCGTCCGGACCGACCAGCCACTGATCGCGCAGCGGATCGTAGCTGGCGTTCACCTGGCCCTCCGGCGTGATGGCCCGGGCCAGAAAATCGGTGCCCGTCCGCACGGCTTCCGCGACGTCGGCGTCGGTCAGTTTCTCGGCATCGGTCAGCGGCCCGGTGCGATAGAGTGCGACGACGGCCGCCTGCCCGGGCGCGGTCTTGCCCCCGGCGGCGCGCTCCACGAAGCTCTGCGTCTCGAACCGCAGCACGCGGGCCACCGGTCCGCGCCACGTGGTCGGCTGGGCGCCGGCACGGTCGAGCAGCGAGCGGAACACGGCCTTCTTCACATCCTCGGGCAGCCGCGCGTCGCGAGCCTCGGCCTGCCGCTCTTCCTCGCCGACCTGCACGAAGTGCATCTGCCACGCGCGGCGCACCGCCTCCCACGGCAGCACCGTGCCCCGCAAGTCGCCGTTCTCGTAGACCAGCCCGTCGAGGCCCGGCCGCATCGAGTACAGGAACGGTTCGGCCAGGTTCTGCATGTACGGCAGCCGGTAGACGGTCACGTCGAGATGGATGCGGACGGCGGCCAGGCGGCTGAATCCCTCGCTCTGGTAGCGCGCGCCGCGCGGCAGGTTGGCCGCCCCGTCGATCAGCGCCGCCAGCAGCGAATTGCCGCGGCCCTCGGCCGTCAGGTCGCCGCCCCCGGGATTGTAGAGCGTCACGAAGACCTGCATCGGCCGCTCCTGGAGAACGACCTGCGGCAACGGAGCGTCCTTGGGCCACGATGCCTTGACGCGGTCGGCCAGGGCCTGAATCTGTTTCTGGCGCGGCTGGAGATCCTTCAACGATCGGTCGGCCTCGAGCATCTCGAGCGTGCGGCGGACCAGGCGGATCGCCGAGGTCGCCTCGTCGTCGCTCAACCGCACGCCGCCCACGCGGCCGCCCAGAAGGTCGTCGCCTTGGGCCCGGGCCGTCGCCGCAAGGGCGCCCAGCGCCACCAACACCGAAACGGTCGCCGTCAGCAGTCGTTTGGTCGTCATGCGTGTCCTCATCGAATGAATCCCCCGCGGCGGAACACTTCCAGCACCAGGTCGGCCACGTCCACGTCGGTTGCGGCCCGCAGGTGGGCCATGCCGCGCTCGGTCGTCCAGCGATCCAGTTGCCGCAGGTACTCCTGCCGCCGTGCCTGGTACCGCGCGACCTGCTCCGGCGTCAGGCGGACGGCCTGCCGCGCGCCGCTCTCACTGTCCTCGAGCTCCACGTCGCCCTGCCACGGCGGATGCGCCTCCTCGGGCGACTCGACGCGCAGGGCCCAGACCTCGTGCCCATGATAATCCAGCAGGGCCAGCCCCTCTTCATACGATCCGGCGGCACGAGTGTCGCCGGTATCACCGGCGCCGCCCAGAAAATCGCTCACCACGACGACCAGGCCCTTCTCGGCCGTGTGCTGGCAGAAGTGCCGCGCGGCCAGGCCAAGGTTCGTCGCGCCGCCCAGCGGCACGGTGGCCAGGAAATCGAGCACGGCATAGATCTGCCCGCGACCGCGACGCGTCCGCAGGCTGTGGACCTCGCCCTCAGCGTAAGCCGAGACGCGAATGCGGTCCAGGTTGGCCAGGCCGATGTAGGCCAGGGCCGCGGCCAGACGACGGGCATAGTCGACCTTCGGCGGCCGCCCCGTGAGCATCGAGCCGCTCACGTCGACCATCAGGGCGATCCGCAGGTCCTCGTCCTGCTGAAAGAGCCGCAGGAGCAACTTGTCGAGCCGGCCGTAGGCCGCCCAGTCGAGGTAGCGGAAATCGTCGCCGACGGTGTAGGGGCGGTGCTCGGCGAACTCCATGCCGGCCCCGGTCCGCAGGCCCCGCCGCGACGCCGGTTGCAGGCCCGCGAAGGCCCGGCGACTGACGATCCGCAGGTACTCCAGTTTCTGGAGGAAGGCCACGTCGAACAGGGCCCGGGCGCGGTCGTTCATGGCCGCGTAACCGACGGCGACGGGTTGCGGCCGCGACTCGTCGGCCGCCGGCGTGGCGGCCTGCGGCGGCGCGTCGTTCGGTTGGCGCTCGGGCCCGGTCTCCATAGACGCTCATTGTCGCCCGAGGCCGCGATGAATGCAACATTTTCCGTCGGCAGGGAGCATCGCACATGCGGCAAATGGTAGGAGTTCGACGTTCGGCATTGTGTGCCACGGCGGGTCTTGCCCCGCCGTGCGGCAGGATGGCATGGCCCACGCTTGACGTAGTCCCCGAGCGACATCGAGGGGCATGGCCATGATCTTATCTCACGCCATGTCAGGGGCGGGACAGGATTCGCGTGGCATCAACCGTCCAGATGGACTTGCCGTCCGGTAGGTCTTGGCGGCTGATGTCGGCCTCGAGCATGTACTTGCAGCCGCCGAAGTCGAACGTCACTTCCGCAGTCGCCGGACAAGTCGTCTCGCGCGGAAATGTCAGCAGCACACGCCCCGCCTGCACACGATTCTGCCCGGCTATCCGACACGCCGCGTTGCTGGTCGAGCCATCGGCCTGTTTCAGCACGGCACCATGCACGGCAATCTTCGGACCGTCGGCTCGTGAACCTGTATCACCACAGGCGAAGATGGGAATGGGGACCTCAGGAAGACTGTCAACCGCACCGCTTGTGTGACCGGATTCGCCCACCAGCGACACTGGGCCCTTCTCTTCGGGGATGTCCTCGGCCAGATGAACGACTCCCCAAGCCACGGCGAACAGGACCACAGGCAACATCACCGCCGGGCGGTATTGGGGCGGCAGGCGGTCGGCATTGGAAAGCAGCCGCGCCAGCAACACGAGCGCACCGAGGCTGCACAGGATTCCCACAATCGTCAAGGTGTGACTCAGCATCGCAGACCTCCTGATCCCACAGTTCAAGCCGCGCGCGGCGACCGATAGGAATGCCCCGGACGGGCGGGGGCCGTGGTCAGGCGCAGCTTGGCCACGATAGACAACCCATACGCGGCGATCGGTCATCATGGCCTAGCCTGCGGCTAGACCATGGCACCCCGGCCATGTCACCCTTCACCCGGAGCCTTGGGCAGTCTGGCACCGATCACCGAAGTGTTCTTGCGTGTGAAAGGATTAACGATTGTGGTCTTGCGCTTGGGCGGATTACCAATGTTCAGAATGTCTGCGCCATCAAGCCACATGCTGAAGAAGTCGTCCAACGTGTAGTCCTGAACGCGGGTCCTGCACCCCTCTGACTGGATGACCGGGTAGTGCATGTCATTGCAGTCTACGCACGAGAAAATATTGTCTCCCCAACCACAGAAAGGCAGAACGCCGGTCTTCCACGGCAATCCCAGGTAGGCCGCGCCTCTCTGGATTTCGTGACACGCCCGGGCAAGGGTACCGAGATCGGACGCGTGCCCGCCGCCGACACCGATGATCCCGTATCCCGGCCCGAATCCGCCGTTGGCGATCTCCGTGCAGAGTTGTCTGAGAAGCGGAGGAATGCCGAAGCCCAGGCTCGCCTCCTCCTCGGCGAGCATGTCTTCGGATGCCGGCGCAAAGGCCTGCCGTGGAGGATGGCTTGTCAGGCGATCTCTTATCCGGTCGAGAATCTCGCAGCTCATTTCGAGTTGCTCCTGTCTTTGTCGCATGAGCCCGTAGGATCGATTCTGGGGTTGAAGGACCATGGTCACGCTTCGCGTGAACCATGCCACCCATCACGCGGGCACGGCGGGCCGTGCCCCTACATCGCTACCGCTCAGTCCAGACAGGGCGGGCAGCCGCGAATCTTGTTCTGAAGTTTCAGGTTCCGCTGGACCTCGGCGTCGCCCCAATCCAGATCCAGCTTCTTGGCCATCTCCTTGATCGAGCGCTTCGGATCGTTCGACCAGAAGATGCCTCCGTCCTCGGCTTCGCTGTAACGGTAGCCGACGGTCCCCTGGCCGAACTCCTTGTCGAAGGCCTTGCCGTTTTCGAGCTTCGGCTGCCACGGAATCAGCAGGTACTCCAGGTCGATCTCGGTCACCAGCACCCGCTCCTCGGGCTTGGTGATCGAGGCCACCAGCGCCCCCATCGGGTCCAGCAGCGACGCGTTGTTCCGCCACGTGCTGGTCAGCACGTAGTAGTCGTTGACGAAGGCCCGGAAGGCCGACTTGATTTGCCCCGGCGACTGCGTGCTCCAGATGACCAGCTCGGCGCCCTTGCGGCCCAGGGTCTCCCACCCGTCGTCAAAGGCGATGTCGTAGCAGATCTGCATGCCCACCTTGCCGAAGTCGCACTCGAACACCGGGAAGTCCTTGCCCGGCGTCGCGCCGCCCTCAACAGTGTCCTGCCCCCGGCTGGACACGGCGTGGACCTTGCGATAGACGCCCACCAGTTCGCCCTTGCGGCCAATCAGGGCGCAGATGTTGTACGTCCGATCAGGATCGTCGGCGTCCAGCCCCTTAGCCATCATCGGCACGGCAATGTAACAGTTGTGCTCGCGGCTCTTGGCGGCGAAGTAGTCCTGCACCTGGCCCGCCAGCGGCAAGGCGTCCTTCGGCCCCAGCGGCAACCCGCCCGTGACCGCCACCTCCGGCAGGGCGGCAATGTCGATGCTGCGGCCGTACTGCTCCTTGGCCTTGGCGGCCATGTCGTCGATCAGCTTGCCCAGTTGATCGAGCCGCTCCTTGAGACCCGGGTACTTGCCCCACATCGCGAACATGCTCGTGCCGACAATGACCTTCCTCGGACCGCCCTCGACCGCTTTCGTCGCCGCCATGGAACTCTCCTTCTGTTCGTCCGCCTTCGTGCCGTCGGTCGCCTGCGCGTCGCCGGATGGCTGCTGGGCCACGGCCAGACCCGTCAACGTCACCACCAGCACCGCAAGGACCACCATCGACAACCGCTTCGCATGAACCATGACCGTCCTCCCTGTAAGTTCAGGCACCTGCCGAACCTTTAACCCCGCCGCGCATCCGCAGTGCCGGGGGCGTCCGCGGCGTCTGAGGTAATCGCACCAAATCATATCGCCAACGACGGACGGCCGACACCTGGGAAGTGTACCAGTGTGACGTGCCGCCCGGTAAAAAGCAACGGTTTCCAGTATCGCCAGTGGCCTTCGGGGGATGTATCGGAGGTCATCGCCACGGTCCGCATCCAACCGAGGGGCGCAGTTTTATTCACCAAGAGCTAACAAGAATTGTTGACGCCGGGGGGGTTACGGCCGATATCTTCTCGCGGGAACCAGTACTTCTACCAGTCTGAAAGGAGTGAGCCCATGTCGCGCATTGTCGCCGTACCTGTTGTCGTCGCATTGCTGCTGATGACCTGCCCCGCCATGGCCCAGAACCAGGCCGCCGAACCCGCGCCGCCCAACGCCGTTCGCGATGCCCTGGCGACCGAGAGCGCCGCCGAGCAGGATGCGGCCGCCCACGAGCACAAGAAGGGCGCCCCCCTGCCGTTCCACAGCATCGAGGGCGTCTCCGGCGGCGCCATCACGCCGATGGCCTACCTCTGCAACGCCGGGCCCGACTGCGGGTGCAACAAGTGCAGTCGTCCCACGGCCGCCTACAGCTTCGTCAACCTGGGTTCCAAGGAGATGCACGTCGTCTCGGTGACGCAGGTCTTCTTCGGCCGCATCGAGCTGGGCTACGCCGCCAACTTCCTGAGCCTCGGCTCGCTGGTCGACGACGTTCGCGGCGCGGGCCTGGACATGGGCCGCGACAGCGTCCAGTTGCACCACTTCAACCTGCGGGC
>JAFGPY010000078.1 GCA_016935955.1 Planctomycetota bacterium
CCCTGGCCGGCCGCCTGCGAATGGCCGCCGGCAGCCCGGTGGTCAAGCGACCCGACTACCTGTTCGACGCCGACGATGCCGCGCGGCGGCTGAAGGAGCATTTCGCCGTGGCCTCGCTGGACGGCTTCGGCGTGACCGACATGCCGCTGGGCGTCCGCGCCGCCGGGGCCGTGCTGCAGTACCTGGAGGAGACGCAGAAGACCGCCCTCGGCCACATCCGCCAACTGACCGCCGTCCGCAGCGACCGCTACCTCTATCTTGACGAGGCCACCGTCCGCAGCCTCGAACTGACGCGGACCCTGCGCGGCGATTCGCACGAGCACACGCTGCTGGCCGTCCTGGACCAGACGCGGACGCCGATGGGCGCGCGGCTGCTTCGGACGTGGCTGCAGTTCCCGCTGGCCGACGTCGCCCGGATCAACGCCCGGCTCGACGCCGTGCAACTGCTGGTCGACCAGAAGGACCTGCGCGACGACCTCGTGGCGCGGCTCGACGAGGTGGCCGACCTCGAGCGGATCGTGGCCCGCGTGGCGGTGATGCGGGCCGGACCGCGCGACCTCGTGGCCCTGGGCCGAAGTTTGGCCCAGATGCCGGCGCTGAAGGCCCTGCTGGCTGAGCGGCAGGCCGAGCGGCTGCGGACGCTCGAAGGGCGCATCAAGCTGCTGCCCGAGTTGCGAGCCCTGCTGGAGAGTTCCATCGCCGAGGACGCCCCCGCCACGCTGCGCGACGGCGGCTTCATTCGCGACGGGTTCAACGCCGAGCTGGATCGCCTGCGCGACATTCGCACGGGCGGCGCGCGGTGGTTGGCCGAGTTCCAGGCCCGCGAGGCGGCGCGGACGGGCATCGCGTCGTTGCGCGTCGGGTTCAACAATGTCTTCGGGTACTACATCGAGATCACCAACACGCACGCCGAGAAGGCGCCAGCCGACTACGTCCGCAAGCAGACCCTGAAGAACGCCGAGCGCTACATCACCGAGGAACTGAAGGTCCACGAGACCGAGGTCCTGGGCGCCCAGGAGAAGTCCCTGGCCCTCGAGCTGGACCTGTTCCAGGACATTCGCCGCCAAGTGGCCGAGCACACGGCCGCCATCCAGTCGCTGGCCGACGCCCTGGCGGAGCTGGACCTGTTGTGCACGCTGGCGAACGTCGCGGTGCGGAACCGCTACGTGCGGCCCGAGGTGAGCGACGGTTCGCAGTTCGAGTTGCTCGACAGCCGCCACCCCGTGCTCGACCGCACGCTGGGCACCGACTTCGTGCCGAACGATTGCGTGCTGTCGGCCGAGGAGTGCCGGCTGATGATCCTCACCGGGCCGAACATGGCCGGCAAGAGCACCTACATCCGCCAGGTGGCCCTGCTGGCGCTGATGGCCCAGATGGGCTCGTTTGTTCCGGCCCGGACGGCGCGGATCGGCGTCGTGGACCGCATCTTCACGCGCGTCGGTGCAGCCGACGAGCTGGCCCGCGGCCAGTCGACCTTCATGGTCGAGATGAGCGAGACGGCCAACATCCTGAACAACGCCACGGAGCGGTCGCTGGTGATCCTCGACGAGGTGGGTCGCGGCACGAGCACCTTCGACGGCCTGGCCCTGGCCTGGGCCATCACCGAGCACCTGGCCCGCACGACGTGCTGCCGGTCGCTCTTCGCGACGCACTACCACGAACTGACCGAACTGTCGGACGTGCTGCCGGCGACCAAGAACTTCAACGTCGCGGTCCGCGAGTGGGAGGACGAGGTAGTCTTCTTGCACAAGATCGTCCCGGGCGGCACGGACAAGAGCTACGGCATCCACGTGGCCCGGCTGGCGGGTGTGCCGCGCGAGGTGGTCGACCGGGCCCGCGACGTGCTGGCCAGCCTGGAGGCCCAGCACGTGGACGAGTCGGGCCGGTCGCTGCTGGCCCAACGGGTCAACCATGCCGCCACCGCGCCCGGCGGCAAACCTGCGGCCGCCGACCAGTTGTCGCTCTTCGAGGACGCCGGCCGCGTGGTCGTCGACGAGCTGCGCAAGCTGAACCTCGAGGCGATGACGCCGATCGAGGCTCTGGTCAAGCTCAAGGAACTGAAGGACAAGACGTGATGATCCCGCGAACGTCCATCATCCGATTTGGCGGCGCGCCGCAGTGGCTGGTCGCGGCTCTTGTGACGGTGGCACTTTGCGGCGGATGCAGCGGCGATACCGCACCGCAGTTGCGGCCGGTGCCGTCCGACGACGGCAAGTTCACGCTCGTGCCGAGCGTCAATGGCGAGGAGAGCGCCCCACCGTTGCGCGGCCGCGTGAAGCTGACCATTCTCGACGCCCAGGGCCAGGTCGTCGCCGCCAAGGAAACGAGGGTGCCCGCCGCCAATCGATGGCAGATCGGCTGGGCGGGCCCCAACCGCGTTTACATTACGTCCGACGTCCTGGGCGTCCTGTGCTGGGACCACCAGGAAGACGGCCGCTGGCAGGGCGTGCGCGGCAGCTACAAGTGCTTGGGCGAGCAGGAATCCCGCCACGGCCGATGGATCTGGTACTACGACGACACGACCGTGGATCGCATCAAGTGGTACTACCTCGGGCAGGAAGTGACCGAGGACGAGTACATCGAGCGGTTGATGGAAGACCAGAAGGATCGCCCGTAGGCGGTTCGGTTCATGGTCCTCGCGGCTCGCCTCCGATGCTACCACGGACAGCCGTCTCGTCCCGCCACCGCGCTTGCCGGGCGGGCACGTCGCAACACGGGCAACGGGCTCTGGAGACCACGTTGTGAGGCACACGCTCACACCGCATCGCAGTTGGATGATCGACGCGCTGCCGGCCTTGACGGGCCTGAGCCTCTGGGGCTACGTGATCGCCTGGCGATGGCGAAAGCCGCTCCTGGTGGCCGCGACCGTTTGCGTCTCCCTGTGGCTCGGCGTCAACCTGTGGACGCTCGCCGCAACGCACCGTTACCGCTACGAGCGCGTGGCCGATGTGCCCGCGCGGCAAACGGCTATCGTCCTGGGCGCCCTGGTCTACCGCAGCGGCCGCCCGTCCGACATCCTGGCCGATCGGCTCGACACGGCGGCCGACCTCTACCTCGCCGGCCGAGTCCGCAAGATTCTCGTCAGCGGCGACCACGGACGCATCGAGTACGACGAGGTCAACGCCATGCGCCGCCATCTCCAGGACCGCGGCGTGCGGCCCGAGGACATCTTCATGGACCACGCCGGGTTCGACACCTGCGACACGATGCAGCGGGCTCGGCGGGTCTTCGGCGTCCAGTCGGCGGTCGTCGTGACGCAGGCCTTCCATCTGCCGCGAGCCGTGTACCTGGCCCGGACCTGCGACCTGGACGCCGTGGGCGTGGAGGCCGACCGCCACGTCTATCGCAAAGCCGTGCGGAACCACGTCCGCGAGTCGGTGGCTCGCGTCAAGAGCTTCGCGGAGGTACATCTGGGCATCGGCCCGCACCATCTCGGGCCGCAGATTCCGATTGAAGGCGACGGCCGTGCGACGTGGGACCGTGCAACCTGGGTGGAGAGTGAGGGGAAACTCTAGGAGACACGAGCATGGCACACGGGTGGAAGGTGGGCGTGGCGGCAGTGGCCGCAATGGTGCTGGCGGGGGCGACGATCTCGCAGCGGGTTTCGGCCGCGCCGCCGAAGGTCGTCAAGGCCGAGCCCGACAATGGGGCAACGAATGTGGACCCCGCCCTGCGTGAGATTCGCGTCACGTTCGACCAGGACATGAGCACCGGCGGCTTCTCGTGGACGGGCGGCGGCGAAACGTACCCCAAGGTGCGCGGCCGGCCGCAGTGGGTCGACAAACGGACCTGCGTGCTGCTGGTGGAACTGGAGCCCAACCACAAGTACTACGTCGGCGTCAACAGCCCGAGCCATAAGAACTTTCGCAGTGCCGGCGGCGAGCCGGCCGAGTGGTACCGCATCTCCTTCGAGACCGGCGCCGGCAGCGGAAAGGTGGACGAGGCGAAGAACTGGGCCCACGACGTCAAGGCGGCCGCGGACGAACTTCGCCGGGCCGTCGATCAGCGCTACAGCTACCGCGACCTTCGCGGCGTGGACTGGGACAACCGGTTCGGCGAGTATCGCGAGCGGCTGCTGGCCGCCGAGTCGCCGCAACAGTTCGCGACGGTTGCCGCCGAGCTTCTCGGCGCGGCCCAGGACGTTCACATCACGATCGCCGCGGACGACCAGACCATGGCTACCTTCCGCCGCAGCATCGCCGCCAACATGAACCTGCGGACCCTGGCCCGCGTGGTTCCCGAGTGGACGCAGCGCAGCGATTGCGTCTGGACGGGCCGCTTTTCCGACGGCATCGGCTACATCCAGATCGGCTCGTGGTCGCGGGATCAGATCGACGCCCTGGAGCCGGCCTTCGAGGCCTTGGACGACTTCGCCGACACCAAGGCGATGATCGTCGACGTGCGCGGCAACAGCGGGGGCAGCGAGCCGCTGGCCGCACAGTTC
>JAFGPY010000079.1 GCA_016935955.1 Planctomycetota bacterium
CCCAACCTGCTGGCGGCGTGGTGGACGACGCTCGACGATCCGCAACTATCGAGCCTGATCGAACGCGCCGTGGCGGGCAACCTGAACCTGAAGACCGCGCAGTCGCGGCTTCGCGAGTCGCGGGCCCGCCGGAGCATGGCGGAGGGCAGACTGTTCCCCACTCTGAACGCCTCGGGCTCGGCCACATCGAGACGGACCGATACGAACGTGGGTTTTGATTCGCACGGCGAGGTCTACTCGGCGGGCTTCGATGCCGGCTGGGAACTCGACCTCTTCGGCGGGGTCCGTCGTTCCGTCGAGGCGGCCGAGGCCGACCTGACGGCCGGCGAGGAGGACCTGCGCGACGTGCTCGTGTCGCTGCTGGCCGAGACGGCACTGAACTACGTCGAGCTGCGTACGTTTCAGTCGCGGCTGGCGGCGGCCGAGGCGAGCCTGGCGACTCAGGAGGCCAGCTACGAGCTGACGCTGTGGCGATCGCAGGCGGGCCTCGACGACGAGCTTGCCATGTACCAGGCCCGGTACAACCTCGAAAACACGCGGTCTCAAGTCCCCAGTCTTCGCAGCGGACTTTCCGAGGCGATGAATCGCCTGGCGGTGCTGTTGGGCGAGACGCCGGGCAACCTTCACGCGGAGCTGGCCGAACCTCGGGCGGTCCCGCTGCCGCCGGAGAGGATCGCGGTCGGTGTGCCGGCCGATACACTGCGGCGGCGGCCCGATGTGCGACGCGCCGAGCGCGAGCTGGCAGCCCAGACGGCGCGGGTCGGCGTGGCCATGGCGAATCTCTACCCGCAATTGACGCTGAACGGTTCGATCGGGCTGGAGACGACGTCGCTGCGCGACCCATTGTCGGCAAGGACGTGGAGCATCAGCGGCGGCCCGCGCATCACCCTGCCGCTCTTCGATCGGACCATCCGCCCGAACATCGAGGTGCAGTCGGCCCTTCAGGAGCAGGCCCTGATCCGGTACGAGGCGGCCGTCCTGACGTGCCTGGAAGAAGTCGAGAATGCCCTGGTCGCCTACGGTCAGGAGTTGCAGCGGCGGGAGAACCTCCGAGAGGCAATGGAGGCGGCCCAGTCCGCGGCGATGCTGGCGCAGTACAAGTACCAGGCGGGCCTGACCGATTTTGGCAACGTGCTGGAGGCGGAGCGTTCGCTGTTGTCGTTCCAGGACCAGTTGCGTCAGAGCGACGGGGCCGTGACATCGAACGTGATCCGCCTGTACAAGGCCCTCGGCGGCGGATGGACCCCGATGACAGCAGTCGCGGCGACACAAGGGCCGGCCGAACCACTCTAACATCTGGAGACACCACATGAGTGCGAAATCGCATGCACCTTCGGACATTGCCAAGACCCTGGGCGTTGACCACACCGCCAAACGCGGCCGACACCTGAAGCGCTGGGTCATTATCATCCTGCTGGCCGTGGCGGTGCTGGCGTTCCTGGCCATGCGAAAAGGCTCGGGCCAGACGATGCAGTACGAAACGCAGGCCGCCCGCCGAGGCGATCTGGTCGTCCTCGTGACTGCCACCGGGACGCTGGAGCCGACCAACCAGGTCGAGGTGGGCAGCGAGATCTCCGGCATCGCCAAGAGCGTCGAGGCCGATTACAACGACGAGGTCAAGGTCGGCCAGGTGCTAGCCCGGCTCGACACCTCCAAGCTCGAAGCGCAGGAGACGCAGCACAAGGCCGCCCTGGAAGCCGCCAAGGCCAGGGTCCTCCAGGCCCAAGCGACGCTTCGCGAGACCAACAACAAGCTCGCCCAGCTTCAGCGCGTGCGGGAGCTGAGCGACGGCAAGGTGCCCTCGCAGACCGAACTCGATGCGGCCGAAGCGGCGTTCGAACGGGCCAAGGCCGACGACGCCAATGTCAAGGCGGCGGTCGCCCAGGCCCAGGCCACCCTCGAAGCGACGCAGACGGACATCGCCAAGGCGATCATCCGCTCGCCGATCGATGGGGTCGTGCTGACCCGGAGCATCGAGCCGGGCCAGACCGTCGCGGCCGCGTTTCAGGCCCCGGTCCTGTTCACGCTGGCCGAAGACCTGACGCAGATGGAACTGCGCGTCAACGTCGACGAGGCGGACATCGGGCAGGTGAAGGAAGGCCAGGACGCCGAGTTCACCGTCGCCGCCTATCTCGACCGGATCTTTCAGGCCCGGATCGTGCAGACCCGCTTCGGGCCCAAGACCGTGGACGGGGTGGTCACCTACGAGACCGTGCTGAAGGTGGACAACGCGGACCTGTCGTTGCGTCCCGGCATGACGGCGACCGCGAACATCACGGTCCAGGAGGTGGCCGATGCGCTGCTAATTCCCAACGCGGCCCTGCGTTTCTCGCCGCCAGTCCAAGAGCAGACACAGCGTCGCGGCCTGGCCATGTTGCTGCCCGGGCCCCCTCGGCAGGCTCCGTCTGGGGAGATCGTGGATACGAGCAAACGGCAGCAGACCGTATGGATCCTGCAGGACGGCCGGCCCGTAGCGGTGCCCGTGACCATCGGGGTCTCGGACGGAACCATGACGGAAATCGTTTCAGGCGAGATTCAGTCGGACACACCTCTGATCGTCGATACGATCAGCGCAGGGAGATAAGCATGGTGGCCTCTACTCAAACGAACGGCACGCCCCTGATCGAGCTTCAGGGTGTCACCAAGGTCTATGGCGAGGGCCACGCAGCCATGCGGGCGCTGGCCGGGATCGATCTGCGAATCGAGCAAGGCGATTTCGTAGCGATCATGGGCCACAGCGGCTCGGGCAAGTCCACCTGCCTGAACATTCTCGGGTGCCTCGATTCGCCCACCGGCGGGTCCTATCGCTTCCAGGGCGTCGAGGTTTCGCAACTGACCCGCGACCAGCGAGCGAGGCTGCGCCGCTACTACCTGGGATTCGTGTTCCAGGGCTACAACCTGCTGAAGCGCACCAGTGCGATCGAGAACGTGGAACTGCCGCTGATCTATCGCGGCGTGCCGGCGCGAGAGCGCCACGCGATCGCGCGTCGGACCCTGGCGGCGGTCGGACTGGAAGGCTGGGAATCGCATAGCCCCAGCGAGCTGTCCGGCGGCCAACAGCAGCGCGTGGCCATTGCCCGCGCGATCATTGCCGATCCATCGGTCCTCATGGCCGACGAGCCCACGGGCAACCTCGACACCGCCCGCAGCGAGGAGATCATGGACCTCCTGTGTCGGCTGAATCGCGAGGCCGGCATCACCATCGTCATGGTCACGCACGAAGCGGATATGGCCGAGTACGCCAAGCGAATCGTCCACTTCAAGGACGGCCGAATCGAGTCGGACCAGCAGAATGGGAGGACGAACTGATGCTCTGGAATACGCTGCTGCTGGCCCTGCGGGAGATCCGACGCAACGTCATGCGGTCCTTCCTGACGGTACTGGGCATCGTCATCGGCGTGGCTTCCGTGATCACCATGGTGACCCTGGGCAACGGCGCCACACAACACGTGACCACCCAGATCGCCAGCATGGGCAGCAATCTTCTGATGGTCACCCCGGGCCGGCGCATGGGTCCGGGCCAACAGGGCATGGCGCCCGCCTTCAAGAACGAGGATGCCCAGGCCATCGCCCGCGAGATCGGGTCGGTCTCGGCGGTGGCGCCCGCATCCACCGGAGCGGCCACCGCCATCTTCGGCAACGAGAACTGGTCCACCTCGGTCACGGGGACCACCAGTGAGTTCATCGCTCTGCGCAACATGGCTCTCCATAGCGGGCGCAACTTCACCACCAGCGAAGCGCATGCGGGCGCCGCCGTCTGCATC
>JAFGPY010000080.1 GCA_016935955.1 Planctomycetota bacterium
AAAGGCAGGGCCGGGACGGCCCTGCGACGCACGGGCCGGAGGCCCGTGCCACGGTAAGGACCGTTTTCAAACAGAGCCTAGAACGGCGGAGACGGCCGATTATCGCCAGTACGCCGCGCCGCGCGCCCTGTTCAACTACAGAGAGGCGGGGCGCTCGCCCTGCCGTGCCCAGGCACCTTATCCGGGAGGTTCGGACGATGAGACACTACGCTCTGGTGTGGGCGGCCGTTGTTGCCCTGGCGATGACAATCGTTGCGACTGCACGGGCCGACGAGGCCGGCGACAAGGAGCTTTACGCCACGTGGGCGACGGCCATGGACAAGCACCTGTCCGGCTGGACGCCGCACAAGGAGAAATGGGCCGAGGACCTCGGCTGGCACGAGGCGCCGATGCTTCGCGGCCTGGCCCGCGGCTACGCCTGGAGCCGCGATGCCAAGTGGCTCAAGCCTCTTTGCGAGCACATCGACACGCTCTTCTCACGGCTGAAAGAGGAGCCGATCGAGGGCGACCCGAGCGGCAAGGCCTATCCCGGCTGGGGCCACTCGATCACCGGCGAGGCCCTGGTGCTGGAACCGATCCTGGAGTTCATCGAGCTGGCCCAGACCGACGAGACGATGCCCGCGGAGTATAAGGCCAAGGCGGCCGAGTATCTGAAGCGGATCGATCCGGTGATGATCACCAAATGGGCCGAGGCCGGTCGCTGGGCCGACACGCACATGGATTGCGGCACGTTCATCGAGGGCATTTCGTTGCCGCACAACAAGAACGCCCACCTCGGCGCGATGCTGCTTGTGGCGGCACGGGTCACGCCGAGCCAAGAGCGGCGCGCCGACTACCTGGACAAGGCCGCGCGGCTCGCCCGG
This sequence comes from Planctomycetota bacterium, assembly GCA_016935955.1. The sequence continues at coordinate 864 of JAFGPY010000080.1, forward strand.
CGCTGGCGGAAGTTTCTGAAGGTCAGCGGCGACCATTACATCTGGCACTACTGGGATGCCGCCGGGCGATGGGACTTCAACGAGAAGGGCTCCAGCCGTCACTGGACCAGCCTGGAACATCGCGGCTATGCGGCGAGCGACACGGACTTCGCGGCGGCAGCCTACGACCACGGTCTGGTCTTCGACCGCCAGGACATGGAAATGCATTGCCGCACGTTCCTGAAGGAGATCTGGAACGGCGACAAAGAGAATCCGAAGTACCGGGCCATGGGCTGGTTCAACGACAAGTACGTCGACTGTACGGTGCTGAGTGGCCTGGCGCGGTTTGACCCGACGATCATGGAACTCTGGGGCAAGCAGATCCGCGAGATCGCCTCGGGTTGGGGCGGCATCGCGGCCGTGCCGGCCTGGCTACTGGCCCAGCGGCGCGGCATCACGTTCGATCGCGGTCACGCGGCCAGTGGCGAGTTTCTGAAGAAGATGCTCGACGCCCGACCGGTCGAGCGGAAAGCCGATCCGGCGACCGACCCGATCGTGCGCTGACCGCGGCAGCACGACCGACCTTCTCCCCGGCGGCCCGCGACGTTTTACGTTTGCGTCGCGCGCCGCCGACGGCCATAATGAGCGACTTGATCTGCAGGGTGAGCCCGCAAGGGCACAGGGGAAGGGGACGTATGCCGTGTTGGCAAGCCGCTGTTCAATCTGGTTCCTCCTGGTGGCCGTCGTCGCGCTGATCGTTGCGGCGGTCGGTTGCGGGCAAGACGACGAGGGTCTTCGGCCCGAGGGGCCCAACCAGCCCAGTCGTCTGACGTTGTGGCAGGAGGCCGAGCGGCACGACAATCCCGACCCGCAGCACGTGCGGTTTCCATTCCGCCGCCCTGCGGCCTCAGGCGGCGAGGCCCTCAATCCCGAGTCTGTGGATCATCCGGGCAAGAGTGTCCGCTATCCGATCACACTGGCCGAGGCCATCCCCGGCGCCCGCATGGTCATTCGCTACGCCCGCGAGAAGTGGGGCCAGACGATTCCCCCGGCCGAGTTCACCGTCACGGTGACCGGCGGCGGATGGTCCATTAGTCGCAAGGTGAGTCTCGGCGACACCGGCGGCTGGGGCCAGGAGCCTGGGCAGTGGCGGCTGCGGGGCGTACTGTTGGGCGATTTGCCGGCTGGACCGTGCGTCGTTGAACTGGCGGCGGCGAATCAGTATGCCAAGGTGCTTCTCGACGGATTCTGGATCGCGCCAACCACCCTGACGGTTACGGTCGACGAGACCAGCGGCCTCAGCCGCATTCTATGCACCCGCGATGGGTGGTTGGGTGTCGCGGCCGCCGACGCGGTGGTCAATCAACTCGCCGGCCAGCCGATCGAGGTCACGGCCCGATGCTTCGACGGTCGCAGGCCCGAGCTTGTCGGAGCGGTCGAGGGGGTGCAGCAGCCGCCCAGCCGCACAGGCTTGCCGTTGGGCAGCCTCGCTCCGGGCCAGAGCGTCGCCCTGGCGACCAACGGCAAAGATGTCACGGGCGATCGCAGTATCCGGACGATCGATCTGAAGATGCCGAAGCTTGACGACGGCATCTACGTCCTGCGGCTGAAGAGCGTCTGTCCCCAGGGCGAGATGACGACCTCCGTGATGTTCTGGGGCGAACTGCTTACGGAATTGGACGCCATGGTGCAGCGGATCGAGCAGGCGCGGGAGCGGTTGGAGGCCCGCGGCGGCGCGGAGGCCGCACGATGCCTGGCCGACTTCGAGCATGCGGTCAAGTACCTGAAGAAGAACCGCGATCTGTTGTCGGACTACACGTTCGACATCGAGACGGTGATCCGCAACTCCCGCCGCGTGATCGAGCAGTCGGGCGAAACCCTGCGGCGGCTTGACGCCGGGGAGGACCCCTACACGGGCCGCAGCGGCGACCTGCGGCGAGCGCTGCGCGTCGGCGACAAGCTCGTGCCTTACCGCGTAGTCGTACCCGAGAACTACGAGCAGGTCGAGAAGCTGCCGCTGGCCATCCTGGTCCATGGGGCCGGGGAGAGCGAGGACATCTGGCTCGACATGGGCGACAGTGTGGTGGCTCGCGAGGCGGCGCGCCGCGGTTACCTGGTCATCTCGCCGCGCCGGCTGGCCGAGGACGAGAACTACACGATCCTGTCGGATTTCCTGGCGCAGGTCGTCAAGGAGTACCCCAGGATCGATCTCGATCGCGTTTTCCTGGGCGGCCACTCGCGCGGCGGATTCGCTTCCTGGGAACTTGCCGCGAGGGACCCCACACGCTTCCGGGCCATCGCCTGCGTCAGCGGCGTGACCGACGCGCAACTGGCCGCGCGGCTCAAGGGCGTGCCGGTGCTGCTCATTCACGGCGAGAAGGACACCACCGTCCCGGCCCAGGTCACCCGCGATGCCGCCGCGGAACTCAAGCGTCTGGGCTTCGACTGTGAACTGCACCTGTTCCCCGACAAGGGTCACGAACTGCGCAACCATGCCGACGAGTACGTCAAGCTGATCTTCGACTCCTTCGACCGCTACCGCTGAGCGCGGGCGGGTTTTTCCCCCGACACGACGCAGGCATAGTATCCCACAGTCTGGTGCCATGGCCGCTTGCGGCCATGCGAACCGTGAACAATGCTCGGCATGCCTGCGGGGCAGGCATGGCACCCGGGATGTCGGGTGGGTGCTCGTACCCACGCGGAGAGCAAAGGGTGTCATGCTTGGAGCTTGCAGAAGCATGCGAAGGGATCATGGCCACGCGAGCGTGGCCATGCCACCCCTCCTAACAGAATGAGGGGTGCCACTTTGGAGGGCGCAGCCCCAAAGTGTGCTGCAGTGCCGGGAACCGCACACCTTGGCGCCGTATTCGCCGAGGCTCCAAGGTGTGGCAACCGGCCTGACGGGAAGTCGTCGTAGGGGTCGCCCGTGAGCGACCCTGGACGGCGGGCGGCTCGCGAGCTGCCCCTACACGAGCATCGACGTGGCCATGCCGTCCGACTTAGTCTTGTGTGCGGTTCGCGTCCGCTCAGCTCTTGCGCGTGCCGAGGATTTGCGGCGCTGGCTTGGTGGCCAGGCGGACCGAAATCTGGCCGGCTAGGTTAGCGGCCAGGCGGGCGATGGCCTCTGCGGCCGCGGCGTCAGTATCGAGCACCCGATCGGGTCGTCCGTCGTCACCCGAGGCGCGAATCGATAGGTTCAGCGGCAGGTCGCCCAGATACGGTGCGCCGATCTCGGCGGCGGCCTTCTCGACGGTGCCGCGGCCGAACAGTTCGGTCGCCTTGCCGCAATGCGGGCACGTGAAGCTCGACATGTTCTCGACCAGGCCGAGGATCTCGATCTCGGTGCTGCGGTAGAGGGCGGCCGCCTTGACGGCGTCCTGGAGGGCCACCTGCTGCGGCGTCGAGACGATGACGGCCCCGGTCAAGGGCACAAGCTGCACCAGCGACAGGTGCACGTCGCCGGTGCCCGGCGGCAGGTCGACGACCAGGTAGTCCAACTCGCCCCAATCGGTGTCGGTGAGCAGTTGCTGGAGGGCCTTGTGAATGAGCGGGCCGCGCCAGGCGAGAGCCTTGTCGGGATCGATCAGCAGACCGATGCTCATCATGGCCAGCCCGCAGGCCGCCACCGGCTGCAAGCGGCCGTCGATCACGTCGGGCTGACAGTCGGCCACGCCGAGCATCCGCGGAATGCTCGGCCCGTAGAGATCGGCGTCGAGCAGGCCGACGCGGGCACCTTGCCGCGCGAGCGACAGGGCCGCGTAGACGGCCACCGTGCTCTTGCCGACGCCGCCTTTGCCGGCTCCGACGGCGATGATGTTCTTGACCTGCGGCAGGGGAGTCTCCTCCTCGCCGGCGCCGGCGGCCTCGCCGGTCGCGCTGCGGACGCGGCTCGTGACGCGGATGTCCACGCGCTCGACGCCGGGCACGGTCGCCAGGGCGGCGCGGATGTCGTCCTGCATCTTGCGTTTCATCGGGCAGGCCGGGGTGGTCAGTTCCAGGGTCAGGCTGACGCGGTCGCCCTCGGCTTGGAGGTCCTTGATCATCCCCAGTGAGACGAGGTCCTGGCCCAGTTCCGGATCGTTGACGACCGAGAGGGCCTTCAGCAATTCTTCCTTCGACGGCATGACTTGACTACCCTTCCATTGGACTGCGGTGATCGTATGTTGCCGCTCACGGCGTCGGTGCCGAGGCGGGAGGCTTCGGTGCGGCCGGCATCCACGCGGGCGGCGCGCCCCCGCCGGCTGCGGACCGCAACCGGTCCAACTCCTCCAGCACCGGCCAGCGGGAGAAGGCCATGTAGATCAGGATGGCGATCCAAGCCAGAGGCAGCAGAACCAGGAAGCCCAGGGCCCAGTGGTGGCCCATCTTCTGGAACAGCTTGCAGAAGATGACCAGGAGAAGGATCGTCATAGCCAGAGAAATGATGGACAGGATCGAGGCAATCGCCAGGATCATGGGCATCAGGGCATCGACGACTCGCTGCACTTCCTCGGGGCTGGGTCCGGAATGCATGGGCGGCCCTCCTTTCACGCTTGGCCGTCGGCGCGTTCCGTGACGGCCGTTCCTTGTCGGTCGCTGCGACGGCTTTCAGTGACGCACAGTATACGGGACCGCGTGGGCCGAAGGCAAGCCACAGGGCTGCCGCCGCGACGCATGGCCGAGGTTTTTCGGCGACACGGCGGCACCGGTGGGGGGTTGAAGCCAATAGGATGGAACTCGGATGAGATCGGGATGGCGCCGAGATCGTGCCAGGATAGTGCTGGAATGGCGCTGGGATGGCGCCGGGATGGTGCTGAGATGGCCCTGGAATGGGCCGCGCATGTCATGGATTTTCCACTGTAACTGAAAGGTAAACGATGAAGGCATTGCGAGGCGTAGCCGTCTGGACGGTTGTGTTAACCCTTGGGGCGGCAATGTGGAGCGAGGCGGTCAGTGCCCAAGCTGCGGCCCCCGCGAAGCGGCGGAACTGGCGGCAGGAGAACGAGGAGATTCAGGCCCACAATGCAGCCCGCATCGACAAGGGCGGACGCATCAGCCTGGACCTCATCGGCGAGGGCGCGGGCAAGGACCGCGTGACGGGGCCCGAGGCCCTGGTTGACGGCAACCCCAACTCGTGGTGCGTGACCTGGGGCACGCCGATTCGCTATCGCATCGACCTGGTGGCCGCCCTGCCGGTCAAGCAGATCAACTTCATGTGCTCGAAGTACGACACCGCCCAGACGCCGAAGGACATCGAGATCAGGCTGTCGGACGGCACGGTCATCAAGCATTCCCTGGAGGCCCTCTGGCCGAGCAAGGACAATCCCTATCCGCGGCAGACCGTCGAGGTCAACAAGACGATCGAGTGGGTCGAGGTGACGATCAACTCGGTTCACGAGGGGCCGATTCACACCGAGGGCAAGAACAAGGGCAAGCGGACCACCTACGGCGGTCCCGGCGAGATCGAGGTGGTGACCTCGGCCGACCTGGCGCCATACCTGGAGGTGCCGACCTTCAACGCCGAGGCCCCGACCTACATCGAGGGCGCCTCGCCGCGCAACGATTACACCGACGTGAAGATCACGATGCCGAAGCCGATTCCGCTGGGCCAATACCCGGGCATCTACCTGAGCCGCGACGAGATCGTCGCCCTGCGCGAGACGATGAAGACCAGCGACCGGGCCAAGGACATGGTCGCGCGGCTGATTGCCTCGTGCGACCAGTGGGCCGGCGAGGCGGTGGAGCATCCCGATCCGACCGTGCCGGCGCAGACGGGCGATCGCGGCGACACCGCGGCCAAGGCGCACGACCTGCTGTCGAAGAAGGTCGGGTGGCTCGGCTGGGCCTACCAGTTGACCGACAACGAGAAGTACGCCGAGAAGGCCCGCGAGATCCTGGTCGGCTACGCCAAGCTCTATCCGAACGACTACAAGGAGCACAAGGGCGTCAACGCGAGCGACACCTCGAAGGTCATGGCCCAGCGGCTCAGCGAGTCCATGTGGCTATTGCCGCTCATCGAAGGCTACGACATGGTGCACGATGCCAAGTGTATGACCGACGCCGACCGCAAGCTGATCGAGGAGGACCTGATTCGCTGCGCGATCCGCTTCATCAACGGCAAGCGCAGCGCGGCCGACGACGTGGCGGCCCGCGACAAGAAGGACCCCAACTGGCGGACCGCCGAGGAGACCGGCCCGAGGAAGACCATCGGCAACTGGACCAACTTCTACAACGCGGCCTACATCCAGGGCGGCATCGTCCTGAGAGACCAGAACTGGGTCGACATCGGCATGGCCAACGCGCGGTTCAACGTGCACACCGGCATCGGCGACGACGGCATGTGGGGCGAGGGCTCGATCGGTTACCACCTGTTCGGCCGCCACGCCCTGATCGCCGGTCTGGAGGCCCTGGCCCGCAAGGGCGTGGACCTCTACGGCTTCGAGCAGTGCCGCTTCAAGAACCTGTTCGACTCGCCGCTGAAGTACGCCTACCCCGACAGCACGGCCCCGGGCATCAACGACTCGGGCCGCGCCGCCGTCGGCGGATCGTGGGAGGCCATGGCCTACGACTTCGCTTACCTGCGCTACGGCGACGCCAACTACGGTCGCATCGTCAACGGGGCCATGCGGCAGATCATGCAGAGTTCGGCCTGTTACTTCCCGACGGTCATCTACAACGAGCTGCCGGAGAAACCGCTCGAGGGCCTCAAGAGCCTGATCTTCGATACCCTGGGCTACGCGATTCTTCGCGGCAGCGAGGGCGACAGCGCGACGTACCTGCTGATGGACTACGGCCCGCACGGCGGCACGCACGGCCATCCCGACAAGCTGAACCTGATCCTGTTCGCCGACGGCGACGAGCTGGCCGGCGAGCCGCAGGGGTACCGCTATGAGGATCGCCGCCACAGCGAGTGGACGCGTCCGACGATCGCTCACTGGTCGGTGTCGGTGGACGAGCACGCCCAGGCGCCGACGACGGGCAAGCTGCTGGCCTTCTGCGACCGCGGATCGGTCAAGGTGATGCGCGGCCAGAGCGGCGACGCCTACGCCGGCGTGGGGCTGGACCGGACGGTCGTCCAGATGCCGGGCTACGTGGCCGACATCTATCGCTGCTGGAGCAAGGGCGAGCGGACGTACGATTACCCGCTGTGCTTCCGCGGCACGCTCGACGCCCTGAAGGGCGCCGACGCCGCGAGCCTGAAGCCCATGGGCCTGCCGACGCAGCGCGGGTACAAGCACATCGAGATCGCATCTCCGGTCGAAACCAACGGCAACTGGACCGGCACGTGGTCGCGCGATGCGGTGACCGTGACGGCCGGGCAGGAGTTCGACGAGTCGGTGCCCAACGACGATCAGCGGACGCACCCGGCCAACGAGGTGCGGGCTGTGGTCGTGGGCGAACCGAAGTCGACGGTCTACGCGGGCCGCGTTCCCGGCGGGCGGCACCAGGCGATCATTCGCCGCAAGGCGCCCGAGACGGTCTTCGCCGCCGTGATCGATCCGTTCAAGGCCACGGACGTTGTCGGCAAGACCGAATCATTCAAGGTCGAGGGCCCGGTGCCGGGCTACGGACTGAAGGTGACCCGCAAGGACGGCGGGATCGATCTGATCATCGTTCGTTTCGATCCGCAGACCGGCGGCGCCCTGGTTGCGGCAAGCTCGGGCGGCGGCGTGACGACCGACGCCCTGGTGGCCATCGTCCAGCTCGATGCCAAGGGCAAGGTCAGCCAGATGGGCATGATCGGCGGCACGCAGTTGACAGCGGCCGGCCAGGAGCTGAAGGCCGAGAAGCCGGGCATCGAGTGGAGCGCCGGGCGATAGGCGCGATCGCGGTTGGGGCTGCAACCCCTCTCCCTTGACGGGAGAGGGTGGCCCGCAGGGCCGGGTGAGGGTGACGATACGAGAGCAACGATGCGGCTCGTCGGTTGCTCAGGATTCGCATCGTCGATTCCCGCACGTCACCCCCATCGCCGCCTGACGGCGGCACCTCCCCCGTCAAGGGGGAGGGGTGTGCAACGGCGAGTAAGGTGGGTGCTTGCACCCACGCGGAGGGATTCAAGGGTGCCGTGCTTCTGCTGGCAGAAGCATGCGAGAGGATCATGGCCACGCGAGCGTGGCCATGGCACCCGGCCTGACGGAGAGTCGTTGTAGGGGTCGCTCGTGAGCGACCCTGAACGGCGGGCGGCTCGCGAGTCGCCCCTACACGAGCATCGACGTGGCCATGCCACCCGATGGTGAGCATGGCGGCAGACAACGGCCGCCATGCGAGATGATGCATGAACACGTTGATGTCTGACAGCAAGGCTGAGCGAGCCAAGGTGTTGCGTCACGAATATGCCGACGACAACTGCGAGGGTGCCACGCGTCTACTTGTAGACGCGTGCTCGCGCGCAACTGGTTTGCCGGCATGCTTCTGCCAGCAGAAGCATGGCACCCTCGAATGACCTTCGTGCATAATCTCGCATGGCGCCCCGTGGTGGGGAGGGCGCGTAGCGGTGGGTGCTTGCACCCACGCGGAAACCGGCGGGGAGGGGTCGAGGTAAGCAATCTGCCCGGGGCGGTCTGACCAGGGGGCCGCCCCGAATTTCAGGCCTTGATTCGTTCGGATTGTGACGGCGGTCCCCTTGCGATGCGGCGGGGGCCGTGTCATCATAGGGACCTTGCAGACAATCTCCGCGGACCGTGGGCCGCGGACGGACACGCGTTGGGAGGACAGTCGTGATGAGTAAGAAGTACATGGCCGAGTTCGCCAATCCGTCGAGCCAATTCCGCGGCGCGCCGTTCTGGGCCTGGAACGGGAAGCTCGAACCCGAGGAACTCCGCCGCCAGATTCGCATCCTGCACCGCATGGGCCTCGGCGGCTTCTTCATGCACAGCCGCGTCGGCCTCGACACGGCGTACCTGGGCCGCGAGTGGATGGACTGTGTGGGCGCGTGCATCGACGAGGCCGAGAAGCTCGACATGCAGGCCTGGCTCTACGACGAGGACCGCTGGCCCTCGGGCGCCGCGGGCGGACTGGTGACGAAGAATCCGAAGTACCGCCAGAAGCGGTTGCTCGTGGAACGGTACGCCAAGGCCGGCGACTTCAAGTGGACCAAGGAAATCCTGGCCGCCTACACGGCTGCGGTCCGCGGCGCCGTGGCGACCGACGTGCGGCGGCTGGCTCGCGGCAAGAAACCGTCGCGGCTGAACAAGGGGCAGTCGATCGTCGCCTTCCGCGTCGACGTGTCCTCGCCCAGCTCGTGGTACAACGGCTACACGTACCTCGACGTGCTGAGCCACGAGGCGGTGCGCGAGTTCATCAAGGTCACGCACGAGGCCTACCGCAAGCAGTTCGGCGACGAGTTCGGCGGCCGCGTGCCGGGCATCTTCACCGACGAGCCGCACCATCACGGCTACGGCCGCGGCGTGTTCGGCGACGCGGAGGGGTGCCTGCCGTGGACCGACAAGTTCCTGTCGGTGTTCCGCAAGCGCTACGGCTACGACCTGCTCGACCGGCTGATGGACGTGCAGTACGAGCGCGGCGACGGGAAACCGGCCACGGCGCGCTATCACTATCACGATTGCTCGACGCACCTGTTCGTCGATGCGTTCGCGCGGCAGATCGGCGAGTGGTGCGAGAAGAACAACATGCTGCACACCGGCCACGTGCTGCTGGAGGGGACGCTGTCGAGCCAGACGGCGGTGGTCGGCTCGTGCATGCGGTTCTACGAGTACATGCAGGCGCCGGGCATGGACCTGCTGACCGAGTACAGCCGCGAGTACGACACGGCCAAGCAGGTCAGTTCGGCGGCCCACCAGTTCGACCGCACGTGGCGTCTGACCGAGACCTACGGTTGCACGGGCTGGGACTTCAACTGGGCCGGGCACAAGGCCCTCAGCGACTGGCAGGCCGCCCTGGGCATCAACTTGCGATGCCAGCACCTGTCGTGGTACACGATGGAGGGCGAGGCCAAGCGCGACTACCCGGCGGGCATCTTCTACCAGTCGCCGTGGTGGGAGCAGTACGCCCGCGTCGAGGACTACTTCGCCCGCGTCAACGTGGCCATGTCGCGCGGCCGCGAGGTCCGCGACGTGCTGGTCGTGCACCCGGTCGAGAGCATGTGGCTGCTGTTCGGCCAGGGCATGGAGAAGCAGCGGGCGGCCTTCGAGAAGCCGTACTGGCAACTGCGCGACTGCCTGCTCGAGGCCAACATCGATTTCGATTACGGCGACGAGGAGATTCTGGCCAAGCACGGCCGCGTGACCAAGAAGGCCGGCGGGCCCGTGCTTCGCGTGGCCAAGGCCGAGTACCGGACCGTGGTCGTGCCGCCGATGCTGACGATTCGCAGCTCGACGCTGAAGCTCCTGGC
>JAFGPY010000011.1 GCA_016935955.1 Planctomycetota bacterium
ATCGCCACGGTCAGCACCGTCAGCGCCCTGCCGATGACCGTCAAGGTGCTGCACGACCTCGACCTGCTCAAGAGCGACCTGGGCCTGTTGACGGTCAGTGCCCTGACGATCAACGACATCATCGGCTGGGCCATCTTCACCGTGATTCTCGGCTTCGCTTCCGGCGGCGAACCCGGCTGGGGCCACGTCGGGGTGACCGTGGCGGGCACCGTCCTGTTCGCGACCTTCTGCATGACGGTCGGCCGCCGCATCGTCTCGCGGGGCATCACGGCCATCCGCGACAGCCGACACGGCGACGCCGGGCTCGTCCTGACATTTGTCTGCTGCGTCGGCCTGCTGGCGGGCGCCGCCACCCAGAAGCTCGGCATTCACGCCCTCTTCGGGTTCTTCCTGGCGGGCATCATGGCCGGCGGTTCGGCGGCCCTGACGGAGCGCACGCGGCACGTCATTAACCAGATGGTCCATGCCGTTTTCGTGCCCGTGTTCTTCGCCACCATCGGCCTGCGGATCGATTTCATCTCCGGCTTCGACCTGCTGCCGGTCGCCCTATTGACGATTGTCGGAATCGGCGGCCGGTACCTGGGCGCCTGGGTCGGCGCCCGCATGACCGCTCTGTCGCCCGAGGACCGCGTGACCGTAGCCATCGCCCACACGCCCGGCGGCAGCATGGAGATGGTCATCGGCCTGATCGCCTGGCAGTTCGGCCTGATCACGCTGCCGATCTTCGTGGCCATCGTCTTTGCCGCCATCGTCTCGTCGCTGCTGCTGGGACCGTGGATCGCCTGGTCCGTCCGTCGCCGCCGCCACGTCGACGTCATCGAGTTGTTCGATCCTCGGGCCGTCTGCGTGAATCTCGAGGCCGACACGCGAGGCGACATGCTCGCGCGGCTCGCGGAGGCGGCAGCCAATCTGGACGGCATGCCCGAGGCCGAGAGCATCTACGCCGTCGCCCAGGCCCGCGAGGACACCGCCGGTACGGGCATCGGTCACGAAGTCGCCGTGCCGCACGCCCGAATGGAAGGTCTGCGGCGACCGCTGGTTGTCTTCGGCCGGAGCGACGGCGGCATCGAATGGAATGCTCCCGACGGGTTGCCCGTGCACCTGGTCTTCCTGATCCTGACTCCTTCGACGGCGGCAGACCTGCAGGTTCAGATCCTCGCGGCCCTGGCACGGGCCATGGCCGACGAGGAGACCCGGCAGCAACTGATCCACGCCCGCGACAAGGAGCAGGCGTGGGCCCTTCTCCGCAAGGCCTTGGGCGACCGGGCTGTTGCCGCACAACCGGCGTGACACGGCGACACGGGCAAGGATAGACCTTGGAGGTTGGCCGCAAGCGGGGCCGTAGAGACGATTACATGACGGGGTAATCGCCCACCCAAGATTATTCCCCTTCTGCTGAAGGGCTTGGCAGGCGGATGTCGGTGCCGAGGGCCTGGTTGATCTGCTCGAAGAGGGCCTGCATCTTGAACGGCTTCAGCAGCACTGCCCGCAGCCCGTCCTCGCTGGCCTTGACGATCGCGTGCGACGGATCGTAGCCGAAGGCTGTCATCAGCACGACCGCCACCTCCGGATGCGCCGCTCGCAGTTCGCGATAGACCTCGTAACCGTTCTTGTGCGGCATGCGGATGTCCGACAGCACCAGGTCGTACGGGCGGGTCAGTCCCATCTCGACAGCCTGCCGCCCGTCGCGGGCCAGGTCCACGTCGGCGCCCAGGTACGTCAGGATTGAGTTGAGGCTCTCCAGGAGGGTCGGCTCGTCGTCGGCCACGAGCAGTCGCCGGCCGGCCAGCGGCTTGCCGATGCGCTCGCCGTGCGGCGAGACTCCGGCCGCCGGCCGCCGGGCATCGGCGGCGCGCGAGCCCGTGCGGGGTTCGTCCAGTGCGGTATCGTGCGGCGAAGGCTGTCGGCTGCCGTTGCCGTCGCGATGGGCCATGAAGATATGGTCCTTTCCATGTGATTTCGGAGCCGGCACTATAGCTGTCCGGTCCCTCCTTGTCAACGTGCGGCAGGCCATTTTGAGTTTGCCGCCCTGCGGCCGCCGTGATACCATGACGGGCCTTGGAATCGACGGGGGCCATCAGGCGGTGAGCGATATCCACACGGCTGCAACACCAGGCGACACCCTTCGCCCGCCTCACCCGGCGCCGGCCGCGGCAAGCGACCGCGGCGAGCGTGTTTCATGGTGGCCGCAGGCCTCACTGGCCGACCGGCTGGTCCAGGTCGTCCTGGCCGGCTGTTGCTGGGCTGTCCTGGGGCTGTCGCTGTACGTGGAACCGTCGCCCGACGGCCTGGGCACCCACGAGCAACTGGGCCTGGCGCCATGCGGATTCCACAAGATGACCGGGCAACCGTGCCCGGGTTGCGGCCTGACGACGGCCTTCGCCCACATGGCCCGCGGCCAAGTGCTCGAAGGTGTCATCGTGCAGCCGTTCGGGGCGGTGCTGTTCGTGCTTGCCGCCGCGGGGGCCGTCGGTCTGACGATCACCGGCATCCTCGGCCGCACGTGGAACCTGGTTCTTCTGCGCATCAACGCCCCGGTGTGGCTATATGCGCTGGTGTTCCTGGCCTTGGCCAGTTGGGTCTACAAGATCGTCTACGGCCAGGTGACAGGGGGGTATGGCCCCTGACAGCCCGTTGAGGAAGTCGGGCCTATGTAGCACGCCCGCCCTCGGGCGTGACGCAAGGCTGCAGGCGACCTTGGGGTCCATGATCCCCGGCCGAGGGCGGCCGGGCTACATTACTCCAACGGGCTGCTGGGTGTTGTCCGGCATGGCCTGGGGGGCGGCAGGTTGTCGACGCGCGAAATCTCACGAGCGGCAAGCGAGCCATCATTCATTCCGTATCGTATCAGCGGCCGCTGCATGAGAACGCCGTCGGACCTGAGATGATGGGAGACGTTTATGCGCGAATTACGAAGTCGTTTTGTCGTACTGGCGTCGCTGCTCGTTGTCGTGGCGCTGGGCTTGTGCGGTTGCGGGCTGGCCCACTTGTTCGCCTACCCGTTCGCCTCGCGTGAGGGCACGGTCCACGTCAAGGGCGATTACGACCTGCGGGCCGACGCCCTGCTGATCTTTCCGTACCTGGGGTCTGAGATTCAACTGGAGTATCCCAACGCCGGGCTGGAGATTTCGTCGTTCATCTACCAGGAGCTTTACGCCAACCTGAAGGGCCGCGTTCGCGGCGTGGTCAATCCGCAGCAGGTCGTCCGTTACCAGCAGACCGATCTGGACTGGCAGAACAAGAGTATCCAGGAGATCGGCCGCGAGTTCGGCGCCGACAAGGTGCTCTACATCGAGGTCAATCGCCTGACGCTGATGGAGGAGCACAGCGCCAATCTGTATCGCGGTCGCGTCAAGGCCCACCTCCAGGTGGTCGACGTCGGATCGACCACGGGCGAAGGCCTGCTGTATGAGAGCGACGTCTCGGTCGTCGTCCCCAAGGACAATCCCCTGGGCACGATGCAGATCAGTTCCGCCCGCATCATGACCGAGACGCTCACGCAGTTCGCCAAGGAGACCGTCTGGAAGTTCTACGACCACGAGGAACCGGGGGGGATGCAGCGATGAAGCGACTGACGCTGATCGTTGTTCTTGCCGCCGCGTTGCCGACCCTGGGCGGCTGTTCCTTCATCGACTACATGCTCGTCCAGACGGCCAAGGTCTTCTCGCCGCCGCCGAAGACCACGCCGGCCTATCGGCTGGACGGCAAGAACATCCTGATTCTCGTGGACCCGGCGAGCCAGGACCTGCTGGCGAGCAGTCCGCGGATGCCCTACGCCATGGCCCGGGCGATTGCCCAGGAACTGTCCGATCACAAGGCGGCGCGCAGCATCGTCAACCCGATCGACGTGGTGAGCTATGCCCAGTCCGAACCGCTCTACGCGCAGATGAGCGTCGTCGACGTCGGCAAGGCCTTCAAGGTGGACGAGGTCGTGCAGATCATCGTCACGGAGTACGGCCTCGAGTCGACCACCGGCAGCGATCAGTACATGGGTCGCGTGGCGATCGACCTGCGGGTCATCAGCGTCAAGAAGGCCAAGCAGGTCTATCCGGCGATGGGCCAGAGCCAGACGATCGAAGCCCGCAGCAGTTCGGGCATCACGGCGGCAACGCGCGTCGAAGCCGAGAAGACTGTCATGGAGGGGCTGGCCTACAAGGTGGGTATGGTCTTTGCGCCATACTTGGTCGAAGAACGTCCGATGCGATCCGAAGTGAAGTAGCCGGAGTGACCGAAAAAACTTTGGAAACCCGTAAAGTTTTCGTCGATGCCTTCCGATAGCTAATATGCCCACTTTCACCAAGCCGCTGTGCAGCCGACTACGGTCATGCCAGCGGCCTTTTTTTGCGCCGAGCGGGCGGTTGTTCCGGCACCGCGGCACCGCGGCAGCGACGCCCGCGGCGGGAGCGAAAGGTGAACCTTTTCTACACTTTTCAGCACCGGATGCCCGATGATAGAATACCCGACGTGCTGGGAGAATGACTGTCCGTTGACCTAGATTAGGGAGACTTCACCGCAATGGATCTGCTCAAGAAAATCGAAGACCGTAAGGCCAAGGTGGGCATCATCGGGCTGGGTTACGTGGGGCTGCCCCTGATGCGAGAGTTCTGTGCCGCGAAGTTCAACGTCGTCGGATTCGATATCGACCCGTCGAAGGTCAAAGCCCTGAACGCCGGCCGCAGCTACATCAAGCATATCCCGGCCAGCGTCATCAAGGAGAACGTCACGGCCGGTCGCTTCAAGGCCACGATCGACTTCTCGCAACTGAAGAAAGTCGACGCCGTGATCATCTGCGTGCCGACGCCCCTGGACAAGATGCGCGAGCCGGACGTTCGCTTCATCGTCTCCAGCGGCGAGCAGATCGCCCGCAACCTCAAGAAGGACCAGATCATCGTCCTGGAATCGACGACCTATCCGGGTACGACGCGCGACGTGCTGCGGCCGATTCTGGAGAACGGCAGCGGACTGAAGGCAGGCAAGGACTTCTACCTGGCCTTCAGCCCCGAACGCGAGGACCCGGGCAACCCGCACTACACCACGCGGACCATCCCGAAGGTTGTCGGTGGCCTGGACCGCCGCAGCAGCCAGATCGCCGCCAAGCTCTATGGCATGGCCCTGGAGCGCACCGTTCCGGTCTCCTCCTGCGAGGTCGCCGAGGCCGCCAAGATCATCGAGAACGTTTACCGTTGCGTCAACATCGCCATGGTCAACGAGCTGAAGATCCTGTTCGACAAGATGGGTATCGACGTCTGGGAAGTCATCAACGCCGCGGCGACCAAGCCGTTCGGATTCCAGGCCTTCTATCCCGGTCCCGGCCTGGGCGGGCACTGCATCCCGATCGACCCGTTCTACCTGTCGTGGAAGGCTCGCCAGTACGAGATGACGACGCGTTTCATCGAGCTGGCCGGCGAGATCAACGTCGGCATGCCCGACTACGTCATCCATCGCATGATGGAGGCCCTGAACGATCGCGGCAAATGCCTCAAGGGCGCCAAGGTTCTCCTGCTGGGCCTGGCCTACAAGCGCGACGTCGACGACATGCGCGAGAGCCCGTCGGTGCGGCTCATCGAGAAGCTGCGCGAGCAGGGCGCCGTGGTCAACTACAACGACCCGCACATTCCGGTGGCTCCGAAACAGCGCGAGCATAACGTCGGACTGAAGAGCAAGAAGCTGACCGAGCGCGTGCTGGCCACCCAGGACGTCATCCTGATCTCGACCGACCACTCGTGCTACGACTACGACTGGATCGTGCAGCACGCCCAGCTGGTCGTCGACACGCGTAACGCCACGGCCCACGTCAAGCAGGGCCGCAGCAAGATCGTCAAGGCCTGACGCCATGGGCCTGTAGGGGGCACGGCCAGCCGTGCCCGCAGCACAGAGGCCGTTATCGTTGTAGGGGCGGCTCGCGAGCCGCCCTCACAAACCGAGAACGAGCCGTTCCGAGCATCCTTCCGCGCCGGGGCAACCGCCCCGGCGCTTTTCTTTTGCGAGGCCGTCGGCTACCATTAGGAGCCATGAGCCAGCGCTTCGGGCGACACGTTGCCGTAACCTTTGCCGCGTACATGGCCGGTCTGGCGGCGAACCTCGTCGTCAGCATCCTGGTCGCGCGGCTGCTCGGTCCCGAGAAGGCCGGACGCATCGTCATGGCCATGGTCGGACCCAACGTGTTGGCCCTGTTCGGCACGCTCGGTCTGCCTGCGGCCGTGAGCCATTTCCTGAGCCGACGCCCGGACGACGCGCGGCGGATCGTCGCGGCCGCACTGGCCGTGGCCCTGGGCTGCGGGCTGGTTCTTGCCGGGGCCTACCTGGCGGCGCTGCCGCTGGTGGTCGGGGCCATCGGCATTGAACTGCGACTGGCGGCGCTGGCTGCGGCCGTGATCCCGCTGGAGATTCTCATTCAGACCACCATGGCCGTCTGCCAGGGACGCCAGGCCTTCAATCGCCGCATGGCTATCCTGCTGGCCTACCGTTGGCTCTATGCCGCCGGTGCCGCCGTGCTGGTGGCCGCTTGGTCGCGTGAGCCGGAGACGATTGTGGCCGCAAGCGTTGCGGCCTACCTGCTGGCCGATGCGGTCGCCCTGGGGATCGTCATACGGCTGGTTGCGGCGGGTAGCAACGAGAAGCAGCAGGAGCAGGGCGGCATTGTGCGTGCGCTCGTGGCCTACGGCTGGCGGGCTCATGTCTCGGCCGTGCTCCTGCTCCTGGTGCTGCGGGCCGACGTCTACCTGGTACGGTACCTGACGGGCGACACGGCCCAGGTGGGCTTCTACTCGCGAGGCGTCCAGGTGGCCGAGGTCGTCCTCTATTTCCTGCTGGCCGTTGAGAACGTGCTCTTCCCACGGATGAGCAGCCTGCCGCCGTCGGAGATTCCCGGCGCCGCGGCCTCGCTGTGCCGTCGCGGGCTGCTGGCGGGCCTGCTGCTGGTGGCGGCTTTCGAGGTGGTCTCGCGTTGGCTGATCGTCGTGCCGTTCGGGCAGGAGTTTGCACCGAGCATCGCGCCGCTGCGAATCCTGCTGCCCGGCGTGCTGGCCATCGGCTTCGCCCGTATGCTCTTCGCCGTCTTCTACGCCCAGGAACGGCCATGGGCTCCGGCCGTCATCGCGGCCGCGACGCTGGCGACCGTCACGGCGCTGGACCTGGTGATGATTCCGCGCTGGGGCATCAACGGTGCGGCCGCAGCCTCGCTCATCGGCTACGGCCTGGCAGCTGCGGCGACGCTCGGATGGTTCGCCCGTCGCAACAAGTGTTGTCCCTGCGAGTTCCTGATTCCCCGCCGCGACGCTCTTGCGGCCTTGCGGCAGGTTCTCAAGTAAGGGTCGCTCACGAGTGACTCTGGCCCATGGGGTGTCATGCTTCTGCTTGTCGCAGATCCCGAGCGAAGTCGAGGGGCAGAAGCATGCCGATGGTCCTTGCCTCATCGCGGGCACGGCTGGCCGTGCCCCTACTGCAACGTGCGGCAAACGAGCGACACTCTGCGGTCACGTCCACCCGTTCTCGTAGCCGGTCTCGTAGATGGCGACGATGTTCTCCGGCGGGGTGATGGCCTGGATGTTGTGGCAGGGGGCCAGGACGTAGCCGCCGCCGGCGCCCAGAATGCGCAGGTTGTCGAGCACCTCTTGCCGCACGTCGTCGACCGAGCCGAAGGGAACCGTGTGCTGGTTGTCCATGCCGCCGTGGAAGACCAGGCGGTCGCCGAAGTCGCGCTTCAGACCTTCGCGCTCCATGCCCGGGCATCGCCACTGGATCGGGTTGAGCACCTCGACGCCGAGATCGATCAGGTCGGCGATCACGGGCCGCACGGCGCCGTCGCTGTGCGTGAAGACGTGCGAGCCGTGCTGCCGCGTGAGGTCCATCATGCGTTTCATGCGCGGGAAGAGGAACGTCTGCATGCACTCGCGCGAGAAGAGCAGGGCTTCCTGGCTGCCGAGGTCCTCGGCGATGTAGGTGATCATCACGCGGCCGGGAATCGTCTCGAAGAT
>JAFGPY010000081.1 GCA_016935955.1 Planctomycetota bacterium
CTAAGCGGTGTCAGAAAAATCTTTTGCTGTGGGTGCCATGGCTGCCCCGGCGGCGGGGGTGCCACACTTTGGAGGCCCGACGAAGTCGGGACCAAAGTGTGCGTATCGGAGGGCACACCTTGGCGTCCCCTGCGGGGCCGCTCCAAGGTGTGGCACCCAGCCCCCACTACCGACATCCCAAGAGACTCATGTAATACCGACTAAGCGGTGTCACGTAAGTCTCTTGGGATGCCCATAGCGGGTGCCATGCCTGCCCCTGCAGGCATGCCGAATGGTTCCCGCCCGGCGCATGGCTGCGGGGCAGCCATGGCACCCAAGGTAAGAAGACTTACCTGACACCGCTTAGGGCAGGGGCTCGGCGGCCGGAGTTTCCGGCTGCGCGGCGGGAGTCTGCGGCTGGGGCGATTCGTTCTGCGGCTGGTCGGACGACGCCGGTGCGGCGGGCGTTGCGTCGCTCGGCTGGTTCTGCTGCTGGACCAGGTACTGGCCGTACCAGCGGCGCCAGGCCCGAACGTCGTAACCGAAGTCCGCTCCCGTGATGCGCTTCAGGGCCTCCAGCACTTCGGGGTGCGTGACGGTGATGATGATCCGTTCGGCCCACGGCTCGACGCGGGCATGAACATCCAGCACGGCGCCCTGGGTGATGTAGCCGATCACGGGGTTGAAGGCCACGGCCCCCTCGGCCACCACCGGCTCGAGGTCGGCCACGTAGCCGTAGCGCGTGCCGATGGCGATCCAGGCCCGCTGCGACTCGACGGTCTCGTGCACGATGACGCGGACCTCGCGAGTGATCAGCGACCGGATCAGGCCGGGCACCGAATTCATCAGACCCGCGTCGGCCACGGCCCCGGCCACGCGGTCGCGGGCCACCTCGCCGCCCTTGCGCATCAGGTTCGTCAGTTCCTGGCCGGCCTTCTTGCTGTCCATTTCGGCCAGCACCTCGCGGCTGCGATGCCAGACCTCCGAGTCCGCGTCGCTCGTCATGATGTCCACCAATGCCAGGGCGGCATCGTCGCCGCCGATGCGGCCGAGGGCCTCGACCGCCAGCAGGCGAACGGGCTCCTCGGGATGGCGGGCCAGCACGTCGCGCAGCGGCTGCACGGCCGCCGGATCGCTGATCGCCAGCACTTCGTTGCGACCCTCGGTGAACGCGTCGCTGAATTGCCATTGGTTCAGCGGCCCGCCGCCCAGTTCGCGCAGTCGTTCGGTCCACTGCTTGCTGCGGAACCGGTACTCGTGGTCGCGGGCGGCCGGGTCCGGCGGCTCGGCGTCCTTGGCCTCGCGGATTTCGTCGCGGGTCGTCCAGCGATTGTCGTAGCGGACGTAGCCCAGGGCCCGCCGCGCGGTCTCGTTGTTCTCGTCGAGCTTCAGGGCCTGGAGGAAATGCTCGCGGGCCTGTTCGTTGAGCTGCTTCCCGGCGCACCAGCGACCCAGGTCCGCGTGGGCCGCGGCCGTAGGCTCCAGGGCGGCCAGACGCCGGCTGTACTGCTCGGTCGGAGAGGGGGCCCGCTCGCGCCGTTCGACCATGGCCGCCGGAATCGATATCTCGCCGCTGCCGACGATCACCACGATGACGTCGCCCTTGTGCTGCAGCACCTCGCCTTCGATCGTGCTGCCGCCCTTGAGGTGGAACACGTCGCCCCGGGCCGTCCCGCAGAACAGGGCCGCCGCCCACAGGATGAGAAAGGTCCGTTTCAAGGCTCTGACCTCGCCAAAACGCCCGCCCGCCGCTCCCCCCCGACGAGGGCGCGGGACATGCCAACCTCGTATCCTTACATTATATACGAACACCCAGGCGGCCCAGACGATTTATGGTTCTCTTCGGCTGTCGTCGGCCTGCGGCTTCACTGCCGGCCGATTCGGGCCCACCCGCAGCAATTCCATCAGCCGCCCGGAGCGGTCGGCCAGGGGCAACAGGCCGTATCCGCTCGCCCCGCCCGAGCGTGCGGCGTCGATGCGGCGGGCCATGGCCGCCCAGTCCAGCGACGCGGCCCGGGCTGCGGCAGGGGCCAGGATCGGCACCACCGGCACGCGACCGGCGGCACGCGACACCTGGTCGGTCACCACGCCGGCCAGGTTCTCGTCCGGTACGTCGCAGTCCACGGCCAGCAACAGGTCGATACTTTTGGCGTCCACCCAGGCCGACCAGTTCAGCCCCGCGCGGTCGGCGTCCGCTATGTCCTCGGCGCTCAGGGCCGCGAGCACCTTGGCCTTGGGCCGCACGCGACGGACCACCTCGGCCGCCCGACCCACGGCCGCGGCGACGGTCTCACGGCGCAAGGCCAGCCAGTGATGTCGCGGCGGTCCGTCCTGGAAGAGGTCGTCGGGCCAATTCTCGATCGTCTTGCTGAGCCGGCGCTCGGCCGCCGCCTGGCACTCCCGGCACGTGCAGGCGTTCGGTCCGGCGAAACCCACCGAGGCCAGCACGTACCCGTCCACGTCGTATGCGGTCAGCAGTTCTTCAATAGCCGCAAGCTCCCGTTCGACCGTGTTGCCGCGATTGGGGCACGCCCAGTCGATCGTCGCCCGCTTGTCGTCTTCCTGGCTGAGCCGCAGCGTCGCGAGTTGCCCGCCCGCGAAGCCGTTGTCGCCGACGGCGTGCCACGAGTGCCGCAGGACATAGAGCTTCAGGCCGTGTGCGTGTGCGGCCTTGAGGGCGGCGGCCACCTGGTCGCCGCGGGCCCTCAGCTTGTCGCCGGCGGCAAAGATCCTCGAAGGATACGCCGCGTAAGCCGGGCTGCCGCTCTCGACGACGATGGCCGTGAAGCGGGCCTCGGCCAGGCGGCCGGCCAGGGCGTCCCAATCGATCGCTTCGCCGGCCAGCGGGTTGGGCACCCAAGCCACGCGCAGCTCGTTCTCGCGGGCGGGCATGTCGGCGGCCGACGCCAGTTCGCACGCCGCGACGGCCTTTCGGGCCACGGCCGCGGCGCCGAGCGGATCGCTCTCCAGGAGCGACCGCGACTCGGCCGCCAGGCGGGCCACCGTCCGCCAGTCGTCCCGGTCGCTGGGCTTCAGACTGACTCGGCCCAGCAGCCGCTCCACGGCCCGAGGTCCCAGCGACGGGCAGAGGTGTGCCGACAGCCGCAGCAGCAGATCGACTTTCCGCTCGGCGTCGTCCCCGGTCAGCATGCCGGTCAGGTAGATGCCGCCCGGAGTCTCGATCGCGGCCGGGTACGGCGACCGCTTGCCGTCGCCGGACGCCCAGTGGGCCAGGACGCGCGTCCCGGGCTCCGTCACGTCCATGATGTGAACGCTCGTCGCGGGGTTCGATACGGCGGGGAGCCCGCTCGGCGCGTCGTCGGCGAACACCAGCGAAGCAAACTCGCCGTCCCGACGGGCCTTCCGCGACGCCAACTCGTCGAGACCCACGACCCGTTGCGTCTCGGAACTGCCGCCGAGGTCCAGGACCTTGCCGCCCTTGCGGACATAGGTCGGCAGGTGTTCGCCCAGCGACGGCGTCGGCAGCGGATTGTAGGGCAGCACCACCAGCGAGGCCTCGGCCAGCACTTCGGGGCTCACGTCCGTGTCGTCCACGACGCGCAGCGGCAGGCCCGCCGCCTCCAGCATGGACCGCACGCGGTCGAAACAGGCCGCAATTGTCTGGGTCTGTTCCTGCGTCGGGGCAGTGCGGCTGTTGCGAACGACCAACACCGCTCCCTGGCCGTCGGTCTTCACCGACCCGTCGTATCTATCCGCGCCGGCAGGGCCGCAGAGCCACGCAACGACAACCACGGCCGCGATCAGGCAAAGGCCATACTTCATCCGATCCTCCTACGCTATCATAGCGCCTGTGTGAAACCTGCTCTGTACCGTGGCACGGGCATCTTGCCCGTGAGTCGCAGGGCCGTCTCGGCCCTGCAAATCCACGGCCGAGACGGCCGTGGGACTCATGGGCGGGACGCCCATGCCACGATTCTCACACAGTCTCTTAGACGGACGACAACCGTGCGTATTGTCGGCCAGAGGCGGGAGAAATGCAACCTTCGCTCCGGACCTCCGCGGCCGCAAATCGCCCGAAATGGCGCCCGCCCTTGCATGATCCGGACGTGCGGGGGTATGATACGCGCTTTGGCTGGCCGGTGAATGTGGCGATAAGGGAGATTCAGGGATGGCCCATGACGTTTTCGATCGCAAACACGAAATCCTGGTTGCCGGGGGCGGGCTATGCGGATGGGCTGCGGCCCTGACGGCGGCACGCGCCGGACGCAACGTGCTGCTGGTCTCGCGACGCGCCCAGCTCGGATGGGAAATCGCACTGACCCAGGCCCTGCAACTTGCCGACGATCCGTCGCCGCCGCTCGGCGGACTGGCGGCCGAACTGCTGCGAAATCTCGCCGACCAGAACGCCGCACGCGACGGGCTGCTCTGTCCGCCTGCGGCCGAACTCATGATGCACCAGATGGCCGAGGAGGCGGGCGTCGAGTTGCTGCTCTACGCCGCGCCGCTCTGCCCGGTGCAGGACGACGACGGACGCATCACCGGAATTCTCGTCGGCTGCAAGTCCGGACAGCACGCCCTGCGGGCCGACCTCGTCGTCGACGCCACGGACACGCTACTGCTGGCTCGCGACGCCGGCCTGCCGCTTCGCCGCGCCGACAGCGTGCCCGCCCGCCTGACCGTCATGCTCAACGGTCTGGACGAACCCCTTGCCGAAGCCGTGGACCTCGGGCCGTGCGGACCGGCGACGAGCGTCGTCGTGCGACCGTCGCTCTGGTCCGGCGAGGCCGCCATCCAGTTCACGATGCCCACCGACTCGATCGTCGACGCGCACCTCGCCGTGCCGCAGGTCCTGCACGCCGTCCGCGACCGCGAGGCCGCCGTGCGCGGGGCCCTCGTCACGACGATGAGCGTCGAGCCGTTGCCCCTGTCGCCGCGCGTCGCAGCCGACCCGCAGGCCGAGCCGGCGTCGCGGCAGGGACTCCTCCTCGCGGGGCCCGTGCGGACGTCCGACGACGCCGACCAGGCGGGCGCGTGCAGTCCTGCCGCCCTGATCGCCCTGGGCGAATCGGTCGGCGCCGCGGCCGCGAAGGCCCACGTCCCGCAGGACGACGCGCCGCTGGACGAGGCCGGATCGTTGCTGCCCCCGCCTCCGCACGAGCGGGCCGACGTGATCGTCCTCGGTGGAGGCACGGCCGGCGCCGTGGCGGCCATTGCCGCGGCGCGGCACGGCGCCGACACCCTGCTCGTCGAGCCGCTGACCTACCTGGGCGGCATCGGAACCGGCGGCGGCATTCACATGTACTACCACGGTCGCACCGGCGGCCTGCAGGACGAAATCGATCGCCGCGCGGGCGAACTGTCGCCGCTGTTCATGGGCCGCCACGAGCTGAAGGCCTGGGACAACCACTGCTTCCACCCGGACGCCAAGAAGGTCGCCCTGCTGGAACTGGCCACCGAGGCCGGCGTGCGGCTGGCGCTGGGCGCCACGGCCACGGGCGTCATCGCCGAACGTTACGAGCCGACCGACTGGCGGTCCAAGGCGCTCGTCCGCCGCGGAACCACCGACAGCGAGACGCCGGCCCGCGTCACGGCCGTGGTCTCCGCCGGACCCGAGGGCGTGCGGTTCTGCGAGGCGGCGGCGTTCGTCGATTCGACGGGCGACGGCGACGTGGCCGCCATGGCCGGAGCCGAATTCGTCTACGGCCGCGAGGGCGATGGGTTGCTCCACGCCTTCAGCCAGAGCGCCGGCGCCGTCGAGCCGGCCAAGGACGACCAGGGGCAACCCCTCGACCGCCTGAAGATGGTCATCGTCAACTTCGACGCCGGGTACGTCGACCCGGACGACGTGACCGACCTGACGCGCGGCCGCGGCCTGGGCCTGCGGCACTTGCGGCAGTCGGCGTGGGCCGACGACGCGCGGTGGACCTACATCGCGCCGCACCTCGGCCTGAGGCAGGGACGCCAGATCGTCGGCGACTACCAGTTGACGCTCGGCGACCAGGTGGCCGGCCGGCAGTTCCCCGACGTCATCGGCTACGCGTTCAGCCACTACGACAACCACGCCATCGACTACGAGAACGAATCCGACGGCGGCGCAATGTGGGTCTGGCTGCTCGGGCAATGGCGAAAGCTCATGGGGTGCGAGATACCGTACCGGTGCCTGCTGCCGCGGCGCGTCGAAGGGCTGCTGGTGGCCTGCCGGGCCCTGTCGCTGACGCAGGACGCGCACCACCAGTTGCGGATGCAGCGCGACATGCAGCGGATCGGCGAGGTGGCGGGCATCGCCGCGGCGCTGGCCGCGCGGCAAGGCCTGACGCCGCGAACCATCGACGTGGCCGAACTGCAAGGCATTCTGCGAAAGTGCGGGGCACTGCGCGAATCGGACCGTCCGTTGCCGGCCTTGCCCGAGGGGACGGCCGAGCAACTGGTCGAGCGGCTCGGCGAGGACAAGCCGTTCGATGCCGCGTGGCAACTGGCCCGTGACCATCAGGAGACCTTGCCCGCGCTTCGCGACGCGCTGCGATCCGACGTGCCCGCTCAACGGTTCTGGTCGGCGGCCACGCTGGCCATGGCCGGCGACGCTTCGGGCGCCGGCGAGTTGATTGCCGCCGTGCGCGAGCGGCGCGACGATACCCTCAACGCCCGCAAGGCCGCGCCGCAATGGATGTCGTCGATCGTGCTGCTGGGCCGCGTGGGCAGCCGCGAGGCCGTCCCGGCGCTGTGCGAGGTGCTCCAGGACGGCGAGGCGACGCTCAGTGCGGTCATTGCCGCCGTGCGCGCCCTGGGCCGCATCGGCGACGCGTCGGCCGAGAAGGCCGTTCGCGGCGTGCTGACCCGCAAGAACCTCGACACCCGTCGCTTCCTCCAGTTCAGCATGGGCAACCGGGCCCAGGTGGCCGAGGAGGCGCGCTGGCAACTGGACCTCGCGGTCGCCGAGGCCCTCAGCCGCATGGGCCGACCCGACCGGTCGCTGGCCGAGCCCTACCTGGACGACGAGCGGGCCTATGTTCGCCGCCGCGCGAGGACCGTGCTGGCCATGTGAGTCCTGCGGCCGAAGCGCTCCGCCGGCGTGCATGAACGTTCTGGGGATGCTGTACCGTGGCACGGGCATCTTGCCCGTGAGTCCCAGGGGCATCCTGCCCCTGGTGTTGCCCGTGGCACGTGGCATAGGTGCTCGCGCCCATGCCACGTCCCCATAACGTTAATGCCGTCCGCCCGTTGCTCTGCCTTGACAAGTTGCCGGCCATCTGGTCACATTGGGTAGCATTCCTGTTCTGTGGCCGGACGGTCGAGCACGTCTCGTGAGAGGGCCATGACCGTGGCAAAGCGGAAAGCAATCGTGATCATGGTGATCGTGGGTCTGGCGGCGGCCGCTGCCGGCACGGGCGGCGGGCTGGCCTTGGGCGCCTTCCTGTGGCGGACGGAAGTGAGGACGTTGCAGAAAGAGCAGACCCTGCTGGACAACCGTTGCGACGCGCTGGCCAAAGAGGTGCAGGGCCTGCAGGAGGCGCTGAAGACGCGCGACGAGAAATACCGCCAGGCGGCGGCCGGCCTTGCCCAGGCCCAGGAGAACGCCCAAGCCAAGCAGGCCGAACTGACCACGCAGAACAGCGACCTGAAGGATCAACTGGAGCAACGGTCGGCCGAACTCGAGCGGGCCCAGGAGGCCCTGACCAAAGAGCGGCAGACCCACGCCGATGCCCAGGCCGAGATGCGCAACGCGATCGAGAAGCTCACCCGGGAACTCCAGGAGCTGAAGGCCAAACCCGAGCCGTGACGCGGCGAGTTGACTCAGGTTGGCTGTCTACAGTTGCACCAAGTATCCGCGATCTTCCCACGATGGCCCACTCCGCACCAGACTCTGCCGAAGGCAACTTCAACCCGCGACCGTTTCGCCGCGCGGCAGGCACGGTGTCGCTGGCGCTCTTGCTTGGCGGTTTGGCGGCCATGGCGGCGATCGCCGCGCTGAAAGGCGACGTGCCGTGGCGGGGCGTGGTCGGCGACGTGCTGGGGGCTTGCCTCGTGGAGATTGCGGCCGTCGCGACAGGGTTTTATGCGTGGCCCTCGCGTCGCGGCAAACTGGGCCTCTTCGGCGGCGCGGTTGTGGCGACAGGCCTCATTGTCCTGCTGATCGCGCTGATGCGGCAGGGATAAACAGGTCTCGGCATGCTTCTGCAAGCAGAAGCATGGCACCCGGCCAGAGCTTGGTGGAGCGTTGCCGAACATCGGCATGGCGGCACACTACGGCCGCCATGGCACCGAGGGGCAAAGGGCAGGCGTACACAGCGGCGCGGCGCAGGTCAGTCCAGCTTGATCCGCACGACCTCGATGCGCGACGCGTCGGCGTTGCCCAGGCCGATCTTCTGGCCCCAGCGGACCATCTCGCGGGCATGGTCCAGCGGCCACGCGCGGCCGAGATGCTCCTCGCGCCGCTTCTCCAGGATGTCCAGCCCCACGCTGTCGACGGCCACCGGATCGGTGCCGACGATCAGACCGCCGAACGTCCAGCGGAAGTCGGGGTTGTCCGTCGGCCCTTCGGCGAACAGCGGCCGCGTGGCGTCCACAACGATCAGGCGCGTCCGCGTGCGGATCGGGTCCACGTTGTTCAGTTCGGCGATGCTCTTGGCCATGTCGCCTTTGAGCCAACTGTGGAACACCGACGGGTTGTTGATCGAGCCGAAATGGTTCTTCATGGCGATCGAGGCGCCGGTGCCCGAGTGCGTCTTCAGGACCGGCATGTTGATGATCGCCGGCGAGTCCTTGACCAGTGCGGCTCGCAGCCGCGTCTCCTTGCCGCGCGTCGGCAGCAGGAACGGTTCCGACAGTTCCATCTCCGCGCCGCTCAGGTCGGGCCGGTCCCAGATGCGAACGCGGTCCTTGTCGCTGCCCACCAGTTCGACCAGCCGCCGCGAGATGTAGGCCGACAGCTCCTCGTGCGTCTTCAGCAGTTCGCCGCCGGCGCGGGTCGTCTTGACCGTCACCGGTTCGCCCGGCAGAGCCACGTGCCGCCAGGCTTTCTTCTCGCTGTCGGCGCCGACCAGTTCGCGAACGGCCCGTTCGAGCATCTGCTCCAGCACCGGACGATTCGCCGAGTACTCGCGAACGAGGGCCTCGGGATGGGTGATGACGATGACGCGACTCTTGGCGGCCGCTTCGGCCGTTGCCGCCGCGGGCGCTTCCTGGGCCAGCAACCGCCCTACGGCGCCGGGCAGCGCCGCCGCGGCGCCGACGGCCGCTGCAGCCGACACGCCGTGCCGCAGGAACTCGCGACGCGACATCCCTGCGGTCGCGCGGCGTGGATCAGCATGGTTGTCGCCGTGACCCAACTGCGCACCTCCTGGCGGCGGACTCCCGCCCGCATATCAGACGGGTCGCACCACAAGTCTATTCTACCGGATTCACAGCGATCATGAAAGGGCGATGGCGGCCTGATCGGTATCGCATAAACTTCTGGGATGTCTGTTGTGGTGGGTGCCACGCGTCTACTTGTAGACGCGTGCTCGCGCGCAACGGTGTTGTCGGCACGCTTCTGCGAGCAGAAGCGTGGCACCCTCCGGCGTTCTTCATGCGAAATCCTGCATGGCACCTCGGATCTGCATTTCGCGTGGCTGCCCCTCGACCCGGCTCGGGATCTACGACAAGCAGCCACCCTACATCTTACCCGTTAGACTTCCCGGCCGAGGGTTTCCAGCATTCGCTCGTACTGCCGCCGCAATTGCTCGGCCGGGATGCCCATGTCGATGTGCGACCAGGGCAGCACCTCGTCGGCCTCGCGGCCGCGGTGCGCATGGTCGGCCGCGTCGAGACCGGCGGCACGAAACGCCTCGGTCCATCGCGCGTAATCGAAGGATTCGTTCCAGGCGTCGAAGGTCGCACCGGCGCGGTAGGCGGCCTCGATGCCGGCGGCCATGCGGCGGTCGGACCGGCTCAGCACGCCCTCCAGCAGCGACCGCTCGATGTGGTGGAACTTCACGCTCAGGTAGCGGTGCGGCTGGGCCAACTCGCGGAGCCGCCCGCGCACCCGCTGCATGTACGCCTCGTCGACCATCGGCGCCCACTCGAGCGGCGTGTGCGGCCGCGGAATGAACGTCGAGACCGCCACATTGATCCGCGCCGGCCCCTTGGCGAACTCCTCGCGAAGATGCGCCAGACGGACCGACAGGGCGATGATGCCGTCGATGTCCTCGTCGCGCTCGCCCGGCAGGCCGACCATGAAGTAGAGCTTCAGCAGGTTCCACCCGCGGCGAAACGCCTCGCGGGCGCCGTCCACCAGGTGCCGCTCGTCGACGTCTTTGCCGATGGCCTGACGCAGACGCTCCGTGGCCGCCTCGGGCACCAGCGTCAGGCCGGCCTTGCGGCCCTGCGAGAGCAACCCCGGCAGGCCCGCCAGTTGCTCGTTGGTGCGCAGGCTCGGCAGGGCCAGCGACACGTTCTGCTCGCGGAACTCGCCGTCCAGCAGCCGCAGAATCTCCCGCAACTGTGGATGGTCCGACGAACTCAGGCTCAGCAGCGAAATCTCCTCGTAGCCCGTGGAGGCGATGCCCGCGCGGGCGATCTGGAGGATCCGCTCCGGCGACCGCAGGCGGACCTTGCCCTTGGTGTGGCCGGCCTCGCAGAAGCGGCAGCGCCGCGGACAGCCGCGCATGATCTCGATCGTCAGCCGCTCGTGCACACCCTCGCTGAACGGCACCGCCGGGTGCACCGGCGACGGCGCCGCGTCGAGGTCGGCCACGTGGGCGGCCGCAATGCGCTCGGGCAATCCGTCGCGCGTCGGGCGAACCGCGCGGAGGCGGCCGTCCGGACCGTACTCGGGCTCGTAGAACGCCGGGGCATAGAGGAACGGGAACTTCGTCGCCAGGCGACAGATCAACTCGGCCCGCGCGAGTGACGGCTCGGCGCGCCGGAGGGCCTCGTACTCGTCGAGCACGGCCGGCAACGCGTCCTC
The DNA here is from genome assembly GCA_016935955.1 of Planctomycetota bacterium. The sequence continues at coordinate 10,886 of JAFGPY010000081.1, forward strand.
GGCGTCGCCGATCAGGTAGAGGTCGATGAACGGGGCCATGGGCTCGGGGTTGTTCGCCCCGGGGCCGCCGGCCATGACGATCGGATCGGCGTCGGTCCGGTCTGCGGCCCTGAGCGGCACGCCGGCCAGGTCCAGCAGGTTCAGCGTCGAGGTGTAGAGCAGTTCGTATTGCAGGCTGACGCCCAGGATGTCGAAGCTGCGGACCGGGCGTCGCAGTTGCCACGACCAGAGCGGCACGGCGGCATCGCGCATCCGCTGCTGGGCGTCGGTCCACGGCAGGTAGGTGCGGTCGCAGAGCGTGCCGGGCCGGGCGTTGAGCATCTCGTGGAGGATGGCCGACCCGTGGTGCGAGACGCCGATCGTGTAGGTATCGGGAAACGCCAGACAGAATCGCACACGCGCCGCATCCCAGTCGCCGCACACGGCGTTGATCTCGCCGCCGATGTACTGGCTCGGCTTGGTCACAAAGGGCAGGATGTCGCGCGACACCGCCTCGCCCAGCTCCGTCCGCTCGCTCACGTTCCGCCTTTCCCGACACTCAGTCCCACAGGACGCCGCCCGAGGGCGGCACAGAACCGCTAGAGTACCATAGCGGCGCTCGCGAAGCAATCGCCGTGTGTCGGCAGCATGCCGGCCGGGTGCACGTCACATTTTCAGGTCAGGGTGCCATGGCCGCTTGCGGCCATGTCGAACGCCCTGCCCGTTCCCGGCAACGCAACCGCACACTTGGGTCCGGACTTCGTCCGTCCTCCAGAGTGCACCCCTCTCGTTTCTACGGTGTGAAAGCCGGTGTACCTAAGAACCTGACGTGCACACATGCCGGCGGCGTACTGTCGGGGAGACGGCGGTAGGCACGGCACGGAGGCCGCAAGCAAATTGATAGCCTCGCAGTAATGATATCAAAAATGGGAAAAAGGGGTTTTCCATTTGCCTGAGCCTGTAACTCGTGTTAGGTTTCTGATGTTGATTGGGGTAGTTGGTTTTGCATGATGTGCACCCGGGGATCGTGACGGCCGCGCATGCCGCAAGGCGTGCCGGAGGTCGCGGTTCCCGGTTTTTTTTGCGCCCGTGCGGCCAATCGCCCTGCACGACTGGGTGGAGTTGCGGATAGCGGGATTGAAGCAACCCCCCTTTTATGAGTCAGACAATCTGTGACAAGGACAGTCCGTCCGTGCGCAGGCACTGCGGCCGGGGACCGTGATGTCCGTGCACGCGACGAGACACCGGGGGACGACCTGCGACCACAGGGCCGCAGACCATCGTCCCCCTTGTTCTTCCCGTCAACGGACCGGCACTGATTGGAGGGAGTCAAAGATGCGACAGTTGAAAGGCCTGTGTGTTTCGACGGCGATTGTCCTGACGATCCTGGGGAGCCTGCCCAGTCGTGCTTGTGCGGAGGTGACTCCTGTCGGCCAGTTCACCGGAGACTACAGCGAGGGATGGGAGGACTTCACGCCGTATCGGACGAGTCCCTACTATACATACCTGCCCAACGGCCAGGCGGTCCTGGGGGGTGCGGGCACAATTTCCGCCGACACTACCGACGTGATGATTGTCTACCGGCCCGGCACAACGTCAACGTTCAGGATAGGCACATCGGGCCAACCGCCCTACGGCGTGGCGCAAGTGGCCGAGGGTTTCCAGGGGCTGGGCATCAATTCCCCTGATGCGTTGATCACCCTTGAGTTCTCGGCCCCCGTTTGCGACTTCGGCGCCTTCTGGGGTGCTTCCACACAGGGCAGCCCGGCCACCATCACGGTGGATTTCTACGGACCGGCCGACCAGCACCTGGGCACGGAGCAGTTCAGCTACAATCGGTCGGCTTTCGCAGACGGCTTGCTCGAATGGCACGGCTGGCACAGCGATAGCCCCATCGCGAGCCTGACATTCTCCTCAGAGTACCTCATTACTGACGGACTTCAGGCCAACCCCGTCCCCGAGCCGGCGACTATGGGCATGCTGGCCCTGAGCCTGTCGGCGTTGCTCGTGCGGCGGAGGCGCCGTTTGTCCTTGGTGCTGATCCCGCTTCTTGCACTCAGCGTGGCGCCTCCCGTTTTGGCCACATCTACCTACACCGTAACCAGTTTGGGAACCTTGCCCGACGGGGGGAGCAGGGCACACGCAATCAACGAACAAGGCGAGATTGTCGGCCATGCTGGAGGCTACGAGCACCCGTTCTACTGGGATGGCACTGCGATGCACGACTTGGGCACATTTGGCGGGAAGTATGGACAGGCGGACGGCATCAACGATACCGGCACTGTCGTCGGGTATGCGGGAGACAGTGACGAAACCTGGCGGGCGTTCTCGTGGACGTCGGGGAGCGGCCTGGTCGATCTCGGTTCGCTGAGCAGGTACGGGAGTCAGGCGAGAGATGTCAACAATGCGGGACAGATTGTCGGCAATGCCCACTACTCTTACAGCAGTTGGCATGCCTTCCTTTGGCAAGATAACGTGATGATAGACTTGGATGACAGCGACAGCGGCAGAAGCATTGCTTACGCAATCAACGAGGCCGGACAGGTGGTTGGCTCCGACGATGGCGTCGCTGTGATGTGGCACAACGGATCGAGGGTCGAGATTGGCCGCTTCGGATTAGCATCGGCCGAAGCATGGGATGTCAATGACCATGGACAAGTCGCAGTCCAAGCCGCCAACTACAACCAGTCGATTCGCCGCTCATTTTTATGGGAGAATGGCGTAGAGCAAGACCTGGGGACACTCGGAGGCGACAGGGTCTATGCGAAAGGCATCAACAACCTCTCTCAGGTGGTGGGCCAGGCTCAGACCGTAGGCAATGCCTTGCTGCACGGCTGGATCTGGGAAGATGGCACGATGACCGACCTCAACGATCTCGTTCCGCAAGAATGGTCCGGCCTCATCCTGGACGCCAGCGGGATCAACGACCGCGGCCAGATTTGCGCCACTGCATGGACCAGTGAGAGCCATCGCTCGGTTCGCGCCGTCCTCCTGGACCCCGTCCCCGAGCCGGCCACGATGGGCCTGCTGACCCTGGGCTTGTCGGCCATGGCCGCCCGGCGAGGCAGACGACAGCGGCAATAGCGCGGCGCGGGCGTGTCGGTGAGCGATGAACAACAACCAGACAGGAGCCGCGGGGCAATGGCAGCCCGGCGGCTCCTGCATCGTTCGCATCGAGGCCGGGGGGGGGCTCCGGCCTTTTTCCTTTATGGCTGCGGCCGCAGGGACTATAATTCCGTGTTTTCCGGCCGGAATACCAGACGAACAGGAGCAAGCGGACCATGGCTTTCGAGCGTGCACAGCGGTTGCAGGTGTTGCCCCCGTACCTTTTCGCGGAGATCGATCGCAAGAAGAAGGCGGCTATTGCCGCCGGGCGGCCGATCCTGAACCTGGGCATCGGCGACCCCGACAAGCCCACGCCGCAGTTCATCATCGACGCCCTGAACGAGGCCGTCGCCAATCCCGCCACGCACCAGTACGCCCTGGACGAAGGCGACCCGACCCTGCGGCAATCCATCGCCGACTGGTTCATGGGCCGCTTCGGCGTCGCCCTGGACCCCAGACAAGAGGTGCTGCCGACCATCGGCTCCAAGGAAGCCATCGCCCATCTGCCCCTGGCCGTGGTCAATCCGGGCGACGTGGTCCTGGTGCCCGATCCGGGCTACCCGGTCTACCGGGCCAGCACGATCTTCGCCGGCGCCGAACCGTACATCATGCCGCTCGTGGCCGAGAACGATTTCCTGCCGGATCTCGACGCCATTCCGGCCGATGTCCGCAAGCGGGCGCGGCTGATGTTCATCAACTATCCGAACAATCCGACCTCGGCCTGCGCGACCGCGGAGTTCTTC
>JAFGPY010000082.1 GCA_016935955.1 Planctomycetota bacterium
GAAGAACGTGGGCAAGAAGGGGCCGGGGATGTTCGTCGTGCCGGGGCTGATGAAGATCGTGGTGGTCCAGAAGCCCGCCGTCAAGGCTCGCAAGGGGATTAACCCCTTCACCAAGCAGGAGCAGATGTTCAAGGCCAAGCCTGCCCGCAGGGTTGTCAAGGTGCGTCCAATGAAAGCCCTGAAGGACATGGCGAAGTAATCGATTCGCTGGCCACGTTCTATCGGTTCATTGCAGACAGGGAGTCAAACGGCGGCTTGCACTGCTTGTCGACGTGGTCTTCCATCCCCCGATAACGTATTACCCTTCGCAGGCATTCATGGAAACAGTCGCAAATGGAGAAGGTGAAACGCTCATACTTCCTGCCCTGTAAGCTGGTTGATGCCTTTGAAAAAGAAGCCGACAAACAGGGCTATATCCGAGAGAAGGTGCTGGCTGCGGCCATGGCCCAATTCCTCCGCAGTTCGCCGGATGAGCATGCCCCGATGTTCGAGCATCTGGACAAGCTCGTGAGCGGCAAGGCGAAGTAGCCGGCTATCTTGAGCCGCACGAAAGGCAGCTGTCAGGGTTAGACCTCTGAATGAGCTGCAGGCAGCGATGATCCATCGAAATTCTCAGCCGCGTCATCACCACCCCTCTTCCTCCACACCACGCAGTACTCGTGCTTGATCGGCGGGTCTTCGAGCTTAAGGTGGTGGACTTATCGTAAGGCTTCGGCGAGGGTAAAGGAGGCGTCGTCGATTCGGTAATAGGCGAGTTCCGTGCTGTTCTGATGGTCGAAGATGCCGATCCAGAGCGTGAGGCGGATTTCGGGCTCGGGCCTGTCGAGCCGGACGGGGATGGCGGCGCGGGTCCAGTCACCGACTGCGGTCTGGGAATGAGGCAGCCGCTGGGAGACGCGGAAAAAGGGGCACGACCAGATGCCGGGTTTGGTTTTGGCGGGTTCGGGGCTGAACGCGGCGGGGAAACGCAGGTGGGCAGGGTTATCGTTGCTGATGGTGTAGGCAAGCCGGATAGCGGAGGTATGGGCCAGGGCGGAGGAGCCGAAGTCATTGTAATAGATGGCGAACGTGCCACGGCCCCGGCCGGGGACGGCGATAGTCTGATAAATGGCCGATCGCGGGATGTGGTATTCCCGGTCGTTGGTATCGACGTTCATGGCATCGGTGGCCAAGCCGACCATGAACCGGCCCGTGCGGGGGAGAATGCCGCTGACCTGACGCTCGACGCGGGGACCGATCCAGCCGAAGTACTCGAAGTTCTCGTCAAGGACCTGCCAGTGACGGGGGATGGTGCCGATGCCGTCGTGCTGTTCAAAACCGCCGTTGGCAAGCAGATTGACGCGGGCACCGCCGGCGGGCTGTGTGCTGGATGCGGCACCGGCGAGCAGGGGCAGGAGCAGGGCAAGAAGGATGAGACGCGGCTCGTGGTGCGACGGGCCCGAGGTCAAGGGGGCGAGCGAAAAAGCAGGCGAGGCGGTGAGACACGACAAGCGACCGGCATCTGACTCAGTCGATGATGAATGCGGCATGGGCAAAGTCTCCCAGACAGGCGGTATCGCTGTTTTCGGCGGATCGAACGATGAGTGTGACGGTCCGGCCGCCGCGGACATTGACGGCGGCGTATTGGCCGGGCTTGCCCGGCGTGGCAGCTTCGAGCTTCCAGGTGAGCCGATCATCGGCATGGATTTCAACTGTCACGCGGGCGAACGGCGCAGCATCGTCGTCGGCGCCGGCCAAGGCGATGAACCAGCGGACATGGTCGGGGACCGGCAGCACGACCCGGGCAGGGGCACGCAGGCCGATTCCGTGACTAAAGGACCGGCCGCCAATACGGAGCGGGAGGCCGAGGGCGTCGGAATCGACGCGCCAGGCGGGGCGAAAGGCATCGTCCGGCGGTGTTGGCACCGGCCGGGCCGGCACGAGTCGGACGGCAGCCGATTGAATGGCTGCAAGTTCGCGCCGAGGGATCTCGCACGGACCCGTTTCGGTTTCGACATGCAGGATCTGATCGTCGAGGGCCAGCAGCCGTCCGGGGAGGACTTGTCCGGTGCGTAGCGCTATGCGAGCGGGCAGGGCCCTGTCGGTAAGAGGCTCAGCAAGGCGAGCAGGCCAGACGATGGCGGCGAGGCGGTCGGGGGGCAGGTGCACGAGATCAACATCGGGGTTGATATCGATGAAGACGCCCTGGGCGTTGATTTCGGCGAAGGGCGCGTCCAGGACGTCACCGTTGGCGGAGATGATGCGAATCCCGGCAGGAGGCGGCTCGAACACGGGGCGGGCCGCCTGAAAGAACACGGCGGCGATCTGGTCCTGAGGGGCGGCGAAGGTCGTTTCGTTTCCACTGGTCAGAGCGGCCCCCTCTCCGGTGAGTTGGAGCCGCTGGCCGCTGACTTGCATACCGTTGAACAGGCAGATCCACGCGAGCGGGGCGAGCCGTCGTGCCGGCGGATTGAACTGGATGAGCACCAAGTCGTCGAGCGAAACCGGTTTGACCGAAGCGGAGATACGAAGCTGGCCGTTCTCAATGCGCGGGTCGGCGGCGGTGGCGGCGTGGCCGCGCGTGACGACCAGCGGCGGTGTATCCGCGGCCAACGCTGAGCCGGTCAGGCACGCAGCCAACGTGAATATGGTCGGGGCGCGGGACATGACGGCCTCAGTGTTGATAAATCGGCAGGTATCGATACGGGACTGACAAGGCGAGAATGGCCATGGATGTGCCGTAGAGCGGTCCGGCCTCGCCTTCCCAGTGGCCGTCCGCATCCTGTCGGCCGAGCAGATCCGCCCGAGCGACGGGGAACCATTGCGGCCACTGCCCCGGGTCGGGTGCCTGATACATGACCTGAGCGGCGTAGTAAAGGCCGTAGTGCAGATGCTGGTCGCCGCGCTGGTCGGGCTCTTTGCGCTCTTGCAGGTACTGGATCGCCCGAAGCACCTCGGGGGATTCGTAATCGCCGCAGGCGAGCAGTGAACAAGCACCGGCGGCGGTTCGGGCGTAGCCATCACCCCCGACGCCGGGCTGATACATGAAACCACCGTTGGGGGCAGCGCAACTCTTGACGTAGTCGATGGCGTTGTCAAAGGTACGTCGCGGGACGCTGAGGCCTGCGTTCTTGGCGGCCCGAAGGGCGACAAGCTGCATGACGGTCACGGATACATCGGCGTCGGCCGGACGGGGCTGATAGCGCCAGCCGCCTTGGTCGTTCTGGCACGAGATGATGAGATTGACCGCCCGCTGGAGGGCGTCGAGCAGCCCGGGTTTATTGTACATTCCCCAGACCTCGGCGAGCATCAGCGTGCTCATGGCATGTTCGTACATCGGGCCGTGATCGGTGTCGCGGGGGTTGGACACCAGTCCGCCGAGCTGAGCCTGCCCGAGCACGTAGTCGATGCCCCGCGCCGCGACGCACCCGCGGGGGCCGCGTTCAGGGACGGTTCCGGTGGCCAGATGGCTGAGCACGATGAAGGAGACAATTCCGGTGTTTTGCCCTCGGGGGCCGTGGAAAGAGCCGTCAGCGTTCTGCTGGGCGGCGAGGTAATCGAGGCCGCGCCGGATTGCGTCGCGGGTTTCGGGCGTGATCTCCAGACTGCGGTCTTCAAGGGGCAAATTGGGCGGTGTCTGGGCGAAGGTGGCGGCGGCTAGGAGGACACAGGCAACGATCACGACCTGGGACAGCGAGCTGCTTGGGGGGAAGGTCCGAAACGGGCGGATGTGCGGGTCGGGCATCATGTCAGCGCTCCGTGGCCTGGCTGTGACTGAGGCGGTCATAGTAACGTTCGATCGCGGGGGCGTACTTGGGCGGCAAAGGCTCGGCAAGTGATTGCAGTACGGCATCCCTCATCCTGGGCGGCAGGTCCCAGTACCAGGGCTTGTTGTCGCCGGCGACTTGATCGGCGACCGAGGCGGCGGCTTCGCCGGCCCCGCGATCAGATTGATCACCCGGTTCAGTGTCCTTCTTGGACTCGTCTGCGTCCTGGCCGGAGGAGAGGGTGGCCATGGAATGTGCCATCGTCTGCCACGCGTTCTGGAGAAACTCCATGGCGATATCCTGCCGTTTGCGCACCTCGGCAAAGTCGGGCATGTCGAGGGCGTCGGCGGCGCCCTCGAGGAACTGAGCGGCCTCCAGGACCGCCTCGGGCAGCGACATCACCACATCGCCGGGCAGAGCAGAAAGCTCCTTGACGATCGCGAAGCCGGTCCTGCTCATCTCGCGATGGTGGCGGGCTGAGGCGCTCACGGCCTCGCCGTCTGGCGCTGTATTCCCGACGTTCCAGGCCTCGGCCTTGGCGATCTCGATGTCAAGTTCCTTCATGATCGCCCCGATTCGCACGATTTCGCGAAGCATGGTGAGCAGGGCGGTCATCTTGGCCTTCTCCTCCTCACCCTCGGCACCGTGGGGCGCGCCTTCGGCGCTGGGGGCACTGAAGCGCTCGAGAGCTTCGAGGAGCCGCCGATAGAAATCGCGCATGCGTGTCTCGGCCTCGGTGAGCCGCTCGACAGCCGACCGCTGAAAGGGAACGGCGCCTTGGCGGTCATCCTTTTCCAGTCGCCCCGTGGCGTCGAGCATGGCTCGCCGGGCGGCCTCGAAAATGGGGACCAGCCCCGGATCATAGGCTTCGGCCCGCCGGGCGAGTTGAGGCAGGAGCGCAGCGAGGGCGCGTTGTCGGCCCGCGGCGAGTCGGGCCAACGCTGCAGGCACGCGGAGCTCGCCGGAGGTCTCGCGATAGAGTGTCACCTGCCGGCGGCGGATCTGGGTGACCAGGGCAATGTCAGCGGTGAGTTGGGCCAGCGCGCTCATATCGATGCCGGCACCGCTCTCGCCCGGCATGGCGGGCATGCCGCCGAGTTTGTCGGGACGCTTCTGGTCTCGAGGTCCGGCAGGCAGGAGAAGGTCCCAGCCCTTTTTGGCCTCGGTCGTCGCGCGTTCGATCGCCTGTTCGAGCGCGGCGATGGCCCCGTCGGCGGCGCTGCGGGCTTCCGCGGCTTTGCGCCGTTGAAAGTGTCGGACGGCCTCGCTCATGGCGTCGTGGGCGACCTGAATGGCCTCGTGGGCACCGGGGATGACGGCGGCCTCGGGGAACGTGAGCACGCGAACCTCGCGGGCGAGGTCGGCCTGATGGCGGCTGAGTCGGCGCCAGTCGAGCGGGTCCGCGGGCTCGTCGGTCAAGAGCGAGCGGATCTGACGCTCCCGATCGGCGAACTCGCTCAGCAGGCGGAGATGTTCCTCGGCGAGCTGTTCGGCAGTGCGGGTGGCGGCCAGCATTGCAAGCCGGAGCCGGGTCAGTTCGTCGTCGGCGCTGCGAGCAGTCTCAGCGGCTTGGGAAAGAAGGTTCTGTTGAACGAGATCGGCCGCGCGGACCATGAGTTCGCTTGTTGGGGAATCGGCGGCGCGCTCCTGGAGCCGCTGCAGGGGTTCGGGGATTTCCTGTCCGCCAACGGTGTGGGTGAGACGCGTTTGCCAGTCGGCCCATCGCTGGCGGACGGCCTGCTGATCGACGGCAAGCTGACCGAGGGCCTGGCGCTCCGTTTCAGCCAGGTCCTGCAGCGATTTCCCGAAGGTGCGAGCGAGGAGACCCTGGCTCGCGCTCAAGACGGCCGCCTGCATCTCACCGAGACGCTCGAGACTGGCGAGCAGATCGGCGCCCGACGCGGCCTGACGGTGCCGGGCGTCAAGCTCGACCAAGCGGTCGATGAGTTCGGTCTGGATGATGCGGGCCTCATCCAGGGCAGCCCGGGCACGATCGAGGGACGACTGGGCGCGGGTGCTCGTGGCGGAAGCGATGATACATGCCAGGAACGCGACACGGATGATGGGCCGGTATGAAGCGGGCATGGTCAGGGCTCCGTCTGCGTGTCCTGTGTGGCCAGATCGTCAAGGGCGTCGCGGGCCCGGCTAATGGAATCGGCGGCGGCCTGCATGGGCTGGGCGGCGAGCTGTCGCAGTCCGGCGGCCAACGCCCGAAGCTGCTCATGGCGGGCAGGCTCGCCGATGAAGCTGTCCTGCATCTCGTCGGCGAGTTCGGCAAGCCTCTCGACGACTCGCTCGGCCAGGCGGGCGAGGCGCTTCTGGCGATGCTGCTCGGCCTGGATGCGGCGGAGGTCTGCGGGCATCAGGGGCTCGTCGGGCACGGGCAGGGCAACGGCGGCGAGCTGAATCTGATCGCGGGCCGCGCGTTGGTCGACGATGAGGTGGTCGAGCTCGGCGAACGTGTCGCGGAGACGGGCTTCGAGGGCCAGCTCCAGCGAGTCGGTGGCGACGACGCGCAGAACGTGCGAAGGCGTCCGGCCCACCTTGTCGGGCGTCAGGTGCAGCCCGGCATCTCGAACCTCCAGCACGTATTCGACGGTGTCGCCGGGTTGCAGGCCGGCGGCGGCGAGGTCCCACGCGAACGCGCCCGCCCACTCGGTGCGCGGCCGGCCGACGGGGATGGGCAGGGTACGTTCGAAATCGGCGGGAGCGGTGGTCGCGGCATCGAGGGGTTCGGCGGCCTCGGTCCGGACGAACCAGCGGACGGCAGCGCCGGTAACCCCAAAGTCGTCGGCAGCGTTGAAGCGAAGCGTGAGGCGGGTTGCGGGCGTCACCTGGAGTTCGCTGCCGGGCCGCGTGAGCTTGACGTCGGGCAACTCATTGTCGATCGGATCAATGACAAAAGTCGCGGGGGTCTCGGTGGTGAAGCCATACCGGTCGAACATGGCGATCTGGTATCGACAGCGCCGATCGACATCGACGGACACTCGGCCGACAATCTCGGAGGGCAGTGCAATGGGTTCCGCCGGCCGATCGGGCTGGTCGGGAAAGGCAAGTTCCATGCGCTCGGCCGGCCGATCAGCGGTGAGGGTCAACTCGACGCGGGTCCCGACGATCGCCCGGATGTCACCGGATTGGACCTCATCCGGCGAGCGATTGGTGTAGGCGGGGTAGTGGTAGACGGCGCGGATGGCGGCGAGCGATGGAGGCACGACGGTATCGACCTCGATGTCGTTCACACTGGCGTCGCCGGCCTGGACCGCCAGCCGAATTGACTGGAGCAGCGGGCCGATCCGGAGCGTAAAGCGGCCGTCGGGCTGCACATCCACGCTCTGGCCACCGGCTGGTCGCAGTTGCAGGCCGGTCTGGTCGGCGGGCCACCAGTTCACGCGAGCGGTGCGGGGGATTTCACCGATGGTTCGGCCCGTAAGCTGAAAAACATCCCCGCGGCGGATCCGGTAGTGCGATTGAATGTCCAACAGATGAGTTCGGCGCGGCCAGGGGACGTCGGCAAGAGGCAGCAGCGTTCGGTGAAGCCAGATCCGGGTGTGGGCGGGCCTGACGGTGACGATGACCGCGAGCAGGATCAGCAGGATGCCAGCGTTAACGGCGGGCAGGCGGACGGCGCGAAGGTCCACCGCGCGATCGAGCGGGGCGCCCGCCGCCTGGGCCTCGACGCGGGCGCACATGGCCTCCATGAGGGCGATGGAACCGGCGGCCCGGCGCAGGCCGGTGCGGCGGAACTCGACGCGGGAGACGAGTCGGCCGGCAAACCGGGGATCCGCCGCCTCGGCCCGCAGGGCGATGGCCTCGCTGTCGCGGGACTGGCGCAGAGCGGCTATCGCGAAACGCCGGAAGATCCAGACCCCGCCAGCCACCAGCCCGGCGAGTTCGGCCGAGCGAAGCGCCGGGGAGAAGTCGAGCCGCCAGTCCAGCCACGCGAGCGCCAGCGTCATCGGCACGAATAGAGCGAGGGACCATCCGGTGGTGCGCAGCGCGTCCCGAAGAATCCAGCGGCGCCGCAGCCGGGCAAGTCGGGCGTCGAGTTGGAGGGCTTCAGCGGGCATCGGAGAATTCAGGGTTCATGATACGCTCAGTCCGTCGTCGCACGCATCCGCAGGGTCGAGCAGTCATGGGAGGTATCTCCATTTGCGCAGTGTCCACTCGGCAGTCAGCAGGGCGGCGAAGGCCGCAAGCGTGAGCCAGCCGTCCCACAGCGGTGTTCGCTCCGTCCAATCATACCGCAAAGGGGCCAGGTCGAGGCGATCGACAAGGTCGGCCAGTTCCTCGAGTCGAACGAACTCGCCGCCTGTCAAAGCGGCGATCTGGCGAAGCAGGTGCGGGTCGGCAGCGGCGCTGGCCCGCTCGGGATCGCCGGCGGAGTCGCTCGTTACGTCGATGACCGCGTCACCCTGATCGGGATAGCCCTCAAGGTACAAGCGGTATCGTCCGGGTTGGTCGAGCCGGAGGTGTCCCGCGAAGATGCCGACAGCGTCGGGCGACGCGGTGAGCGTGACCGTGGCCGGGGTTGCGAGACCCTCAAGGGGCTCGGCGACCAGCAGCATGGTCTCGAGCCGAGTGCCGTCGCCGGCCGCGGATCGGGCATCCACGGCGGCCGTGACCGGGACGGGCAGGCCGGTCGAAACCGTCGCCGGCGTGTCGATGCGGACGGTGCTGAACTCGCCGACCCGGTGGGCCAGACCGGCGTGCTGCATGACCTGTGCCCAGAAGCCGTAGAAGTAACGGTTGCCGTGCTCGTATCGCCAGCGCCAGGTCTCGTCCGTGCCGACGAAGATGGCCGTGCCTCGGCCAACGCGCTGGAGGAGGACCAGGGGGATCGGCTCCTCAGCCACGGCGGGCGGTCGGTCGGCCAGGACCATGGCGCCGGGCTTGACGTCGGCCAGGCCCGCATACCACTGCAGGGGCGGCAACTCGCGCCAGACGGCCTCGGCATCGGCGCCGAAACCGAGCCGCATCAGCGGGTGGAGCCTGCCCAAGGGCGTGAGCCGGGGATGGAACGGATGCACGTCCTCGGGGAGGACGGATGTCGTCCGCTGCATCGGAAGCAGCGGTGCCAGCGGTGTGTCCAGGAAGTCCGCAGGCATGTGCTCGGGCCCGGCGATGAGGACGATACCCGCCCCGTGATCGGTGACGTGCTCGACGAGCCATCCCCACTGCACGGGGGAGAGGTCCTGCGGGCTGACATCACCGACGATGATGACGTCGTATTGGGACATCACTTCAGCACTTTCGGGAAAGCGGGCCGTCAGCCGCTCGGCCGGCGGGGTGGCGGGGTCTTCGGTGATGAGGACGAACGTGGTCTCAAATCGCGAGTCGCGGCGCAGCGCGTTGCGCAGAAGCCGGTATTGCCAGCGAGGCCAGTGTTCGATGTACAAAGCGCGGATTGGCTCGGTGACGACACGAACGTCGGCGACGGCCGCGTTGTCTGTGGTCACCAGCTCGCCGGGGACAGGCTCGACCACGGCGCGGTAGCGGTGTCGTCCGGCACGGTCCGGGATGATTTCGAAGCGTTCGGTGATGCTCTCGCCAGCGGCGGGGAGCGGAATGTCTCGGGTAGCGAGTCGGCGGTCATCTTCCAGCAGCGCGACGGTGGCGATCTGATTGTCGATGTCCTGATGTTCAAGCTGGACGCGCAGCGTGATCGGGTCGCCGATGAAGGCGAAGGGTGCGTCCGTGGCGAGGGTGGCCGCGAGGTTTCGGGGCCGCTCACGGCCCACCAGACAGGTGTTCACGGCCAGCCCGCTGCGGGCGAGGCGGCGGGCCACGTCGCGAGGATGCGCGTCGGGCGGAGAAGCGGTGTCGGCCCCGTCGGTGAGCAGGATCAGGTGCGAGCCGGGCGAGTCAGAGAGCCGATCCGCCGCGGACTGAAGTGCCGTGCCGATGGCGGTGTGATTGCCGCCGGCGGGGGGCTGACCGGCATCGGGCGGGGGGGCGCCCGGTTGGGCAAGGCGTGTGTCAAAGCGGACCAAGTCCAGATGCGGCCGATCCGCGGGGTCCATTGCCCTGTAACTGGCAGCGATTGGATCGAGAGCCTGGATCATCCGCTGCCATCGGGTGGAGGGTCGGGGCTCCGGTTCGTCGGCTAGGGCCATGCTGCCCGAGGCATCCATGAGGAAGGTGATATTGCGGGGCTCGGAGCGGCGCAGGCTGGCGATGCGCTCAGGCTGCAACAGCAGGATGGCAGGCACGGTCAGGGCTGCGATACGGAGCATGCCGAGGGTGATGCGCCAGCGGCGGTGGAGCTCGAGTCGAGGGCGGGTGTGGATCCACGCGACGATGATCCCGGCCAGGATGATCCCGGCCGCGACGAGCGGCACGGGCAGGACCGGTCGGAGTTCGTAGCGCGTTTCCAGGACCTCGACAGGCGCGCTGCTGACGGCTTGGCCAAGTGGCCCGGCAAGTATCTGGGCGGCGAGGCAGGAGAGGGTCATTCCGTCGTCCCTCCGGCCAGTCTGTGCGGCCCGACAGGAACGGCCGCCTCGCGCGGGCGTTTGCGGTAGCTGAATCGATGAGCAAGAAGCGTCTCGGCGACGAGCAGCCCGGCGAGCAGGGCGGCCGCGAGAGGCCAGATCTCGACGCCGGCGCGCCCCGCTTGAGCGGCGGTTTCGGCCGAAGCGTCGGCAGGAATGACCTGGCATCGGCTGGCGGGCAGCAGATTGGTGATGCGGTCGGGCGGCCAGATGGCCTGATCGCTCTCGCTGATATCGACGCTCACCGCCGCAGCCTGGATGGCGTCCGATTCGCCCGGCCCGCTGAGGCGATAGATGCCGGGTTGGTCGGTCCTGTCGAAGGTGATCGAGGACTTGTTGCGTGCCGAGGCGCCGTTGCCGAAGATCTCGGCATCGAGCAGGGTATTGTCAGGCAGGCGGATGCTTGCGTTCCGAGCCAGGGCAGGTGCGAGGGGCGGCCGCCAGGTCTGGCCGGGTGTGAGCCGGACGGCAACGAGGCGCGGTTGCACGAGCCACGTACTCAAATCCTGCAGCATCGGGATCAGAGCCGGGCGGTAGGGCAGGTCGGTCCATCGGGTGTCGAGGACGGTCGCCAAGAGGGCGAGCCGGCCGGGCGCCTCGGGCAACTGGCGGATGAGCAAGGCGTCTCGACCGTCGGTCAGAGCCAGCGCGCTGTCCCAGTCGCCGTTCTGCGGGGGCGCGATCGTCACGGCGCGGAACACGTTGACCCCAGCCAGGGCGTCGCGGATGCCGGGAGAATCCAGATCGAGCACACCCGCCTGGGATCTTGTCGGGTCAAAATGAAAAACGGCGTCGCCGTCAGGATCTGCCGGCGGCGTGATGTGCAGACCGGCAAGCCACTGACCGGGACCGGGCTGTCCCGAACGGAAGGGGCCGAGCGTAGCCGTGGCGTCGGGACCGGCAGTGATCAGGATCGAGGTGCCGTTGCGGGCGAGTTCGTCGATGCGCTCGAATGCGCCTGCGGGCAGCGCTCCGGGATCCGCAAGGACGAGGATGTCAAGGTCATCGTCGAGCTGCTCAGCCGCCCGCCCGGGGGCGATACGCGTCCGGACGGCGATCGGCAGGCCGACGGCGGGTTGAGAATCCTGGTCGGAATGGTGCAGGGCGGCGTGAAGGTAGGTGTAGGCCGAGGCAAGCTGTTCGCGTGCGGCATCCGGGGCAATGACCGCCAGATCGATTGTTGAAGGAATCCACAGGGCGGCGTGCGCGTGGTTGTCGATCTCGACCGCGTCGGGGGCGAGCCGAGCCTCCAGGTTCAACAGGCCGGGCGCGGTGAAACTGTGGCGAAAGGTAACCGTCTGCCGGCCCTCGGACAGGGCAACGCGGCGCCGATCGACCCGACGATTGTCGATCCAGAGATCAACATGGGTTTCGGCGGGCGGCGAGGGGCCGAATGCGTGAATCCGGGCGGTCAACTCGACCGGCGAATCGACGCGGAGCCAGCGGCTTTCCACCTGCAGGTCGGTGACAGCCAGGTTGCTGACCGGCTGGCTATCGACGGGCATCACGACGAACCCGACCGAGGGATCGGTCTCGGCGAGGGTCTCGCGAATCCGGTCGGCGGAGCGTTCGAACAGCCCGGCCTGGCAATCGGAGATCAGGTAAACCCGCTTGACGCCGGCGGTGGAACCGCGGAGAAAGTCGAGCGCCTCGGCCAGAGCGGGTGCCAGATCACTCCCGCGGGCGCTGAGCGGAGCCTGGTCGATCGCGGTGCTGATCCGAACGCGATCAGCGGTCAGGGACTCGGTCGCCCGGCGGGCGCGATCGTCAAGGTAGACGACACCAAGCCGGGTGCTTTCCGGGAGGGCGCCGAGGAGTTGGCGTGCTTTCTCGCGGGCGAGTTCGAGGCGGGTCCGGCCCGCGCGGTTCGTCTGCATGCTGTAGGATGTGTCGAGGATGATGACCGCGTCCCGGGTGCCCGGAGCCAGGCCGGTCCGGTCAAGGGCGGCTGGGGAAAGGAGCGGCCGGGCCAGTGTCATCGCGGCGATGACGAGCACGGCCACTCGCAGGGCGAGCAGGATGAGATCCTGAAGGCGCAGGTTGCGGGACTGCTCACTGAGGGCGGCAAGGAGGAAGTCCATGGCCGCCCACCGCACAGGCCGATACCGCCGGCGCGAGAGTATGTGGATGATGATCGGGATCAGGCCCGCAAGAGCGCCCCAGGCGATGAGGGGGTGAATGAGACTCATCGGGCGACCCTCCGGACCTTGTGCCGGGTGGCCAGATAGCCGAGCAGCAGTTCCTCCACGGGCTCGGCCGTGCTGGCGAGCCGATGATCGATCCCGGATCGGCTGCACCCGACGCGGACGGCGTGCAGGTGTTTCTCAAGGGCGTCCAGGTATGCGTCGCGAATGCGATGCGGCTCCACCCGGACGCGGGCATCGAGCTCGATCCCTTCAAAGCGGATGTGGCCTTTCAGCGGGAACTCCAGTTCGTGCGGGTCGAGGACATTGATCGCGACGACCTCATGCCCGGCGAACTTGAGCTTCCGCAGTCCCTTGAGGATGGCCGCCGGATTGTCGAGGAAATCGGAGATGACCACGATGATGCCGCGCCGAGCGACGAGGCGGGTGTACTGCTCGAGCGATCCGGCGATGTCGGTCCGGCCGGTGGGCTGGATGCGGTCGAGCACCTCTGCCAGGCGGGCGATGAAGGGCAGACGCGTGCCGGGCGGCAGATAGCCGGTTGCCTGACGGTCAAACAGACCCAGAGCCGCCGCGTCATTCTGGCGGAGCACGATAAGCGACAGCGCGGTGGCCAGGATGCACCCGTACTCGAGCTTGCTCATCCGCGACGAGGAAAAGGTCATCGACTCGCTGGCGTCGAGCAGGATGGTGGCGACGAAGTTGGTCTCCTCGTGGTATTGCTTAATGTAGTAGCGTTCGCGCCTGCCGTAGACTTTCCAGTCGATGTGCCGGGGATCATCGCCGGGGACGTAGCTGCGGTGCTCGGCGAACTCGACGCTGAAGCCGCGATAGGGGCTGGTGTGCAGGCCCGTGAGGAACCCCTCCACGGTCTGGCGGGCCTTGACCTCGGCGCGGCCGAGCCGTCTGACGAGATCGGGGTCGAGGAATCGGGACTTGAGGGACAAGGCGACCTCCTCGTGTTGGCGACTAACGGTGGGGACCGGCGTCGCGGATGCGCACGGGCCTTACGCTCCGCCATCCTGGTGCCTGGGCGTTTCCTCGATGAGCCGCCGCACGATCTGTTGCGGCGTCACGCCTTCGGACTGGGCTGCGAAATTGAGGATGAGTCGGTGCCGCAAGACGGGCTCGGCCACGGCGTCCACGTCGTCCCATCCGACGGCGAACTCGCCCCGGAGCACGGCCCGCGCCTTTCCGGCGAGAATCAGGTTCATGGACGCCCGCGGTCCGGCACCCCAGCTCAGCCAATCCTTGATGAACGTCGGCGCGGTGGGATCATCCGGCCGGGTCTTTCGGACCAGGGCGGCAGCGTACTCCATGACACGCCGGCCAACCGGAACGCGGCGCACGAGGGATTGGTATTCGAGGATGTCCTCGCGGCTGAGGACGGGCTGGATCGTCACCTCGGCCGGCCCGGTCTGGCTGATCATGATATCGAGTTCCTCGGCGGCCGAGGGGTATCCCACCCGGACCTCGAACAGGAATCGATCGAGCTGCGCTTCGGGCAGAGGGTAAGTCCCTTCCTGCTCCACCGGGTTCTGCGTGGCCAGGACGAAAAAGGGTTCCTCAAGCCGGTGAACCGTTCCGCCCGAACTGACCTGGCGTTCCTGCATCGTCTCGAGCAGGGCGGACTGCGTCTTGGGCGGCGTGCGGTTGATCTCGTCGGCCAGAACGATATTCGCGAAGACCGGCCCGGGCAGAAACTTGAACAGGCGCTGGCGGGTCTCGGGGTCGTCTTGGATCACCTCCGTGCCGAGGATGTCCGAGGGCATGAGGTCGGGTGTGAACTGGATGCGCCGGAAGCTCAGGCCGAGCGATTCGCTGAGCGTGCTGACGGTCAGCGTTTTGGCCAGCCCGGGCACGCCAACCAGCAGGGCGTGTCCCCGGGCGAAGATGCAGATGGCGAGTTGCTCGACAACGGCCGTCTGGCCCACGATCCGTCGGGCAATCTGCTCGCGCAGCTTGCGGTTGGCTTCCGCCAGTCGCTCGACGGCCTGAACGTCATTGGCACCGGTGGTAATCATGCGCTCGTCACTCCGCTGTACTTGGCTCTAACATGGACCTGTTGCGCAAACCCGCGCCACCCTCCCCCTGAGTTCATCTCTTGTGGCGGCCTCCCGCCGTCATCGCCGATCCGGCGGCACCAGCGTGGCCAAGGGGCAGACCCCGGGATCCATCAGAGCTCCCCCCCATTCGAGAATGCCGGCCTGCTCCGCGCCGTCGATGTCGAAGATACGGAGATCAAAGCCCTCAAGCCCGCCGGGGCCAAAGAAACCGTCAGCAAGTCGCAGTTCATACCGGGTATAGGGTTCGTTGCGAACGACAGCGGCCGACACCGTATCCTCAATGACCGGTCTCAGAAGGTAGCGTCGCGCGAGCCAGGCGTCAATCGCGGTTTCGAAGCCGACGGGGATGCCGTGCATCAGCGGCTGACCGGAACTGGCGACGGTGGCGATCGGGACGTTATCCCCGAGGCGCAGACTCAGGGTGGCGGCCGGCGCGAAGTCCCGGCGAGGATCGCGCGGCAGCCCGGTCGGCTTGCAGCCGGAGACCAGCACCTCCAATCGATCAGCGCAACCGGTGACTGCGGCGCTGGGAGCGGTGTGCTGGTCGTCATGGACCTCGACGGCTAGCCAATAGGCGCCATCGTGCCGGGCCCACTGGAAGCGAGCGTGGAACTCGCGGGGTGCTTCTCCGGGAGCGCCTGCCGTCAGGCCGGCCCGCGGAAGGCGAGTTGCGCGGTGGGCATAGCACATCGAGTGCCGCAAGAAGGACATCTCGATCCAATTCTCCTCAGGCCAGTCTGTGAACTGGCCATCGAGCTGCAGATCTTCAACCGCCGGGAGCCCGGCAACGGGCGGATCGAACAGGGTTGCGGGATCTTTGCCGAATCGCTCCGGCGACGGATGTCGGGCCGGTGCGTCCACGACGCCCCGATGCAGTATGACAATGCCCCGCTCGCCCTGAATCAACGCCGAGTCATTTGCCAGCTGGATCCGCTCAGGACGAATGCCGCCAAGGCGTATCTGTTCGCCAGTGGAAGCGTCGAGCCGGCTTGCATAAGGCTTTTGCTCGTAGTCGGCCAGGCGGGCGAGGTCCCGGTGCAGGGCAAGACCTTGCTCGTCGAAATAGAGCGGGATGTCCTCCGCCCGGCTGTATCTGGGATGCTGCTGCCGCCAGTCGTGAAGAAAATCAACTGCCGCTGACTGGCCCGGCTTCGCGGACCGCAGCGCGAACGGCGACAGTAGCGTGACCTCTCCGGTCGTGAGGTTGACCGCGCCCCAGTAGTCGACGATGTCCACCAGGATCAGGTTCTCTCGCCGGGCGATGGCGAGAACGGGGCAGGGATCCAGCGAGAGGTTGGCGCCGGACACGCTCCACAGCCCGTCGCGGCGGCGGAGGTCGGATTGCGCATAGCTGAGCTGATGAACAGGGTAACGGTCGGGGCGGTCCTGCTCCTGATATTCGAGCATGTGCGGGCGCGGGGCGGCGACGATGAAAGTGTCGCTGAGCTTTCCCGATCGAGTGTCGATGCGAAGCAGTCGGCCCGGCTGGTCGCCGCCGGGCTGAACAAGGATGGAGGTTGCCGAGTCGCCAGGGTAGATGGCTTCGAACACGCAGGGAGTGAGGTCATGAAGCCAGCGGGTACGCAGCGATCCATCGTCTGCGGCGGTGACGCCGGCAAGCGTGTTGGCGCCGGTCGCGATGACCACGTTGGCGACGGCGTGCAGCGAGCGGATGGGCAGGAGTCCATCGATGGGACCGCGGGCAATCGGCCGGCCGGTGTCCGGGTCGATAATCTCGAGGTGTTCGCGGTCGGTCGAGGCGGCGATTATGCCGGGGCCCGGAGCCTCGGCGTTCAGGATCGACGCTGTCCAGATGCCGCTGCGCCCGTCGAAAGGCCTCCACCACCGCAAAGTGAAATCGTCCGAGGGATCGAAGCCGGACAGGCCGGTGGCGTCCGCGACGACCACCAGCTTGTCGTTCCGGCGCGAGGCGAAGCGGGCCTCAAGCTGTCGGCCAGGGATGAAAGCGATGTGGTGCCATCGTTTGTCGTTTTCCCGGCCTTGGGCGGTGCCGTTGCTGTGCAGGACAAGGGGGGGTGCCGGAAATGGCGGCGGGCTCTCACCGGTCGCGGTGAGGAATTGAATTCTGCCGGGACGCATGGCGACGACGGGCTTGTTCGGCGCCATGAATCGAAGGGTTGCGGGTTCGGCCATGTCGTGCGAAGCGAGTTCGCGCCCGGTCTCCGCGTCGAGCCGGGTGAGCGTAAGGCCGCGGGTCACGAGAACCTGGCCCTCGACATGATCGGCGCCGACGGGCGTACCGGGACCGCGCCACATCCAAACCCAGTCGCCCGTGTCCAGTTCGCAGCAGCGCAGGTCGCCGGCCAGTGTACTGACCAGAGCATGGCGGTCGGTTGCCTGGACGAGGGAAACCAGGTCCGCCGAGGGAATGGTACGAGTCAGGGAGGCCGTCTTCCGGTCGATGACTAGCAGGCCGTTGAAATCTCGCGGCATGAGAACGATGCGCGAGGGTGTGATGCGCATCGCTTCCGTGCGGCGCTCGAGCAGAGTCAGCGGCGCGTGCATGAGGGGGCCGAAACGGGTGACGCGGGGATAGGTGATCGCCCAGAGAAGCTGGCCGAGATCGCGATCGATCGCGACCAGAGCACCCATGTGCGTGGCGTAGTGGATGACGTGGCCGTCGGCCGCGAGCGTCGAGCCGGATCGGCCGGCGTAGATCATGCCCCGACCGACGCACTGGGTAGGGACGGCGGCCGCCGCAACAGGCTGTTGCCAGAGGAGGTGCCCGTCAAGAGCATCGACCGCGCAGACGAAGAATTCGGGGAACTCGCCGCGGGAGGCTGCGGTGAACAGGACCGTGCCCGCAGCATAGACCGGATCGCTGCATGCGCGAAGCCTCTCCAACCGCGGGTCGGCAGCCAGGGTCCAAACCGGCCGTCCGGTGGACGGATTGAGACAGGTGACCGCCGCGTACACGTGTTCGACGTCGCCGCGGTGGTAGGTCTCGACGATCAGCACGCCGGCCGGGCTGGTCGCCACCGGCAGGGGATCGTGGGCGCCGGTCCACGGATCCTTCGGCCTCCGCTGCTTCCGAAAGACCTCGCGCAGCAGGTTCACGCGATCGGCAGGCTCGGCGGGGCGGTACTGCCAGAGCGGCCGGGCGGTGCTGCGGTCGTAAGCTTCGACGCGGAAGGGGCGATGAACGTAGACGCGTTCGTTGTCCGCGGCGATGCCGATCGTCCAGGGGTCTTCCTGAGCGTCGAGCGGGATGGAAGGTGCATTGTCAAGAGCGGCAACGAGATCCTCGGGCGAGAGATTCGTGGCCGGGGACGACGTGGCCTGACCGGCGAGACCGAGCCAGCTGCTGCGCCGCTGATCGCGCTGTTTCTCGGGAATGGTGTCCCGGTCGATCAATCCGAGCGCCCGATGCAGACACCCCTGGTCGGCGAGGGTCTCAGCCCAGGCGAGCCATGCGTTATCAGCGGCCCGGCTCGCGGGGTGGTTTCGGATCAGTTCCTGAAATGCGCTGGGCGAACCGTCCGCCCGGGCACGGGTCCAGGCGTCTTCAGTGAAGGCGATGCAGGCTGTCTCGCCGGATCCGGGCAGCCCGCGCAGCCGCTGGTCGGCCCAGTGCCAGATTCCTTCGAAGTGACCGGGTTCCCGTTGAAGGAAGGTATGGGCGAAGCGCTCCAACAGACGCTGCATGGCGGTCAGGGCCGCCGTCCACTGGCGGGTCTCCAGCAGGACCTCAATCTGGCGGATCGTGTCGCGGGCCTCGACGCTGACGGGGAAGGTGACCCGACTGGCCCGCTGACGCCGGCAGTGTTGCAGTCGGGCGTCCAGCCGCCGGGCGGTCCAATCATCGAAGACGCCCTCGGCCACGGCCAGTTCGTAGTAGGGAATCGCCTCGACGATCCGGCCGATGCGTTCGAGCAGTCCTGCAAACTCCGCAGCCAGGGCGGCTCGGGCGGACGGGTCAGATTCCCGCCCGATACGGTCGCGATAGGCTACGTCCGCGTCGTCGTAACGGGCGCAGTTAGCCGGATTATCAAGTATCAGCGGTTGCTGATCCGCCCGCAGCGACGCCGGAGCCAGAGCCGCCAGCGCGGAAGCGAAGATCCGCATTGCGCGAACATGCGTCCGGGCGAGAGGCAGGACTGCGGCCGCTGGAGGTTGGCTGAAAGTCATGGCTGGCTCGCGGCAGGGCGGGAAGCGGGTTGCAGGCCGTCGCGAGCCGGCTGGGTAGTGGATCGGACGCGCTCATGCAGCGGCTTGACCACCTCCTGCCACACGCGATAACCCGGACGCGGCTGGAGATCCTTGTCGCACAGACCGAAAAGCCCGGCGCTGCCCCGATGAAAATCGGTCATGGTCAGGTAGATTGCGACATCGATGTACGTGTAGTGGACAAGGTAGTCGATCGTCCGGCGGGCGAAGGCGCCATGCTTCTCAGGGCCGATCTTCTCGTAGGGCCAGCCGAACTCGGTGCACCAGATCGGCTTGTGAGCATCGCCGTGCGCGACCATCACCGCACGGTAGTCCTCAACACGCTTGAAGTCGAACGCTTCGTCCCCCTGCGGGGCCTCGTAGGCGGGCCACGGGTGGACGGCCACCGCATCGAAGTGTGTCTGGCAGCCGTGCCGGTACAGCGCTTCGAGGAAACCGGGATTTCGGCCCAGATGCCCCCCGGTGCAGACGATGGCATCGGGGTCCGCGGACTTGATCGTCTTTGACGCCAGCTTCAGCCACCGGGCGTACTGCTCGGGGTCCGCCTTGGGCATCCATCCGGGGTCGATGTCCATGTTGTTGCCATACTGCCAGCGGCGGATTCTCCCCCGGTATCGGCGAGCAAGCGTTCGGCAGAAGTCCTCGAAAAGCGGGGCGGCCTCGTCGGTTGGCGCGAACGTGCCCGCTTCGCCCGTGGTGCTGGCCCAGCCCGGCGTGGTGGCGATCAGGCCGATGATCTCGATGTCCGTCTCCAGCAGGCGCGCGAGCCCCTTCTCCCGCTCGGGGATGTTCCAGTTGTATTCGGTGGGGAATTCCTCGATCGCCGCCCAGTCGAACCCGAAGCGCGTGGCGGCCACGCCGGCGTCCCGGACGCGCTCGGCCAGAAGCTTGTTGAAATCCTCCGGCATCTCGTAAACCGTGCTTCGGCCATCCCAGATGATGCCGCATCCGAAGATGAAGGGCCGTTCCCGCATGGCCCGCTCCTGATCAGCCGGCGTGACCTTTACCGGCTGGATGCGGAACTCGGCCGGTGCGGGGGCGGCCACTGCGAGCAGAATCAGACCCGAGATAATGATTCTGAGCGTACTCGACAGCCCGCCGGCAACAGCGAAGACAGTACAGGCACGCGCGCCGCCGCTCTGCGGCAGGGCAGGCGTCGAGTCTGTGGACGGATTCCTGAAGCTGCGAGGAGGCCGGTCGGCCAGGCTCTGCCCCCGCCCGCCGTTGAGCCGGGTACATGAGTGGGAAGCATCGGCCCGGGCAAATGGGCGGGTGTTCGCTCCTGGCCGAGGAGCGATGTTGCCTGCCGGGAAGGATTCTTTGCCGCTCATGCCTTGACCGTCACCATATACAACTCACTATGACCGGTCTCGGCGGAGTTGTAAAGGACCTGCGGCACCTTGGGGTTCCACACGCAGTGCGGACGTGTACCCCCCGGCGGGACATGTCGCACCGCTTTCGATAGGTTGCGACGCGCTCGACCCGCTGCTCGTCGATCTGGACGACGAAGATCGCTTTCTCGTCGAAGTCCGCTATCATCCTGCATGCCGGGTCCATGCCCGGATGCGAGCCGATCGGCTGGTCGATCAGGTGCATGCGCGGATCTTTCTTCCTGCCGTCGGCAGCAACCGTTTTCCTGTCATTGAACAGCATACCTCTGCCTTTGGGCATCCAGCCGTGGTGATGATCGGCGTGGGTAAGCCACCGGATATGAGCAGCACCCTCCCGGTCCATGTACTCCAGCACCAGCGTCTTGATCGATGCCATTCTCTCGAACCTCCCCTGACCCAGGCGGCCAGGC
>JAFGPY010000083.1 GCA_016935955.1 Planctomycetota bacterium
CTGACCGGGACGCGCTTCCTCGATTCGCCCTTCTACCGCACGGCGGCCGCCTACACGTTGCAGGTCTCGACACCCGGCATGACCGAATCGCTGTACTTCGCCGATTGCCACACCGTGGCCCGGAGCTTCCACCCGTTCTTCCTGAAGACCGCGGCGACGCACAAGCAGGCGGACGTCATGGACGGCGTGCGGCGCGCGTTCCAGGTCAATGCCAAGGCCTGGGGAACGCGCGACTTCACGTGGCTGGCTCTGATCGCCGACGATCCGAGCATCCAGGGCGGCGACTATACGAAACTGTCGACGGTCGCGATGCTGCCCGACCTCGGCATCGCCGTCATGCGCGACTCGTGGCAGGACGGGGCCGTGGCCGCGAGGTTCAAGTGCGGCCCGATGGGCGGCTACAAGGCCAACGCCTGGCGCGAGACCGCCAAGGACGACAAGGGCAACCTGCCCTACCTGAACGTCGCCCACGATCATCCCGACGCCAACTCCTTCATTCTCTACGGCGACGGGGACTACATGGCCGAGACGGACCGCTACCCGCTGAATCCCGGAAAGCTCTCGTCGAGCCACAACACGATTCTCATCAACGGCCTGGGCCAGGCCGTCAACGGCCGCCCGGAAGGACAGGACTGGCAACAGCCGGGCAACGGCGACATGACCAGGATGGGCAAGATCGTCTCCTTCAAGGAGGCCGGCGACGTGGTGGTGGTCGAGGGCGAAGCGGCCGGATCGTACCTGACCTACACCGACCGCAAGACCGGCAAGAGCCGCCCGGCGCTGGACCGTTTCCGCCGCACGTTCATCTGGGTCAAGGGCGACTACGTGCTGGTGTTCGACGACGTTCGCTCGCCGGAGCCGGTCGAGGTGACGTACCTGATGCAGGGCGCGAAGCAGGAGCCGGTCGACGAGGCCCAAGGCCGCTACCGGCTGTCGAAGAACAAGGCCCAGTGCGAGTTCCAACTGGTGGCCGACGCGCCGCTGGAGACGAAGATCGGCGCCTCGACGGCCAACGATCACAGCAAGCTGCTCAACTGGCAACAGCTCCAGGCGACGGCCAAGGGCGCCGCCGTGCGGTTCGCGAGCGTGTTCGATCCCTGGCACAAGAAGGAATTGAAGGTCACGCTGACGACCGACGGCCCCGACAAGGCGACGCTGACGGTCACGGGCGCGGGCCTGAACGACACGTGGCAATGGCAGGCGGCCAAGGGCCAATTCGAGGCGGCCACGTGGCACGGAACCCGCAGCGGCGGATTCGACGTGACCGTGGACGCCAGGACGGCTGCGCCGCCGTCGCCGTAAGACCGTACGATTACGGTACCGTACTGTGCTCCCTACGCAGCGCCGTCACGTCGCTGTCACGGCAGATTCCGCAGCCGGTTTCCACGCCCGCAGTGTTCCACCCCGTGAGCGCTGGAATATGCACCTCCGTTCGAAAACCAGAACTGCCGCTTTTCTGTGACATAAGGAGGGGCCTGCCATGGCATGCATGAAAGGTCTGTTGGTCCTGGCGGTCGCGGCGTGGACGGTCGGATGCCTGGTGGTCCCCTCGCCCGCCGCGGCCGAGCATTGGTTTGTCAGCCCCAAGGAACCTGGCGCCAACGACAACAATCCCGGCACCGAGGGCAAGCCGTGGAAGACCCTGGGCAAGGCCCTGGAGAAGGCCTCCGGCGGCGACACGATCTGGCTGGGCACGGGCGAGTACCCGGCGGTCTCGATCAGCAAGACGTACGAGAAGCCGCTGACGATTCGCGCCGTCAAGGGCGCTAAGCCGGCCTTGACCGGCGGCCTGTCGATAGCCGGAGGCGGCGGCCTGCGGCTGTCGGGACTGGTCTTCACCTGGGCCGACGGCAAGAGACCGGGCACGGCGATGACGACCTTCGTGGCGATCAACGGCAGCAAAGACGTGGAAATCGCCGAGTGCGAGATCTACGACGATCCGAAGTTGACCGAATGGGTCGGGTGGGCGTGCAACATCAGCGACAGCGAGCGGATCACCGTGCGTGACAGCAAGGCCCACCACTTCTACTTCGGCTTCAGCGCCTACAAGTCCAAGGACATCACGTTCCGCAACCTGGACGTGGGGCCGTGGACGCATGAGGACGCCTTCCGTGTGACCGAGTGCGAGGGCCCGATCCTGATCGAGGGCTGCCACGCCTGCAACATGGTCGTCGCGGGTCGCAAGGGCGGCCACGTGGACGCCCTGCAGGTGGTCCACTGGGCCGACAACCTGACGATCCGTAACTGCCACTTCCACGGCGCGGCCCAGGGCATCGGGGCCTTCGGCCGCAGCGGCAGGCGGAGCAAGAACTGGCGGATCGAGGGCAACCTGATCTACGACGTCTACGCACCGCACGTCGCCACGGTCTGCGAATGCGACGGCGTGGTCGTGGTCAACAACACTTTCCCGCAGAACCGGCCCATCCTGTCCAAGTGCACGGGCGGCGTGATGAAGAACAACATCATCGGCGCGACGCCCAGCGGCAAGGTCGAGGGCGCGGACTGTGACTACAACCTCTACACCGGTCGGGGCACGAAGGTGGGCGAGCACGACCTGGTGGGCGTCGATCCGGAGTTCGTCAACTCGCCGCTGGAAACCCTGAAGAGCGACAGCCGGCGCAAGGATCAGTTGACGCAGAGCAAGTTCTTCTTCCCGGGATCGCTGGCCGGCAGAATCGCCGTGGGCGACGTGGTGGAGGTGGTCAACAGCGACGGCTCGGCCCGCGACGGCAAGGGCCGCAAGGTGACGGCCGCCGGCAACGACTGGATCGAGGTGGACCCGCCGATCGCCAACCCGCCGGACTGGGCGGGCGTGACGGTGTACAAGTGGCCGGCCGGGACGAAGAACATGGTGCCGGACTATCGCCTGAAGGCCGACTCGCCGGCGATCGACTCGGCCGACAGTTCGGTGAAGCGCGAGAAGGACCGCGACGGCCACGAGCCGACCGACGCCAGGAACGTCGCCAATACGGGCGCCGGCCCGGTGAAGTTCCTGGACCGCGGAGCCTTCGAGTTCACGCCGGGGAAGTGAGACGCGCGGCATCGTTGCAGCAGATTGCAGAATCGCGTCAACGGAAACAACGACGACGGGAAAAGCAAACGGGCTCGGCGTGGCAGCGGCCGAGCCCGTTTTTGTCTTTGTGTGCGGCCCGAGCCGCGCGGCGCTACGAGACGTAGCGGGCGTATTCGACGGCTCGTTTCTCGCGGATGGCCGTGACGCGGATTTCGCCGGGGAAGGTCAGTTCGGCCTCGATCTGGTTGGCGATGTCGCGGGCCAGCTTCATGGCCATGGCGTCGTCGGCCTTGTCGGCCTCGACGATGACGCGCAGCTCGCGGCCGGCCTGGATGGCGTAGGC
>JAFGPY010000084.1 GCA_016935955.1 Planctomycetota bacterium
CCGGCCGCAGCGGCCAGGTTCGTGTTCATGGCCACGCGGGCCGCCAGGCTGCCGCCGTCGCTCGTGACGCCGAGGGTCGAGCCGGGGTTGAAGCCGAACCAGCCGAACCACAGGATGAAGACGCCCAGGGAGGCCATCGGGATGTTGTGCCCGGCGATGGCTTTGGCCTTGCCGAGCGGACCGAACTTGCCGATGCGCGGACCGAGCAGCGAGGCGCCGATCAGGGCCGCCCAACCGCCCGTGGAGTGCACGACCGTCGAGCCGGCGAAGTCCGCGAAGCCCATCTTGGCCAGCCAGCCGCCGCCCCAGACCCAATGGCCGATGATCGGGTAGACGATGGCGCTGATGATGACCGTGTAGATCAGGTAGGCGTGGAACTTCATGCGTTCGGCCATGGCCCCGGCGACGATCGTGGCGGCGGCGCCGCAGAAGGCCGCTTGGAACAGCCAGAACGCCCACAGCGGCACGTTCACGCCATCAGGCACCGTGGCCCCCGACAGCCCGAAGCCGCTGAAACCGATCAGCCCGTTGCCGCCGCCGAACATGAAGGCATAGCCGACCAGGAAGAACATGATGCTGGCGGCGCAGTAGTCCATGAAGTTTTTGGTCAGGATATTGCAGGAGTTTTTGGCCCGAATGAAGCCGGCCTCGACCATGCCGAAACCGGCCTGCATGAAGAAGACCAGGAACGCCCCCAGGAGAACCCAGATGGTGTCCACGCCGCCCAGCAGCGTGGTCATGACGTTGCCCGCGTCTCCGCCGCCCGCGGCCGCAGTGTCCTGGCCCCAGGCCACGCCGGTCGCCAAGACCGGCAGCATCGCAGCCGCCCCGAGGATCGGCCGCAGCGCGCCTCGCCCGGCGCGCTTCAGTCCCACATTCCGCATCGCAAACATCCTCCTTCCTCCAATAAGGTAAGCCCTAGGGCCGCCCGGTACGACAGCTATGTGCAGAGAGACCGGCCGACGTTCTTGCCGGCTGGCTCTCCGCACACAGGACCTGCTCGCTTGCAGGCGGCTCGGTTCAATCAGGAGCGGCGAGAGCCCCGGGCAGCGGCCCGCTCCTGCGCCAGACTCGCTATCCTCCAATGGCCTTGCTGCCCCGTTCGCCGGTGCGAATGCGGATGCACTCGGGAAGGTCCAGCACGAAGATCTTGCCGTCGCCGATGTTGCCCGTGCGGGCGCCCTTGATGACGGCTTCGATGGTCCGCTCGACGAAGTCTTCGTTGACGGCGATCTCCAGGCGGACCTTCTTCAGCAGGTTCACCTCGAACTCGACGCCGCGATAGGCCTCGTGGTACCCCTTCTGCTGACCGCAACCCAGGCTGTTGGTGATCGACATGCGGAACACCTCGGCCTCGTACAGGGCCTTCTTGACCTCATCCAGCCGGTGCGGTTGAACGTATGCAATGATCAGTTTCATCTCAGTGACTCCCCTGATAGATTCCTGGTCGCGGGCCGACGGGCCCGAAGGCGCCGCCGACCCGCGATGCGGTTTGCCGATCACTCCGTCGTGAAGATCTGGAACCCGCTGTAGGCCTCCAGGCCGTGCTCGCCGAGGTCCAGACCCTTGATTTCCTCTTCGCGGGTGACACGCAGGCCCACGGTCTTGGAGACCACCTTGAAGATGATCAGGCCCAGCACCATGCACCACACGAAGACCGTCGCCACAGCCGTCGCCTGGGCGCCCAGCATCGCCAGGCCGCCGCCGTAGAACAGCCCGCCGTCGGTCGCGAACAGCCCGACGCACAGCGTGCCGAACGCGCCGCAGACACCGTGCACGCTGACAGCACCCACCGGGTCGTCGATCTTCAGTTTCTGGTCGATGAACTCCACGGCCAGCACCACCAGCACGCCGGCAGCCAGACCGATGATCACAGCACCGACCGGACTCACGGCGGCGCACCCGGCAGTGATGGCCACCAGGCCGGCCAGGGCACCGTTCAGGGTCATACTGGTGTCGGGCTTGCCGCTGCGAATCCAGATCGTGAACATGGCGGCCACGGCGCCCGCGGCGGCAGCAAGGTTCGTCGTCACGGCGATGTTGGCGATGTTGATCGCGCTGCCGCCGGAAGCCGCAACCTCGCTGCCCGGATTGAAGCCGAACCATCCAAACCACAGGATGAAGACGCCCAGGGCGGCCAGCGGGATGTTATGGCCCGTGATGGCCTTGACCGTCCCATTGGGACCGTACTTGCCGACACGCGGCCCGAGGACGATCGCTCCGGCCAGGGCCATCCAGCCGCCGACCGAGTGTACGACCGTGGAGCCGGCGAAGTCCGTCACGCCGGTGCCCAGCACCGAGGCCAGCCAGCCGTCGCCGCTCAGCCAGCCGCCGCCCCAGATCCAGTGGCCCACGAACGGGTAGACGAAGGCCGTGATCAGCGCACTGTAGATCAGGTAGCCGACGAACTTGGTCCGTTCGGCCATGGCTCCGGAGACGATCGTTGCCGCCGTGGCCGCGAAGACCGCCTGGAAGATCCAGAAGGCCATCGTCGGCAGGTTCTCCAGCGGCGACGGGTCGTCGGGACTGGTGAAGAACAGTCCCTTGCCGAACAGCCCCATCGTGCTGGCGCCGAACATCAGGCCGAAGCCGATGACCCAGTAGGCCAACGATCCGACTGAGAAGTCCATCAGGTTCTTCATCATGATGTTGCAGGCGTTCTTGGCACGGGTGAACCCGGTTTCGACCATGGCGAATCCGGCTTGCATGAAGAAGACCAGGAACGCCGCCACAAGTACCCATACCGTGTCCAGGGCATTGATCGTCGAGGCTTCCTCGGCGGCCGGTTCAGCAGGAGCCGCAGCCTGAACGTCGGCGGCCGCCGACTCGGCCGGTTCCTGGCCCTGGACCGGAGCCGCCAGGGCCAACAAGACAAACATCACCCCACATACCAGCAGCCAGGCCAAGGCCCCGCTGCCCATCAGTTTCAAGGACCGCTTCACGAGTATTCTCCTTCTCACTGACTCTTGCTCCGAGGCCGCACGCGGCGGACCGTCAGAAACTGAACGTTACACTGAGCCCGTAGACCACGTTGTCGTCGTCGGCCACGACGGCCCGCAGGGCGTCATCCAGCACGGCGTAGTAGCTGATGGCCGGCGTGATCGTCACGTGCTCACCGATGCCGATCGGCAGGCCGACCGAGGTGTGGAAATCGGTCCAGCCGGAGCCGTCGACGCCGAAGTAGAAGTTGTTGTAGTCACCCGATCCCCAGCCGAACCCCAGACTCAGATCGATGCTCCAGGTCATGTACTCGGCCAGTTGCGGCAACTCGAAGCTGTGGCCGATGTCGGTCGTCAGGTAGACGCCCTCGGCCTCGTCGACATCGAAATAGGCCGTGACCGACGGCGACAGCGGAACGTCGAGGTTCAGCCCGGCGTAGAACTCGGTGGTCGAGGCAAAACGGGTGTTCGGAAACGTGTAGAACACCATGCCGACCGAACCGCCGAGCGGACCGACGAGGCTCATGCTGTAGTCGACCGAGACGTCGACCTCGTTGAAGTCGCCCTCGTTGCGATTGACGCTGGTCAGGTCCATGTTGCCCCAGACGTTCACCGTGAAACCTTTCCACTCGACGTTAACCGACGGCTGGAAGACCGGATCGTCGGTGAGCAGCATGCCTCGCCAGACGTACTTGCTGTTGAAGGTCAGGTCGAAGGAAACCGACGGCCAGTCGCCCGTGGCCTCTTCGGCCGGCGCTTCGGCGGCTGTCGCGGCATCGGCCGATTCCTCGGCCGGAGCGCTGAGGGTCACGGCCGACTGGTGGCTGCCGCGCGAGACCGACGTCCCATGCAGCGCCGCCATCAACCCGCGAACGTCCGCGCCCTGCGACGACCTGTCCGATGCGAACGCCTCGCTGCCGGGCGCCAGGACGGAGACGGACGAGGCCTGAGCCGCATGGCTGCCCTGCGGCTGCGCGCCCGAAGCCACCGAGGCCACCGCCGCGGTCACCGTCAGGGCCAGGATGGCGCCCAGGACCAGGCTGATCCGACCGGTCCGCTCACACAACACGTCATCCACCGTCACGCTCGTCACTCTGCTACCCACGACAACACCGTCCTTTCAAAAATGAAACAGGTTACTCCCGGACGGCCTATGCAATGGCAAGGGGCGTACCACTTGCGGCGGAGGCTCGCCCGGGTCAAATGAAAGTCATTGACTAGAAATCGGTTACGTCTTTCGGATTTGCTTTTGGGGCCATGGACACGGCCCGACCAATATTACATTTATGTAGCATTAGTTCAGGCGTGCTACATTTCTGTAGCCACAATGGGCGGTCGCGGTACCATCGGGGGCCCCTGCGGAGTTCCACCCCACGCCGTGTGCGACGTAGCGGACTGCACCAACGTCCGGATGTGCCGACACGGCGCGGATGGTTGCGAGCGGGGCGGCGCTACGAGTTCTTCTGCCGGCGAGGAACGTCGGACTCGGCCGCAAGACGGTACTGGGTGGGAGACATGCCACGGTGCTTGCGAAAGAGCCGCGAGAAGTAGTGAGTGTTGGAGTAGCCGACCATCGCGGCGACGGCGGCCACCTGCATCTCGGGATTGCGACGCAGGTACTGCTCGGCCTTTCTCAGGCGGAGTTCGATCTGCGTCCGCTTGAAGCTCTGGCCGAACGTCCGATGGAACTGGTGCGAGACTGTCGAGGGGCTGCGATGCACCAGGGCCGCCGCCTCGTCGAGCGACAGGGATTGCTCCGGGCGTTCGGTCATGTGCAGCAGCAGGGAATTGACGATGCCGCGGCCTTGGATTCCCACGAGATGCTGGCGGACGATGAACTGGACCAGCAGATCGAAGATGCGGATGACGTGGTTCATCCGCTCGACCTCCAGCAGCGGCACAGCGGAAAAGACGCGAAGCAATTGCCGCTCAGGACGGCCGGCTTTACGCCAACTGCGGAGGACGGACTGGGGAGGCCTGGCTGCCAGCCGAAACTGACCGATCATCACGAATCCCACCAGCAGATCGTCGACGGTAATCGGGGCCACGGCCTCATTCAGACCGGCGTGGCACCGGTAAGAGACAACCTGCCGCCGTCGAGCGGACTGCTCGCAGTGCGCCCGGTCGCCGGCCACACAAGCCGCCAACTGACCGAGGTCTTGCTGGATCTTCCGACAGTAGGGACAGATAGCCCGCTGTTGGCCGACGCGGAGTTCTTCCATCGCCGGCGACAGGAAGGTGGCTCGCACACCGAACAGAGCGCCCAGGTCGTCGAGGATGTTCTGGACCTGGGGCTGGAAGATGTACTCCATCAGGAGGGCCATGTGACTATTGTAGCATGTTATTGCAAAAAAGTGCACCACAACGACCGCTCTGTGCATTCCCCTGCAGGCACGTCGCTGGTAGGGTACGCGAACGGGCAGTCCCGTTGACACGACCCGGCAGGAATGCGGACCGGCACGCGTAGCAGGCTATCACCGTGCCGCCCCGGAGGAACTCACATGGAACGTTGGACGAGTTGGGCGAGCATGGTTGTGATCTTGGCCCTGGCCGGCTCGGGCGCTGCGGCGGCCGACGACTTGACGCTGGTTGCCGATGGCAAGGCGGCCTGCGTGGTGGTGATCTCTCCTGAGGCGAGCCCATCGGAGCGGTGGGCGGCCGAGGAGATGGTCTCGTACCTGAAACAGATGAGCGGCGCCACTGTCGAGATGTTGCCGCACGATCCGCCGCAAGACAAGGCGGTCATTCTGATCGGGGGCACGTCGCTCCCCAAGGGCGACCCGATTCGCAAGGATCTCGTCGCGCTCGGGACCGACGGCTATGTCATCAAAACAGGCAGGAACCGCCTGGTGATCGCCGGCGGCGAGAAGCGAGGAACGATGTACGGCGTGTTCACGCTCCTGGAGAGGCTCGGCGTCCGCTGGTGGACTCCGGCCGAGACGTTCGTCCCGCAGGCGAAGACAATCACGGTCCTGGCAACGGACCTCCGCGAGGTGCCCCGGCTGGAGTACCGCGACGTCATGTTCCGCGAGAGTTGGGACGGCGATGCGGCCCGCGCCTGGTACGCTCACAACAAGGTCAACGGTTTTTCGTGGGAAGACGTGCCCGAGAAATTCGGCGGTCGGTACGCCTTCTGGGGCAACCTGGTGCACTCGTACAACCGGCTGCTGGAGCTCAGCGGCATGGAGATCAAGCCGGAGATGCGAGCGCTTCGCAACGGCAAGCGGACCGACAGCCAGCCGTGTCTGACGAACCCGGACACGGTCAAGGCGATGACGGCCGGGGTGCTGAAGGCGTTCGAGCAGTCGCCGGAATCGCAGTTCGTCGTCGTGGGGCAGGAGGACAACGCCGGCTACTGCCAGTGCGACGCGTGCAAGGCGTTGGCCGAGAAGGAGGGGCCATCGGGCATGGTGATCCAGTTCGCCAACCAGGTGGCCAAGGCGGCGGAGAAAGTGCGGCCGGGATCGTGCATCGCGACGCCGGCCTATGAGTGGTCTCGTCAGCCGCCCAAGACGCTGAAGCCACGTGACAACGTGTACATCACGCTGTGCTCGATCGAATGCGATTTCGCTCACCCGCTGGCCACGTCGGCGACCGAGCACAACGTCAAGTTCCGGGACGATATCGTGGCCTGGGGCAAGATCGCGCCGAAGCTCATCATCTGGGACTACGTGGTCAACTTCCACCACTACCTGATGCCGCACCCGAACCTGGACGTGTTGGCGCCGAACATCAAGTTCTTCGCGGACAACCGAGCGGCAGGGTACTTCGCCGAGTGTGGCCAGACCGGCCGCGCGACTGAGAACGAGTGGATGCGACTCTGGGTGCTGGCCAAGGCCCTGTGGAACCCGGAGGCCGACAACCAGGAACTGGTGGCTGAGTTCGTCCGCGGCTACTTCGGTTCTGCAAGCGAGCCGATGCGGAAGTACTTCGATATCATGCAGCGGTTCGTTCGGCGGAACCCGGACGTGCCGGCAGGCACCTATATGGAGTTCAACGCCCCGTTCCTTGTGCCGTCGGACCTCGCCGAGGCCGAGCAGGCGCTGCGCGAGGCGGAGGCGGCGGCGCAGGGACATCCCGACATCG
Source organism: Planctomycetota bacterium (assembly GCA_016935955.1). Next base: position 7,026 of record JAFGPY010000084.1, read on the forward strand.
AGCGGCGAGTACGTCACGCCCACATGCCAATCTGGTACGTGCTGACCATTCGCGGTCCGGGCAGCGCAACATGGAGAGCCGTGGAAGCGAAGGTCGGCAAGATGGACTACGCCCAGGTCGCCGAGCGTCTGCTCGCCGTCGTGAAGGAGTGGCGAGTCAGCCACACCAGCGAACACGACGCCGGAGCTCCGTGGTTCGCATGGCTCGCCGACCATGCCAAGGCCGTGGCTTCCGGCACGCCCCCCCTGCCGCCGGAGCTGGAAGGCCGCGACCTGAGCAAGGTCCGCCTGATCTACCCCGGCATGATGGACGGGAAGGTCGGATGGCTGGCGAAAGCCGAGGGCACGACCGATGGCTGGACCATGGTCTGCAAGTCCACGGGCTGGTACTCCGCTCACCACCTGAGCAGCTACGACGACTTCGCGCCCGGCAAGAAGTATCGCGTGTTTGTCCGCACGCGCGGCGAGGTGGCCGCGGACGCCAAGGCCCCCGCCTGGTACGCCGGCGTTTATGGCACCCGCCAGGGAGCCCGCAAGGAGGTGGCATCGCTGAGACGGACCGCCGAGGAAGTCCGCGAGGAGAAAGGCCAGTGGCGCGTCCATCAGCTCGGCCCGTTCGAGCCCAGCCACGGCGACTACTTCTACGTGGCCCTGCGTGACCCGTCGGTGATGAAGGAAGTGCTTATAGACTGCTATTGGCTCGAAGAGGTGGACAGCAAGACGCCCTAGTTCCCGACCGAGTGACGCCGCGGCCGTCGACCGATCAGAGCAGAGCCGTGCTGAAGTAGCGTTCGGCGCGGTCGGGCAGGACCGTGGCGATGTTGCCCTTGACGGACTTGGCCAGCTTGCGGGCCGCCCAGACGTTGGCCCCGCTGGAGATGCCGACCAGCAGCCCGTAGTCGCGGCCCAGTTGGCGGGTGGTCTCGATGGCGTCGCCGTCGGTTACCTCGACCACCTCGTCGATCAGCGACACGTCAAGCACGGCCGGCACAAAGCCGTCGCCGATGCCCTGGATCTGGTGCAGCCCCGGCTCGTGGCCGAGCAGGGCCGAGACGTTGGCCGGTTCGACAGCCACAATGCGGACGTCGGGCTTGTGTTCCTTGAGATACTTGCTGACGCCCTGGAGCGTGCCGCCGCTGCCCACGCCGGCGACGAAGCAGTCGATCTGTCCGCCCATCTGCCGCCACAGTTCGACGGCCGTCTGCTCGTAGTGGCACCGCGGGTTGTCGGGGTTCTCGAACTGCTGCGGAACGAATATCTTCGGATCGGCGGCGGCCATCTCCTTGACGTGCCGCACGGCGCCGGCGATGCCGTCGCGGTCGGGCGTCAGGATCAGTTCGGCCCCGAGGGCCTTGATCAGCTTGCGTCGCTCGACGCTCATGCCCTCGGGCATGACGATGCGGACGGTGTAGCCTTTGAGCCGGCCGACCAGGGCCACGCCGATGCCGGTGTTGCCGGAGGTGGGCTCGACGATGATCGAGTCGGGCTTCAGGCGACCGTCGCGTTCGGCCCCTTCGAGCATGGCCAGGGCGACGCGGTCCTTGATGCTGCCGCCGGGATTCAGAAACTCGGCCTTAGCGAAGATGGCCTCGCCCTTGAGCCGCAGCAGCGGCGTGTTGCCGATCAGATCGAGAATGTTGTCGGTCAGCATACGGCTCAATCTCCCGAAGAACGTTGCGCAGAGGCGGACGCGGCGTGTTCCGGCTTCGGCCCAGTTTGCTTCGCCGGCTGCTCGGGCGGCGCGTCGGCCGGATCGTGGTCCGCGGTTTCCTGTGTCTGCAGCTTCTTATGCCGCGCGGCCAGGCGCCGGGCCCGCAGTCCCCTGATGTGCGTCAGCCGCTGCAGTCGGTCGCGCAGGCGAAGGCGATAGAAACAGATCAAGTAGTACATGACGGCGTAGGTCACCAGTGCGGCCGCCAGGCCGACTATGGCGCTGCCCAGCCAGAGCGGCCCAATGATGCCTTCCATGGTTTTCCAGAACTCGCCGAGCCAACTCCAGAGGTCGCCGACCCAGGCCACGGGCGAATGAAAGGCCTGCCAGAACGACGGCACGCGCTTGACCAACTCGGCCCATTCGCGGTGTGTCGTGGCAGCGACCTCGCCGCCCAGGATCCAGGCGCCGACGCGATAGTTGAAGACGTAGATCGGCACGGCCGTCGCGGGGTTGGTGATCCAGACCATGGGCAACCCGGCGACGCGGTTGCCGGGAATGAATGTCAACAGGAAGAGCACAATCAACATCTGCAGGCCGATGGTCGGCGTCATGGCGACGAACATGCCCACGGCGGCGCCCAGGGCGATGCGGCTGGCACTGTCGTCCAGATGAAGCAGGTGCACGAACCAGTCGCGCAGCCGTTTCAGAAAAGGCCGTGCCGCCGTCATGGGCCGCCCTCCTGTGACGGCGAGTCCGCGGCCGTCAGTTGCCGCACGCACTCGAAGACTTCGTCGACCGAGATCGACCTCTGGCAGACGAGTTCCTGTCGCTGTCCTTCCCAAAGGCACGAGCGGCGATAGCACGGCGCACAGTCGGCCCGCTCGGCCAGGACGACGTGCCCCGGACCGTAGGGGCCGGTCAGGTTAACGTTGGTGGGCCCGAAGATGGCGATGATCGGCCGGCCCATGGCGCTGGCCAGATGCATGGGGCCGGTGTCGTTCGTGACGATGCACTCGGCCCGCCGCAGCACAGCGGCCAGGGCTTTGAGATTGGTGCGGCCGATGAGATCGATCATGTGGCGGCCGCGAAGCTGGCGCATGCGTTCGCTGATGTCTCGATCGTCGGGCGCGCCGACCAGCACGGCGGCAAGCCCCAACTTCTCGTGCAGGCGATTGGCCAGCGCGGCGAAGCGTTCCTCGGGCCAGCGTTTGGTCATCCAGCGGGCGCCCGGCACGAGGACGACGTAGCGGCGACCGTTGAGTCCCTGCTCGTCCAGGACACGCTGGGCGTCGGCTTCGGCCTTGGCGGGAATGGTCACGTCGAACCGCCGCGGCGCGTCGTGCGGCACGCCGAGATGGAAGGCGGCCTGCATGTAGCGGTCGACCGACGAGATTTCCTCGGTCGGCAGAGGAATGGTCCGCGTGTAGAACCGGTCGGCCCCTTCACGCGAGTCGGCCAGCCCCAACCGGCACCCGGCCCCGGAAGCCCAGGCGAGGAAGCCGCTGCGGAACAGGCCCTGAAGATCGATGACCGTCGTGTAGCGCGGCCGCCGCAACTTGGCGATGAACCACCCGAAGGCGCAGAGGGTGAGCGGGTTTCGCCACATGCGGCCGAAGCGGTTGCGGTCAAAGACGACTACGTGGTCAAGCGGCGGCAGGCCCTCGACGATGCCCGCGCAGCCGGGAGTGACGAGCCAGTCAATGCGCGACTTCGGACACAGTTCGCGCAGGGCCCAAGCCACGGGCAACGCCTGAATGACGTCGCCCAGGCTCGACGGCTTGATGATCAGGATTCGCGAAAGGTCCAACCAAGACTCCCGCGACTGCTTCTCAACGGTTCTGTGCCGACCCGGTCCCTCGACTGCACTCGGAACAAGCAGGCCGCGCCTCTACTGCCCGTGGCAAACGACACACTCTGCTGTTCATGGCCACGCCAGCGTGGCCATGCCACCCCCCTACGCCTTCTTCGCCGCCTTGCGATCCATGGCCCGGCGAATTCCTCGCCACCACCACCTCAGGCGGGCGGCCGGAGCGGTGCTGCCGCGGCGACGGCACGACACGGTGATCGCCTGGCGCATGTGCGGTCCAAGATACGTCTTCAGAAACCGAAGACAATCGCACAGGCTGAGGCCCGGCACCGTGTGGCGGACGCCGTAGCCCCAGTCCCACGAGAACGCCAGCCGCATCAGGTCACGCACGCGGCGGCCGTTGCCGACCGCGCGACGATGACGGCACAGGCCGTCCATGTCCACCAAGGCCACTCGCCACGACGACCCGTCGCGGCGCAGAAGTATATTTTGCGCTTTCAGATCACGATGCGAAAGCCCCGAATCGTGCAGCCGCCGAATTTCCCGTGCCACCGTTTCGAGGCTCGCGGCCCTTTCGCGGCCGCAAAGCCCCTCCAGCGTCTGCTCCAGCGGCCGGTGGCCCTCGACCGCCGCGGTCACGATGATCCCTTCGCGGCCGAGCAGACCGTGGCTGCGGTCCACCCAGACCAGCGGCCGCGCGGTCCCCACGCCGCGAACCAGCAGCGCGTGCCCGCGACGCCAGGCCCGCTTGGCCCGGCTGCCGCGAAGCCAGTCCTCCAGAATCCGCGGCCACGGGCCGTGCGGCCGGCGCCAACTGGCCTGCGTGTCGCGCTTGATGAAAACGCGGCAGCCGCCGATCGTCGCAAAACCGGACAGACCGCCGCGCGACTTCTTGACGTACTCGGCGATCTCCAGCGCCGCGGCCAACTCGTCCTCGGTCGCCGGCAACCGTTCGGCCCAATCGGCTGCAACCATGCCGCCGAAGCGACCGGTGCGAACCGCGCGAAAGTACTTGCTCTGTCGCACGCAGCGTCGGTCGCGGCGGCTATAGAACTCGCGACGGTAGCGCCGCGTTTCGGACTCGATGTGCCGCGGGCCGCCGTCCAGCGACAGGCCGTGCCGCTCCAGAAGTTGCATGACGCGCAGCCGCTCGGTCCGCGTGGCCAGCGGCTCGAAGAAATGATTCAGCTGCACCAGGTGCTCGATGACGGTCCGGCTGCCGGGCATCTCCTCCAGGGTCGGCAGGTCCAGCACCTCCAGATGCCAACGGTCGTCGCGACGGACCACCAGCAGGTTGTTCGGGTGCAGGTCCGTGTGCCGCAGACCGAGGCTGTGGAGGTCCGTCAGCAGTCGGACGATCATGTCGGCCAGGGTCCTCGGGTCGGGCACGCCGGGCCCGGGCGTGCGGCGGCGGCGATGGAGCCGCACGAGTTCCGGCGGACGGTGGCCGGGATACGGCGGCTCGTCGGCGGCAGGCTCGAAGTACTCGCTATATATCAGGTCGCCCAGGCTTCTGGCCCCGGGGGTCTCCGCGGTGACATAGAAGGCGCCGCCTTTCCAGCAGGCGGCCACGGGCTCGACGGTCGGCAGCCCGGCGCGGCGGGCCCAGTTGGCCACCCGCCACTCCTTTCGCGGCAACCGCCTCAGCCGCCGCGAGCCGCTGTACTGTTTGACGAACAGCCGCCGGCCGCCCAGTTCCAGGCGAACGATGCGGCGGCCCTGGCCCTGTTTGACGGTGCGGCCGCCCTCGGCCTCGATGAGCCCGGCGAGCGACTCGGCCCGATTCGACGGAAAAAGCACGTCCGCCCACTCGGGGGCGACGTGCCACGTCTGCGTGCCGACTTGCCGCACAAGGTCCTTGGCCATGGGCATCCGCTCACCTGGCGGTCGCGGCCGGCCACGACACTGTACCGTCGCCCGAGCATGCGTCCGCATGTCGCTCATCATAGCGAACACGGACCGGAGCGTCTACAGAGCGGCCGCGAGGGCCGCCGCAGGATGGGGCAACCCGTTCGGGCGCAGGCGGTTATCCGTTGCCTCGTCGGCGGCAGGTGCTATGCTATGGCTCGGCGGGGACAGGGCAGACGAACCGCGGTGCGATACAGTGGGAGAAGAGAACGATGATTGAGCGTCTGGCGATGACCAGCGACTACATGACCAGCCGCGGCGACCCTGAACCGTACCTGCGGCGAATCGCCGAGGCCGGGTTCCGGTCGATCCACTGGTGCCACGAGTGGAACACCGACTACGTCTATGGCCGCACGGAGGTGCTGCGGCTGAGGCGGCTGCTGCGGGGCCTGAAGCTGCAACTCAACGATCTGCACGGGTCCGCCGGCGTGCTGCGGGCCTGGGGGTCGACCGTCTGGTGCCAGAGGTCGGCCGGCATCGACCTGGTCCGCAACCGCGTCGCCATGACGCGGCGACTCGGCAGCGACGTCGTCGTGATGCACCTGCCGCCCGGACCGAAAGCCCACGACACGATGAAGAGTTGGTGGCGTCGCCTGCGGCACACGCTCGACGAACTGCGACCCTATGCCCGGCGGCACCGCGTGCGGCTGGCGATCGAGAACTCGCACGACGACAACATGGACCGCATCGAGCGGCTCTTCGCGGACTACGGAAGCGACTACCTGGGCCTGTGCTACGACAGCGGCCACGGCAGCGTGGCGGGCAACGGCCTCGACCGACTGGAGAAGGTGAAGGATCGCCTGATCGCTTTGCACCTGCACGACAATGATGGCAAGGAAGACAAGCACTGGCTGCCCTTCGCCGGCACGACCGATTGGCCGCGACTGGCCCACATCATCGCCACGAGCGGCTACACGAAGGTGGCCATGACCATGGAACCCAACACGAGCAACTGGCCGATCGAGAGCGAGGCCGAGTACCTCCGCGACGCCGTGGACGCGGGCAAACGGTTTGCGGCCATGGTTACGTCTGTACGGCAACGAAGAACCGCGAAGTCCGCAAAGACACGATGACAAGGAGCAGACCGTGGGCACGTTTCAGATGAGCCGCATTCTCACGCCCAACAAGTTCGCAAGCCTGTGCCTGGCGCCGACGTTTCGTTGCGGCGACTTCGACAGCCATGGGGTGGATTGCCCGTTTCCGTTTCGCCACGAAGACCGCTGGTGGATGACCTACGTGGGGTTCGACGGAACGGGGTACCGCACGGGACTGGCGTCGAGCGACGACCTGCTGACGTGGACGCGCGAGGGCCTGTGCCTGGACCGCGGACCGGCCGGCTCGCCCACGCAGTACAACGCCGCCCTGACCAACATCCTCCGCGACAACGACCTGTTCGGCCCCGGTAATCTGCGGCCCGTGGACGGACGCCTGCTGGCCACCTACCACGCCTACCCCGATCCCGGCTACGAGGCCGGCCCGGCGGCCATCGGCCTGTGCCGGTCGGACGATCTGCAGCACTGGGAGGTCGACGAACCCGTTCTCCGTGCGGCCGACGGCGCGGCATGGGAACGAGGCAGTCTGTACAAGTCGTACCTGATGGAACACGGCGGTCGCTACTACCTGTTCTACAATGCCAAGGACCGCGCCGAATGGCCGTGGCGCGAGCAGATCGGCGTGGCCTGGTCCGGCGACCTCGCGACTTGGACGCGGCATCCCGGCAATCCCATCCTGCCCCACGGCGGACCGGGTGAACCGGACGAAATCTTTGCCGCCGATCCCGTGGTGTTTCGCGTGGACGACGCGTGGGTGATGTTCTACTACGGACTGGCGGCCGACGGTCGCACCCGCGAGTTGGCTGCCGTGAGCGACGACCTGCTCACGTGGCGGAAGACGGGCCGGATTCTCGTGGACGTGGGGCCGGCGGGGAGCATCGACAGTCTGTACGCCCACAAGCCGGGGCTGATCGCGTGCGACGGTGTGCTGTACCACTACTACTGCGCTTGCCGCAAGGCCGACGCGTCGGAAACCGGTGACACGGGCCGCGACGAGATACGAGGCATCGCCCTGGCCACGAGCCGCGCGGTTATTTGAACGCGGCCGCAAAGAGAACATGGCGACCCCGGCACAGACCAACTGCAACCTACGTGCAGACAATGCCTTACATCGCACCTGCCGGCCGGCGAGTCATCTGCTGTAACGCGGCGCGCCTGTGCGGTCCCGGTGGTATAATACGTGCTTCAAGAATGTCGCCGTTCAGTTGGCCGCACGATCCGACTCGGTTGTCCGTCACATCGCATCGCACTTCGCATCAGAAACTCCGGCCGAACGTGGCCCGAACGATCCGGACGAGGGGGACATGGCCATGTCTGTAGACCACACGAAATTCGGTAAGGCGTCGCTTCCGCCTTCTGCCTTGCTCCACGATGCCACGCGTGACGCCGCGAGGATGCCCGCAGATCGGGACAGTGCCGACGGCGCACCGGCGTTGTACCCTCCGGGGCTGCAACTCTACGCCGAGGAAGTTCGTCGCCTGCCGGCGCCGGGCGATGCCGAAGCGCGGATCATGGTCGCCCGGGTCCGTAGCGGCGACCGCGACGCCTTGCGGCAAATCCTGGTGCGGCACCTGGCGCTGGTCGTCGAACTGGTGGAGCGGCAACCGCCCCGCGACTGCGACGACGCCTTGGCCGCCTTGGAGACCGGCAACCTGGCCCTGGTGCAAGCCGCCCAGAGTTTCAACCCGGCGACCGCCGAGTCCTTCGAGGCGTTCGCCCGCCGACAGGTCCAGGCAGCGCTGTCCGGCGGCATGCACTGAGCCATCGCTACGGCGTGGCAGTCGCGCAAAGAACACGGCGGGACAAGACCCGCCGTGGCACACTTAGCGGTTGGCTCGGGCTGCCTAGCCACCGGCTACTGTGTCCGTCAGTACCTGGCCATTCGCGTCTCTTGTGACATACCCTTTCTTGCGCCATTCCGCGCGTATGTACTCCTGGAACTCAGGATCCGGAGCAGAGCCACATATGACCGCCAGTTCCTTGCCCGTCTCAGTAAGAGTGGCATGTCCCAAACTGAACTGATCGCCACAACGCCGCGAGGTCTCCAGGACGGTGGGTTCCCCGTAGTAGAATACAGTGAAGGCGTCGGGTAGTTTCGGGATTGCGGTGCCTGCAATGGCATCGAAGCTAATAAGCCCGATACTGTCCAAGTGCTTCAGCGTTAGGAAGGTAATGCCTCGCTTGCGGTATTGGTCATCATCGAAATTGAAGACGAGCGGTGTCAAGTTGCCTACCATCCAGCATAGCTGACACAAGCTGGTGAATAGCGTTGCTTCGTCCTTCTCCAGCGTAGAAACGAAATTGACAGTGCGTTTGGAGAAATGCCCTGGCGCATTGCTCTCTTGCGCTAGAACTCGAGACCATAATGCGCGCATCTCAGAATCGGAGACCAGCCTGCACTTGTCAAAGAAGTTGACTATCCAATCGTTGTCAATATCCGACGGTCTAGCACTCTCCTCAAGAAGGGGCAGAGCATTCCGCGTGATCGCTTCCATGTTTTCCTGCTTGCGTGCCTCCTCTTCCAGGAATCGTTCCAGGGCACGTCTCTGAAGATCAGTGACCTCAATGTCCGACTGCGCTCGTATCACTGCCGCCTGGGCTTCAGCTTCGGCAACACGCTTGATCTGCCAAGGCCTACAGAGTCCGCCGACTGCGTCAGATATTCTCTTAACTAGGGCCGTTGCAGGTTTCGAGAGTTCTCCGAGATTGATCATAGAGAAACCGTCACCCATTTCTGCACCCTCCGCGAGCAAGACTGAAACTGCCACACGAATTCAGATAACGTCATTCATTATACGGAGGATTAAGTAGGCGTTTCAAGCGCGTAGACCGTCAGGCAATGGTGGTCCACCCCATTTCTCCTGCCGCTCACAGTCTCGGCTGCGGGGCGCGGTCTTTGGAGGTCAGTTCGACCTTGTGGTCGTCCTCGAACGTGCCGCGAAGGCCGGACTGGCTCGGCGTTGTGCCGCGGTCGCCGGGGGCGCACTTCCATTGCCACAGGTCGTCGAAGGCCGGACCCTTGACGCGAATCTCGGCCTGGTCGGAGCCCTCGGTGTCCACCTTCATGTCGATCCGCTCGTGGTTCCACGGGTCAAAGAGCGTGATGACGCGCCAGCGTTTGGTCTTGGCCCGGAGCTGCAACTGCTTCAGACCCATCGACTGGCCCTTGTGCTGGGCGCTGGAGGCGCCGATGCGGGCATCGAATGGCTGGTCGGCGGCCACCTTGAACCCGCAATGGGCACCGCCGCTGGAGAGCACGTAGCGGTTCTTGCCGTCGCCCTCGGCGAGGTCTTTGCCCTGGACGAGCCAGGTGATCTCGGTGTCCTTGTTGCGGGCGGCGATGTCGTCGAGAATGAGGATGTAGCGCGACTTGACCCAGGCGACGATGCGGCGGTAGCGGACGAGGTCGCTGTAGGCGCCTCCCGCTTCGCCCTCGGCAATGACCACGGGGCCGGCGTCCTTGAACGAGACCACCCGGGCGGCGCGGTCCATGCCGCCGTAGGGTTGCGTCCACTCGTCGCCCTCGCCCTTCTGCCCGCGGCCGTTGACGAGGATCGTATTGTGGCCGCTGGTCAGTTTCTTCTCCGAATAGCCGTCGTCGATGGCCACGGTCTCGCCGTGGGTGTAGATTTCGAACATGTTGGCGTCGGGATCGTCGTGTGCCACGTTGGCGTAACCGCTCCCGCCATTGCAGAAGGCATTCAGCGTATAGCCGCCGTAGGGACCGCACTTGAACATCATGCCGACGTCATCCTTCTTCCAACCGTCGCGGGCGTAGGTGATGCCGAGGTCCGGATAGAAGGCGGTCGTCGGGACTTTGTCCAGCGAGCCGCCGGTCAGAGTGGGGTCGTACCAGATGCAGCCGTACCAGCCGTACTCGAAGAAGCTGCTCTTGCGTTTGTAGGCTTCCATGCCCGCGGCCTGGACGTCGGCCAGCTTGTGCTTGGCGCAGAGCCGCAACATGCAATGATTGTAGAAGTGCGGGCTGCCGTCCGTGTCGCCGTAGCGGAAGGCGTGGACGAGGTCGGGCGTCATCGACTGAATGCGGAACATCGGGGCGTTCTTGAAGAACGGGTGGCTAAGGAAGTCGGTGCCCAGGCAACGGTCCGCGGCGTCGAAGGCCATGACCAGGTACTGGAAACCGAAGGCCATGTACGACGGCGACTCGTGGCAGGTGCCGTCCTCGGGCAGCCACTTGTGGACGAACTTCAGTTCGTCGGCCATGGCCTTCATGAGCTTGTCGGTGTCGGACGTGCCCTCGTGGGCTGCAAGCACCGACAGCACCAGTCCGGCGTCGCGATGGTACCGGTGGTTGTTCTGCGGATCGTTCTGCCAGTAGTGCGTGCCGGGGTTCTTCATCAGGTGGCCGCCCTCGTACATGCGGGTGGCCTGCAGGATGAGCTTGTCGCGGAACTTCTTGCGGAAGTCCTGCGGCAGGTCGTTGAAGGTCCAGTCGTAGGCCAGCGCGGCACCGACCATGACGTTCGCGGCGCCCATGCCGCTGTCCAATTCCGTGCCGGTCTCCCAGTGCTCCAGCTCCAGCAGGATCTTCATGAACGCCGCCGTCTGTTCCAGCGACTTCTTGTCGCCGGTCAGCACGTAGTGCAGGGCCACGGTCGGCAGCTTCCAGAAGAACTGCCGCTGGGCATCGGTCGCGTCGGTCAGGAAGGCCTGATTGGTCGGCGGTTGGCTGGCGGCCCCCAGGTACCGCGTCAGGTCGCTGTAGAACGGGTTGCCACTGCGGGTCCGCTGCTTCATGGCCTCGATGTCGTCCTGCGTGAACAGCAGCCGCGGGTGGCCCTTGGCCGCACCGGACTTGCCGTTGCCGCTTCGTCGCGATTGGGCCAGCGCCGGCTGAGTCGCGGCGGCAAGCGCCACGGACGCCAGCACGACAGATGCCGTCACCCTGAGAAGGAGATTCCTGACCATGATGCCCCCTTTCGCCGGAGAAGGACTGCTTGCGTTCTCATTAGAGCAAGATTGCGTGGACAAGGTTCCCGCCGCCTGCCCGCCTGCGGCCGCAACCGACCGGCCGCTGCCTTCTTAAACGCTCGAAGCCGGCAGATCATTCGCTCTTTTTGGAGTTTCGGCTTGTCGCGGCCACTTCTTTGGGAATGGTCGGTGGTGTAGCTGAGGGCCTTGCTGAACATGGACTCGTGCTGTAAGATCGTTGCGGCGGCGACACAGCGGTTCGGATCGGCGTGAGATGGCACTTCCGCCCTCTGGGGAACGTGGGCAAATCCGTCTGTGATGAACGAAGCGAATCAGGAGCAGGGCAAGATGCCGAGGCGTAGAGAGCCCAGGTACGTGGAGTATCCGGAGTACTACGACGGGGCACACGCTCAGACGCAGGACCTGGAATTCTTCCTGGACTACGCGCGACAGTGCGGCTCGCCGATTCTGGAGTTGGCCTGCGGCACGGGAAGGCTTCTGGTACCCGTGGCGGAAGCGGGCCATACGATTACGGGGCTCGACCTGTCGCCGGGCATGCTCTCGATCTGCCGGCGCCGGGTTGAGGACCTTGGACTGTCGGATCGGGCTTCCCTGGTGGAAGCCGACATGGCGGGTTTCGACTTGCCTGAGAAGGAGTTCGCCCTGGCCTACATTCCACTGCGATCGTTTGCGCACCTGTTCAGCCAGGATCAGCAACTGGCCTGCCTGCGGAGCGTCCACGACCACCTCCGCTCCGGCGGCGTGTTCATCGTGGTCGCTTTCGCCCTGAACCACGCGGTGGCGGCACGGGAGCCGGAGACTTCGTTCGGCGTCCTGAAGGAATTCGACGTGGCGGGGCGCGGCCGCGTCGTTCAGAGTCAGCGGTTCCTCGGCTACGACCCGGCGAGTCAGATTCTGCACTTCGAGTTCAGATTCGAAGAGCGCGATGACCAGGGGCGGACGATCCGCGAGAGCACGGTGCCCATGACGTTGCGATACACGTCGCGCTACGAGCTTCAACTCCTGATGGAGCGGGTCGGCTTCGAAGTGGTCGATGTGTTCCGCGACTACGAAAGACGGCCGTTCAACGGAAAGTACGAGATTATCATGGTCGGACGAAAGGCATAGCCGTGCTCATCAGTCTGCATGATCGCGAGAGGATCGAGGCGTATCTGCGGCAGGAGCCGTACGTGAACATCTACAGCCTGGGCGACCTGGACGGGGGGCAATGGCCGTTTACGGTCTGGTACGGCCTGGCCGACGGCGATCGGCTGCGGGCCCTGGCCCTGGTGTACACGCGGCTGTCCACGCCGACGCTGCTGGCCCTGGGCGGCGCGGGCGACCAGGAACACCTGCGGCGGCTCGTCGGTGAGATGGCACCCCTGCTGCCGCCGCGGCTGTATGCCCACCTGAACCTCGGGCTGAGCGACATTCTGGCCGCGCGGTACGACGTCGCGTCGCGCGGCGAGCACTACAAGATGGCCTGGGCCGACCGGTCGCGGCTCGGGGGCGTGGCGACGGACGGCGTCGTGCGGCTCGGGCCGGGCGACGCCGAGGAACTGTCGGCCTTCTACGCCGCCAGCTATCCCGAGGCGTTCTTCGAGCCGTGCATGCTCGAGGCGGGTCCCTGGATGGCCGTGCGCGACCGGGCCGGGCGGCTGCTGAGCGTCGCGGGGCTGCACGTCTGCTCGGTGGCCTACCGCGTCGCGGCCGCGGGCACGATCGCGACGCATCCGGACCATCGAAGCCGGGGGCACGCCCGCGCGGCCGTGGCGGGGCTGTGTCGCGAACTCGAGGGAACGATGGACCACATCGGTCTGAACGTCAAGGCCGACAACACGGCCGCCATCCGATGCTACCGGGCACTGGGTTTCGAGCCTGTGGCCTCGTACGAGGAGTGCCTGCTGACGCTGCGCGATAATGCGACAAAATATGGACGATCGCCGGAAAAATCCTGCCGGAAAAATCCTGTTGACATTCAGGGACACGAGTATTAGGCTTCGGCTGCAAATCGCGGCATGGGCATCTGCCCATGGGTGGCACGAAAGAAACCATTTTTCAGACTGAGCCCAGAGTGGCGACCATGGAAACTACCCGGAACATCTTCCTCCAGAGGCATCGCGCGTTTAAGCGCCAGATGCTGAATACGCGCGTCCACGGCGTTATTGCGCCGCGCGCAAGGAACGGGCCCGGATGAGACATTGACGAAACCCGTGTTTTCCGGAAGGCCCGTTCGATGAGAACGGGCCTTTTTCTTTTGGTGAAGTCAGGGACGATTGTGGGTGGGAGGTAAGCATCATGGCACTGCAATGGCCGGAAGTACTGGACTGGCAACAATGGGCGGATCGGTTCGACCGGATGCAGGATCGGTACCTGGTCGCCCGGGACGAACGCTTTGAGACGGTTGTCCGGATGATCCACGCCCTGTGGCCGCAACCCGAGAGAGTGCTCGATCTGGGTTGCGGCTCAGGCAGCCTGAGCCTGGCGATCCTGGAGGCGTTTCCGGAATGTCGCCTGGTCGGAGTCGATCTGGACGAAAGCATGTTGGCCCTGGCGGGGCCGCGGCTGGCTCGCTTCGACGAGCGGGTCCGACTGCTCCGAGCCGACCTGCGCGACCCGGCGTGGCTTGCGTCGCTCGGCGAGAGTTTCGACGCCGTCGTGTCGTCGACGGCCCTGCACTGGCTGTCGCCCGCGAATCTGGCGGCGTTGTACGCCTGCCTGCCGGGATACATGGCGCCCGGCGGCGTCTTCCTGAACGCCGACCACGTCGGCAGCGTCAGCGCATCCGTCCAGGAGTGCTGGCAGGAGCGTCGCCGCTCCGCGCAGCAGTCGCAGGAGACTGAGAACGAATCCGATTCGTGGGACGAGTTCTGGCAGGCCTTCGCGGCCGCACTGGGCGTCGACCCGGCGCGGGTCGGCGAGAACGTAGTCGCGCCGTGGGAAGGCGTCGAGGCGGGCATGCCGCTGGCGTGGCACTTCGAACGCCTGCGGGACGCCGGGTTCGCCTATGTGGACTGTTTCTGGCGATGCGACGGGGATGCCGTGTACGGAGGCGTGCTGGATGACAGGGAAGCTTGAGACATCGTGAGGCGGCAGGAGGTGGAATCATGAAAACGACGTTGCACGCCACGGCCGGCACGTTTCTGGAAACGGCCGCGCAGTGGCTGAAGGCCGAAGAAGCGGTCAATAATCTGATACTCGGGCTTGCGGCGAACATTTCCGCCAGGAAGCAGGCAGGGACCGCGCGGCCGTTGATGATGACGGTGGCGGATCGGCGAGGACTGAGGGTTGCGGCACTGATGACCACTCCGCCGCAGCACATTCAGGTGTACGCGCCGGACGGTCCCGACAAGAAGGCGTTGAGCGTGCTGGCGGGCGCGCTTAAGGCCGGCAGTTACGAGGCGCTTGGGTGCATGGGCCCTGCGGCAACAGCGAGGGCCTTCGCGGACATCTGGACCGCGCGCACGAGGAAGAAGATTGCGAAGACGAAGGACCTGTTGGCGTACGAGCTTCGGCGGATGCCCGAAGCGACGGATGTTGCGGGACGGCTGCGGGTCGCGACGGCGACGGACGAGAGCCTGGCGGCCAAGTGGCATCATGCCTTCGTCCTGGAGGCCATAGGCAACGACGATGCGGCGGCAAGCCATTCCGCGGCTGCACGGGGCATCGCCAACGAGAGCCTGTTCTTCTGGGAGGACGGCGGGCAGCCGGTGTGTCAGGCCTACTCGTCGCGGCGCACTCGTCGGGGCATCGCCATCGGGGCGGTCTACACGCCGCCGGAGTTTCGCGGCCGCGGCTACGGCACGGCCTGCGTGACGGCGTTGAGCCGGCGACAACTCGAAGCAGGACGGGAGTTCTGCTGCCTGTACGCCGACAAGGCCAACCCGACGGCTAACGGCATCTACCGCCGCATCGGTTACGTGCCGGTGGCGGACATCGGCCAGTACAGCTTCACGGAGGCGACTCACGCCTGATCGTGGCACGGACTGAGCTGATCGGAGCAAGGCGGCCGTCGGCAACTTGCGTGAGCAGGCGACCACCTGTAAGATGGCCGCACGTTGGGGCGGAACGTTTGCAGACGACAGGGGAAGGTCGGATGGCGATGGAACTCAGCAGCGGATGGCATCTGCAGTCGGCAGCGAAGACCAAGGTTCCGGGCGAGAAGCTTTCCGTTCCGTCCTACAGGCCGAAAGGCTGGACCCCGGCCGTCGTGCCGGGCACGGTTGTCGGGGCCCTGGTCGCCGACGGTGCGTTGCCGGACCCGATGATCGGCACGAGGATGGAGTCGCTCGAAGGGTTCAAGGGCGGGCAAGACAAGTTGCACACGCTTATGCCGATGCCCGAAGACAGTCCGTACCGCCGACCGTGGTGGTTCAGAAACATCTTTCGCTATCCCAAGCCGCAGGCCGGGCGACGCGTGTGGCTGGACCTCGAAGGGATCAACTACCGTGGCGACGTCTGGCTGAACGGCCGTCGCGTGGGGACTGACGCGCACGTGCGCGGCCTGTTCAAACGGGTGTCGGTCGACGTGACGCGGCACATCCGTCCGGGGCAAAACTGTCTGGCCCTGGAGATCCACACGGCCGGCCCCGACGACTTCGGCCACACGTGGATCGACTGGGCGCCCGAGCCGCCGGACAATTCTCTGGGCATCGTTCAGCCGGTGCGTCTGCGCGAGACCGGTTCGGTGGTCATCAAGCACCCGTTCGTGCAGACCGACCTGGACATCCGAACGCTGAAGAAGGCGTCGCTGACCGTGCGGGCCACGCTGGAGAACACCGGCGATGCGCCGACCGACGTGACGCTGGAAGCGAAGATCGGCTCGATCCTGGTTCGCAGGAAGGTGAGGCTCGACCGCTGGCAGGAGCGGGAGGTGGTGCTCAACGCCGAGCGGCACCGGGCGCTGACAGTACGCAATCCGCGCGTCTGGTGGCCCTACCAGTTGGGCAAGCCCGAAATGTACACGTTGCGGCTCACGGTGAAGGTCGGCGCAGCCATTTCGGACCGCAGGGACGTGCCGTTCGGCATTCGCCGCATTACGTCGCGGCTGAACCGGCACGGGGCGCGGGTCTTCACGGTCAACGGACGGGACCTGCTGATTCGCGGGTCGGCCTGGTCGCCACAATTGTTCCTGGGTCAATCGCACCGCAAGGACGAGACGGACGTGGCCTACGCGAAGGCCATGAACCTCAACGCCATCCGCCTGGAAGGCACGCCGGTGTCGGACGACTTCTGGGACCTGTGCAATCGCGAAGGCGTCCTGGTGCTCCACGGCATGACGTGCGTGAACTACTGGGAGCACACCAAGGATTGGCGCGAGGAGGACTACCGGTTTGCCCGCGACTCGATGCGGTCGCTGTTCGCCTCGATCCGCAATCACCCGTGCCTGATGGGTTTCATGCTCGGCAGCGACTTCCCGGCCACGGCCAGGGTCGAGGCCATGTACCTGAAGCTGCTGGAGGAGATGCCGATCGACGTGCCGGTGACCGGCAACTCGGCCACCAAACACACCGAGCAACTCGGTCCAACCGGAATGATCCACGGGCCGTACGATTTCGTGCCGCCGGTGTTCTGGTACGAGGGCGGTGCCGTGAGGTTCAACACCGAAGCCGGGCCGGACGTCTGCCTGCCGCTGATGGAGACGCTTCGCCGGACATTTCCGAACAAGAGCGACCTGAAGGTCAGGAGCCGGGCCTGGAACATGCACTGCGGCCTGCAGGCCTACACCAGCACGATTGCGGGCGACCGTGCCCTGGCTCGCCGTTACGGCACCGGCGAAGACGACATCGAAGCGTTCGTCGAGGCCTCGCAGGTGATGGGCTACGAGTGCTGGCGAGCGATGTACGAGGCCTGGGTGCGGAACTACCCGAAGGCCACGGGCATCATCGGCTGGATGCTCAATAGTTGCTGGCCGAGCCTGATGTGGCAGATGTACGACCACCGGAACCATCCGCTGGGCGCCTTCTACGGCACGCAGAAAGCCTGCGAACCGTTGCACGCGCAGTATGCCTACGACGATCACGGCGTGTGGGCGGTCAACCAGACACTCGACGATTGCGGCGAACTGCGCGTCCGCGCCACGATGGTCGACCTCGAAGGAAAACGGCTCTGGCAAAAGGAGCGGCGGACGACCGTTGCAGCCCTTGGCCGCAGGAAATGCTTCGCGGCGCCCCCGCCGGCGGAAACGCCGAAGGTCTACTTGCTGGTACTTGAGCTTCACAAGGGCAACAGTCGCGTGACGCGCAACGTCTACTGGCTGGGCCGCAGGATGGACCGGGTGGACATCGTGCAGAAGGTAGACCAGAAGGCCATGCGGCAACCGCAGAAGGCGTGTGCCGATTTCCGTGCGCTCGGCAACATGCCTCGGGCGGAAGTCGAGAACAACACGTGTGTCGAGGTCCGGCCGTCGCACTTCCGCCTCAGGACGCGTATCGTCAACACGTCATCGCGGATCGCGTTCTTCCTGTGGGCACGGGCTTTCAACAAAACGACGGGCGAACTCGTGGCCCCGGTCTGCTGGAACGAGAACTGCATCACGTTGCTGCCGGGCGAACGCGCCGAACTGACCGGCACGGTCCCCAAGGCGGGCCTGAAACGCGGTGAACTGGGCGTCAAGGTGGCGGGCTGGAACACGGGCGGGTGATTGGAGACCCAAGCGCGTCCGCATGTCCTGCGATTGGGCGGCAGCAACGATTTCGCGTAGGACAGTGCGACCGTACGGTGGGTACATGCGCCGTCTGTGATTGCGGTCGGCAAGGCGGGAGTAGGCACAATGGACCGACGAGTCGCCGAGTATTGGGCTGGGGTGTTCGGCATCGAGCCCGATGAGTTCACGGCCCCGGGCACGCGCGTCGTGCCAAATGGCGGCAAGGTTGCGGGGCGCAAAGCCTCGTGGATTTTCCGTCACGACCGGACGTGCCTGATCTCCGCGCCGCCGCAACTGGTGGCGGACGTGCGGACGAGGGCGGCGCGGCTCGATCCCGACGTGATGCAGACCACCGAGGGCATCGCGACGCTGTTCGGAGGTCGTGCGGATCGGACCGTTGGTCCGGCGTACCAGGGGCACATCGCTCCGGACGCCTTCCGCCCGTGCGACTCGCCGCAAGTGCGCATGTTAATGCCCGCAGATCGTGCAGCCCTTGTGTCGCTGACGGCGCTGTCCGAGTGGAACGAAAGTGGACTGGCCGGCGACAACCCGAGTCTCTGCGGTTATTTTGCGGACGGGCAACTCGCGTGCGTGGCCGGGCTGATTCGCTGGGCCCCGAATGTCGTCAATGTCGGAGTGATTACCGCGCCGCAGCACCGACGACGGGGATACGCGCGGGCCGCGGTCAGCGCCGCCGTGCAAGCGGCAATCGCCCGCGGCGACCTGGTTCTGTACCAGACGCTGGCGGTCAACCTCGCCGCCGTGGCCCTGGCCGAGTCGCTTGGTTGCCGCAAGTACGCTCAGCATGTGTTCGTGTCGCTCAGGGGATGGTCATCGTCACACTAACTGGGGAGAAGAGTCCATGGCCATGTGCGGGGATCGTGTCGCGATTGTGACCGGGGCTGCGGGCAAAGGCATGGGGCGCAGCACCGCGCTGACCCTGGCTCGCGAGGGGGCGAAGGTCGTCGTCAATTACCGCTCAAGCGCCGCGGCTGCGGCCGGGATTGTCGAGCACATCGGCTCTCGCGGCGGCGAGGCCGTGGCGGTGCAGGCGGACGTCTTCGCGCAGGAGGGTTGCCGCGAACTGTTCGACGCCACGGTGCGTCAGTTCGGTCGCGTGGACATCTGCGTCATCAGTCCCGGGGCCGGCTGGCACCCGCAGGGTCCGAGCAAGCTCGACGTTGAGGCGGCGCTCGACGACGCGCGGTCCGAACTCGCGCCGCTCTACTACCTGATGCCCCTGGTGTTGCCGGGCATGTACGAGCGGCACTGGGGTCGCATCGCCGGCATTTCTCTGTCGCCCGCGCTGGACTCGCCGGCCTACGCCTACAACGTCGCCAAAGGCGCCAGGACATGGGCCCTGTCGCTCCTGCAGCGAGAGACTCGCAAGCACAGCGTGACGGCAAACGTCATCTCGCCAGGGCCTGTGGACGAGATTGCCGACCTGAAAACGGCCGTCGAACTGTCAGACCACGGCCCGGCCTGGCAGAACCGCGCAGCCGTGTCGCCGCAGGATATTGCCGAGGGCATCGCTTTCCTGTGTTCGGATGCCGGGCGCTTCCTGGCCGCAACCGAATTGGCCTACGTGTAGCGCCGCAGACAGTTCCGGCGAGGATGTCAAACGTCGAGACCGACCACATCGGAGTGTGACGCAATTCGTTAGTTGGTCGTACCCTATTGAGGACACATCAAAAATCTGGAGGCGCCCCCATGAGCAAGCGGTCGGACGAAGCAATGGCAATGTTCAAGGACGGTTTCAACTGTGCCCAGTCGGTTCTGGCCTGCGGAGGTCGAGATCTGGGCATGAGCCGCGAGACGGCCATACGCCTGGGCGAAACGTTCGGGGGCGGCATGTGCTACCTCGGCCAGACCTGCGGCGCGGTGACCGGGGCCCTGATGGCCTTTGGCCTGAAGTACTCGCGCGGCGAATCGAAGGACGCCGCCATGGGCCAGAAGGCCCGGGAAGCGGCACGGGAGTTCGCGACCCGCTTCGTGGCTCGCTACGGTTCGATCAACTGCACCCAGATCCTGGGCCACGATCTGGGCCAGCCGGCCGAGTTGGAGGCCGCACGCAAGGAAGGCCTCTTCGCCACCGTCTGCGCCAAGGCCGTGGGCGACGCCGTGGAGATTCTTGAAGAGGTCCTGAAGAGTGCCTGAGTGGCGGCAGAGACAACTGGCAACAGATCGGCGGATACACTCCGCCGCGGTGGAGTAAGTCAGTGACGCAGCACACTACTCTCTCTGCAACGGAGGTGGACTGCGTCGTCGACGGCGCCGAGTGCGTTGTCTTCGACTTCCACCTGACACTCTGCTCGGAGCTGTTCTTCACGGCGCTGGGCGAGTCCGCCATGGCCGGAGTTCAGCAGTTCCTCTTTGGCCACGATCAGGCGCTGGCGGATCGGTGGATGCTCGGAGAGGCTACTGCCTCGCAGGTCGCACAGTACCTGTCCGAGCGGATCGGCCTGGCCGCAAGCGAGATTGAGGCCGGACTGCGCCAGGGCTGTCGGGAGTTTGTGCTCAACGAGGCCGTGTGGGGCTTCGCCCGGTCCGCTCATGCCGCCGGCAAGAGAACGGCGCTGGTCACGGTGAACGCCGACGTCTTCTCCGAGGAGATAGCGCCTTCGCATGGTCTCGACCGCGTCTTTGACATCATCGTCAATTCGGCCGACCACGGCACGACCGACAAGCGCCGCCTGTGGCCTGTGGCTTTCGAGGCCCTTGGTGACGCTATCGGCTACGCCGGCAGCTTCCTGATTGAGGACGGCGAGCAATCGCCCAGTCAATTCATCGAGGCCGGGGGCAAGGCATACCAGTACCGTGATGACGCCGCCTTTACCGCGTGGATAAGGGAGCGGTGTGGTTGACCGCCGCGGACGCATATGGTCGGGAGGTCGTTGATGGCACGAAATATGGAAGTCAAGGCACGCGTCCGCGACGTCGGAGACGTCGAGAGAACCATTCGCGATCTGACGCGCGCGGAGCCGCACGTCATGCACCAGGAGGACACGTTCTACCGCGTGCCCCGCGGACGGCTCAAGGTGCGGCACGACGAGCATGGCGAGTCCGCCGTGGTCTACTATCTCAGGGCCGATACGCCGGGCCCCATTCTGTCACGATACTTCCGAAGGCGGCTGGACGACGCGGCCGCAACGATGGATGAGTTGGGCAGACGATATGGCGTGAAGGCGGTCGTGCGGAAGCAGAGAAAGCTCTTCATGTCCGGCAGCACGCGTATCCACTTGGATTGCGTCGAGGGTCTCGGCGACTTCGTGGAGATCGAGGTGCCGGTGGCGTCCATGTGTCAGAAGGCGACCGCCGCGAACGAGGCCAGGAATCTGATGCGGCAACTCGGGATCGAGCCTTGTGACGTGCTGGCCTGCGCATACGAGGACCTTCTCGCCGCAAACGAGAGGACATGAGCGGTCGCACTCGGGGTCGACGACAGGCGGCCCCGGCAGGCTCACCGCGAATTGCGCAAGAAGCCGCACGAATGGTCAATTGCCAGGTACGACAAGAGACGACATGGCCGCCAAGCTCGGCCGAGTGCAGGTGGGCAGGCAACTTGCCATATAGGAGGTCGTGCGTGAAGGACGATCAGGCAGATGCCGTGTCGCCGATCTGTGTTGATCGGCGCGGCAACGTGTTCATTGAGTTGCGCCGCGGCGACGAGCAGGCTTTGCTCCACAGTTGTCACGATGCGCCGCTGACCCACGCGCTGATCGTGGTGGAGTTCCAGGGTCGGTTTCTGTTTGTTCACAACACACGCCGGCGCGAATGGGAACTTGCGGGAGGCATCATTGACAGCGAAGAGTCCCCGCGACAATGCGCGGTTCGAGAACTGGCCGAAGAAAGCGGACAGACGGTGGACAATGCCGAATTCCGCGGGCTGATGAAGTTCAAACTCAGGCCTGACGATCGGTTGGAGTACGGGGCATTGTACTACGCTCGCCTGGAGCACCGGCAGCGGTTCACTCCCAACGCCGAGGCCGACCGCATGGTCTTCTGGGATCTGATGACCGACATCGGCAACGTGGCGGAGATCGATCGGCGGCTCGTGGACCTCGCGCGTCGCCGGTGAAGGGCGATCATCATTCGCGCGACGGCGGCCCTTGAGTCGGTGCCCGTGACACTGGACCCTGCAAGAGAAACAGGCAATGACCGAAACAAGACGCTACTATCACAGTTACGAGGATCGTTATGCTGCCGTCTACGGCCAAGGCGCAGAGTACTGGACGACCGACCCGGACGAGATTCGCGACACAACGACCAAACTCCAGGAGTTTCTCGACCGCTGGGCGATCGTGCCGCCACGGGCTCGTGTCTTGGAGTTCGGCTGCGGCGAGGGGCACTTGGCCCGCCACCTGATCGAGCGCGGCTACGATTACCGCGGTTTGGACGTGTCGCCCTCGGCTCTGGCCAAGGCCCGCGTGCGCGTGGCCGACCTTGATGCCAGGCCACAGGCCTTCACCCAGGACGACGTTACCAGCCTGCCGGCTGCGTGTGATGGAACGTTCGACGCAACGATCGACAATTTCTGCCTGCACATGCTCGTGACTGATGGTGACCGACGGCGCTACCTGGCCGCGGTACATCGTGCGTTGAAGCCTGGCGGCATGGCTTACTTCCATGAGAACCACAGCGATCACCCCGTGTCCGGCCCCATGACGACGTTCGAGGAGTATATGGCCGCCAGCGGATTCCGGCCCGGCGTCGTGGACGAACGGACAGTGTACGTTGACGGCGAGAAACGAACTATTCGGCTGGCTCGCGTGCCGTTTCGGGCCAAGGACGAGAACGGTTATCACCGTGAGCTGTCCGCGGCTGGCCTCCAGGTGCGGCACTTTGCCCTTGACGGAGCCGGGCACTGCGTATTTCACGCCGCACGCCAGACAGAATAGGACGAGACGTCATGAGGCCCCTGCTTCGGCACTACGATCAAAAGAAGGACTACGAGAGGTCGGAGGGCTTCGAGGCCATGTCGCTGATGGCGGTTTCCGATCCGTTCTCGACGGTGCCGCCGCCCGAAGGCTTCAGCGTAAGGTCGCTGGCCGAGGACAATGACGTTGCCGCCATCAGCCGGCTGCTCTGGCGCGGATTCGATCATCCCAGCGAACCGCCGCACGGCAGCCCCGAAGGGCGGCGGTTCATGGAGTCGGCCCCGAGCTTCGACAAGGACCTGAACGTGGCGGCCAAGGCGCCGGACGGCACGTTCGTGTCGTACTGCGGCATGTGGTACGAGCCGGTGCATCGGGTCGCGTACGTCGAGCCCGTCTGCACCGATCCGGACTACCGGCGGAAGGGACTGGCCCGGGCGGCCGTGCTCGAAGGCATCCGGCGCTGCGGCCAACGGGGTGCCACGGTGGCTTACGTCGGAGCCATCAAGCCGCTCTACCTCTCGCTGGGTTTCCGGCAGGTCTACAACCGCTCCGCGTGGCGGCGCGAATGGTCGTGAAGGCGTATTGGGTGGAGGCGAAGCGGATTCACACGACGTCCCGCCCACTCGGCAGCTTCGTGCGGGCCAGCCTAAGCTCAGATCCGTGGTCGGGTCTTCGGTGTTAGTATCTTAAGGAAGAGCCACGAGGCCTCAATGCCCACATTGCCGACCGCCAACACTGTTGGCACGGGAACGGCTCCGATGGCTTCACGCATCGGGATCGTGGCGAGGATACAGTCAATTGAACCTCACCTGGCCCTGTTATGCCTGCCGGAACAGCCACTGGTCATGCCGAACGGTGACACCGGGGCCACAAGACAAACAGGCAGGCAAAAGTGGCGTTTCAGGGGCAAAGAGGCGGTGGACATCTGGCATTCAAGACGTTTTTGGCTTGTTTTCGCCCTTTACTGGTATCAATTAGAGGAAAACCGACCTTCTCCGCTGGTCCAAGGCTACCTGAAACGACTTTGTTGCATATTGTCGCCCCGATGGCTCTGCACTGCCTTGCCCATGGCACCCCCGGCCCACTACAATGATTACGGAGAGCAGAGGATTGCCCTCGAACGGCGGATTGCCGAACGCGCCTGAGTCACCAAGCGGCGGATTCGGACATGGCAACCGCAGTGCCGCGACCGCAACCGTTTTTGCTGACAGCATGAGAGCAGGGGCCAGGGCGTTTGGCGTGGCGCGACGGCGCGGCAAGCATCGGCCGCAACGACCGTGGGCAACGAGCTTGGGGTTTCGAGGACTACTGTCGCCGAGTGTTCGGGAGGCTGCGGCCGGACCGGGGAACGGAACGGAAGCCAATGACTGCACGCGGTTTGGGACGCGCCCTGAGACGGCCGATTTGATTAGACCTCGGGGCGGTTTTTGGATACAGTGACGAGGTTGCGTCCGCGGCGTCAGTCGCAGACGGTAAACGTGGGCCTACACAGGAGAAATGCGATGAAGTGCGTTTCGACGACAGCCGGGCGGCGGGTCACGTCGGGCCTGACGCTGGTCGAGATTCTGGCCACCGTCTTTATCATGGGGCTGGGCTTGATCATGGTGGCGGCGGCGTTTCCGGTGGGGCTCGACCAGGTGAGGCAATCGGTCGAGGACACCCAGTCGGCCATGGCCGCACGATCGGCCATGGAGATCATCCGCAGCCAGAACATCTTCCAGAACATGCACAACCTCCACCCCAACGATACCGGGTTCAGTCAGATCGCCGCGGCGTTCGACGTCGGCGCGTTGACCGGCGATGCTCTCAGGAAGGCCAAGGCGGAGCGGATGCGGGAGAACCTCGGCATCATGATAGAGAGCCCAACGAGTGACGAGTGGACGATGGGACCATGCCAGCCGCTGCACTTCAACCACTCGGACTGCGCGTTTCGCGTCTGGAATCCCTACCGCGCGGCCTATGGCGGCCGCGCGCCGACCAACAAGCCGTCCTGGGAAACCCTGGGCGAAGACGAGACCATGACCTGCAACCTCATGAAGGACGACGAATACCTCGACAGGGACGAGGACAACAAGGACGTCAAGAAGACGTACGGCCAGGCCATGTGGCCGCCGGTCGCCGGCGACCTGATCTGGAGGGCCTACCTGACGCGGCTGAACTTCGGCAAGGACGAGTTGCCCCTGTTCCGAGTGACGATTGTCGTCTGCAGGTACGCTGCCGTAGGTAGCGAGATGTACGTGCCGTACCGAGAGTTGAGGCACCCCGAGGGCGGCGATTGGAGTCCGACGGATATCAAGCCGCCGAAAACCGCCGCCGCCGCGGCAAGCGACATTGGGAACAACTATTGGAAGATAAAGGCCACCGACGGGTCCGTGGGGACGGGCGGCGAGTTGAAGTGGATAAAGGATAAGAAGTGCAAGGCGCCGGCCTCGGCCAGGACGATCAAGATCCAAGGCTACGGCAACAAGGTCTGCACGGCCTCGACGACACAGGTCACCACGCTGGCCGAGGGGGACTTCATGCTGAACACGATGACGGGCTTCTGCCACCGCATTGCGGAGATTAATAAGGACAACCAGAACTTCACCCTGGCCGACGACGTCACCCAATCGCCGACCGGTCGGATGTGTCCGGTCTTCAGCAACGTCGTGGGCGTGTTCTACGGGATGCTGTCGGGCTGAGAACAGTTTCGGGTCACTTGAATCAGGCGAGAGAACCATGAAAACTGCAATGACGCGATGGGAAGCGGGTCGACGGGGACCGGGCTTCACGCTGGTGGAGATCATGGCGGCCATGAGCCTGGCCGTGATCATCATGCTGGGCGTTGTCCAGGTCTTCAGGATGGCGACCGACTCGGTCTCCAAGGCCGAGGCCACCAGCGACAGTTACCAGATGGCCCGCGGGCTGTTCTCGATTCTTCAGAAGGACCTCTGGGCGACGTCCCGCGACGGCTACTTGTACGTGCAACCGGGCATGCTGCTCAACCCCGATGAGTCGCGGAGTTCGTCGGGCACCTATCCTCTCTCGGGCGACATCGATTCGACGTCGGCGTACAACTACGACTGCCTGTACTTCTCGGCCGTGGGGCGCTTCCGCGAAGTGGGCACCGGATCGCAGAATCCCGACGAGAGCGCCGCCGCGGAGATATTCTACGGCCCCGCCTATCGCAAAGGCAAGAAGGCGACCAACCCGTGGGCATCGCCCGAGAAGGACTCCGATAAACAGGCCGATGCCAGGAGCGTGTGCCTGGTTCGCAAGGCCTTCCTGTGCGAGTCGACCATGGGGACGAACGTGGTGCCGGTCAGCGGAAGCCCCGTCACGTCGAAGCACACCTTCATCAAGATGCAGGAAGAGAATACGCTCAAGGACATGACCACGATGAAGTATCGCCTGACGCCGCTGACCACCGGCGCCGCCTATGGGTACAGCGTCTCCGGGAGCCCGATCGTCGACGTCTATGACAAGGACGGCTTCGATCCGAACGTCAACTTCGTCCTCTCCGACCGCGCCAGCCAGTTCCTCGTCGAACTCTGGGTCTGGGACGGCAAGGCGTTCAGGTGGCAGCGCGCGGCGGGGCGCAATCGCTCATTCGGGGAGGGCTCATACTGGACCACCAGGCGCACGTACACGAGCGGCGAATACGCCAAGGACACCACCGTCGACAGTTCCGGCGACCTCGATCTGAACGAGAAGTATTTGTGGTGCGGCTACCGGCCGAACCCGGGGTTTGACCGGCAGCCGTTCATGCCGCAGATGATCCGCGTGACGGTCGTCATCCACCCGCACAGCGACCAGGCGCCCTTATATGACCAGCCGTACGCCGGCGTGTTCCGCGGCGACGTCTTCCGCCAGGTATTCCGCCTGACGGGGACGCGGGGCGGTTTGCGCGACATTCCGGACACCTACTACAAGAATAATCCGTAGCAGTGAGGAGGCAGACAAAGTGAACGGCCGAACACACTATCGGGGAACCATCCTGGTCGTGGCCCTGGGCCTGCTTGCGGCCCTGGCCATCATCGGGGCGACGATGATCAGCGTGGCCCGCGTCGACCGGTTCGCATCGCGGAGTTTCCGCCAGTCGGCCGAACTGGATATGGCCGTCGACGGGGCGCTGGTCTGGATCGAGAACGAACTGACGAACCAGTACTGGGACAACATCTACTGGACCAAGATCGGCAACAATACCGTCAGCTTCGATGGCGACGGCGTGATCGACAGCCCGGCACTGGGCGACGGCAAGACGCGTATCGCCGTGGTGCGGCCGGACACGGCCGGGAAGATCGGCGTCACCACCCAGGTCAATCCGGGCCTTGTCAAGACCAGCGGCGGCACCTCCCTGGGAACCTGGTACAACCTGCCGCTGAAGGCCAACCTGCCGTCGCCGGACAAGTCCGACACAACGGGCACGATGGTGCCCGACGGCTGGGTCGTTCCCGCGATGACCTACCGCACGACGCGCAATCGGACGATCGAGGTGGCCCTGACGATGGTGGACCTGGGGGCTCGGTACAACGTCAACTTCCACGGCGACGCCACCATCGACATCAGCGGGGGCATGGGCCAATCCTACAAGGACCAGGGGTACTACCTGAGCGACGTGGCCCCGAACTATGCGGCCCTCAGCGGCGAGAGCACCCGCAAGTCCGTGGGCGACATGGAGCTCAAGTGGCGCGACGTGGCTTTCGGCTCCCGCGGGCGCTGGCTGTCGATGACGAATCCCGACAGCAAGAATCCCGACAAGACCATCAACTTCTTCAATCCCGGCAAGGACAAGCCGTTCCTGGCCGACGACATGATGGAGTTGCTGAACCTGCGGGGCACCAAGCGGCGTACGCGGTTGGAGTACGTCATGCCCACGACGTTCTCGCGCGACGGCGAGGACTCCAGCGCGTCCGTGGATCCGATGTTCTACAAGGCCCTGTACACGTGCTACAGTTGGGTCAGCACGTGCCGTCCGCGGATCAGCAGCGACAACCGCGACGCCGTGGCGCCGAAGGTGGACCTGGACAGTTGCACCTGGGAGGAGATTCGCGAGGCCCTGCTGGCCTGCGGGTTCCGTCCCGACGACAAGGACGAGATGATCCTGATGGACCAGATCCTGGTCAACATCCTGGACTACCGCGACCAGGACGGCCAGCCGTCGTACATCACCAACACGACCAAGGACGGCACGGAGTACACGGTCTGCGGCGTGGACCGCCAGCCGTTCATCACCGAGTACTATATCAAGAAGGAACGCGCCGACCGCGACGCGGTCGAGATTCCCTTCAGGGTGTTCATCGAGTTGAGCAACCCGTACCCGAAGCGAACCGGCAACGGCATCACTGAGAAGGGGCTGGAGCGTAGCGAGTCCTACACCAGGATAGAGGTCGGCAAGGCCTCAGGAAAAGTAACGTCGATTTCGTTGCCGGAAGAGATTGACCCCGCGCCCGACGACGGCAGTTGCCCGGTCACCATCGCGGTGGTTGACGAGCTGATCATGGTGCCGCGCGACGAAACGGAACCGATGAAGTACCTGGAACCGGTGGTGCTGTTCGCCAAGGCCAAGGACGTCGAGAACCCCAACGATGCTGACAAGCAGAAGGAAATCGTCATCGACCGCCTGACGCTCAAGAAGACCGGCGGCAGCTACGAGGAAATCAGCACGGCCGAGTCGTGGCAGCGTATGAACCGCCAGGGCCTCAACAGCATCGGAGAAGAGGCGGATTTCTTCGCCGGCTGGATCACGGACTACGAGAAGCGAGTCCAGACCTGCTCGGGCGACAGCTTGCGATTCTTCAACGACGTGCTGGCCAACAAGAAGATGCGGCCGATCGAGAACCGTAGCATGACCAAGAAGGAATGGATCGTCCTGGACAACAGCGGCAATCGCGAGCGAGGGCTTCACAAAGCCGAGGAGTTGTCGTTCCCGCGAATCGGCGACCTGTGCCGCGTGCTCAGGGTCGGCCACAAGATCGGCAAACAGGCCGACTTCAGCGACTATAAGCCGGTCACCGAAGAGATCACCGCGGCGACCAACGATGAAGCCGGCTACGTGAGCCCGATGGGATCGACGACCGGAGCCAGGGCGGCCACACTGCTGCAGCGCGTCTTCGACGTCATCACAGTCAACAGCCCCTACTACGACGGGGTGGACAACGACGGGGATTTCGACGACAAGGACCGTAACAACGAGATAGACAAGAACGAGCCGGTGTTCGATGACAAGGACACCGGGTTCCAGGTGGATGCTGCCGATAACCCGATCGATGCGCTGGGCCCGGAGATTTACGAGCACGGCCGCATCAATCTCCGGACGGCGCCGCCCGAGGTCGTCCGCGGCCTGCTGCCGATGCAATTGAAGCGAAAGGACAAGAGCCTCTGGACGATCGCCGAAACCTTGGTTTCGACCTCGTCTTCGTTCAAGCATCCCAGCGATCTTCTGAACGTACAGGTCGCCCCTCCGTGGCGGCTCAAGCACATCTTCACCAAGACGGGGATGAACAACGACAACTGGGACGATGACGACAACGGCGCGCCGGACGACTTCGCCGAGCAATGCCATCTGTACACCTTCATAAGCAACTTCGCCACCGTGCGAAGTGACTGTTACGCGGTGTACGGAACGGCGAGGATCAAGAGCGACTCGGGACGCACCGAAGGCGTCCGCCGCTTTGTGGCCGTGTTGGACCGCGTGCCGGCCACCGCCTATCCGCCGTTCAGGTACACAGGCGCGGAGAATCGGGACTTGTCCGAGATCACGAACTTCGACGATGAGACCCTGAAGATGACGCCCAATCCGAAATTCATCCCCGTGCGTCGCGTGATGCAGGGGTGGATCGACTGAGTCGCCGGCAACAGCAGGCACTGCCCGCGAACCAACAACACAAAGGGCGAAATCTCCGGATCGGAGGTTTCGCCCTTCTTGCTGCTTGGCTGACACCGGCGGCAGGCCATGATGCCGGAGGTTCGTCCGGGCAGGCTCTACTGGCCGCCCTGCGACTTCTGGTACTCGCGATAAGCCGCCTCGAGTTTCTTGAACAGTGTACTGTAGACCTTCTTGGTCTCCCCGTCGGCCATCAGCTTCAGTGTCCCGTCGTCCTGTCGCTGCATAGCCAGCCAGATCACCTGTCCCGGCTCATTGGCGGCGAAGACCAGGACCTGGCCGTCCTCTTCGTAGTCGAACCTGACGTAGACCGCGAACATCCGCTGCAGGACGATCGGGGCGTCGGTCTGGAGAGCCGCCAGAAACTCCGGCGTTTCCATGGCATCGAGCTTGCGGCGATAGTCGGCCTTCATCTCCTGAACCGCCGAGACGGCCTGCGGATGCCCCACGCGACCGACCAGGGCCATCCAGTCCTTGCCCTTCTGAAGTTGGGCGTCGGTGTCCATCAACTCAAGCATGGCCTCGGTCCTGCCCAGATAGGCCAGACGACTCAGTTCGCCGATCAACTCCTGCGATGTCTTCGGGCCGGCCGATTTCTCCTTGCCTGAACCGCAGCCGCAAAGACTCACCATCAGGATCGCCGTCATCGCCAGAGCAAGCTGTCTCATACCTCGTCCCCTTATTGGAGTCCCCTCAACACGCTTCAGGATACGCCGCCGCACACATTTGTCAAGGCAACAAGAGCGGATCGCCTCGGCGACCGGCCTCCGCCCCGCGAAACATGCCGTTTTCCGTTGTCACATACGGACCAACGGATATACTGCCGACAGCCGCGTGGCGACGTCTTGTCGCCGCGGCAGGAGCCGGTCCGAACCGGCTCCGGGGAGAGACTGATGAAGAGCATCTGTCTGAAGGGCGGCACGGTCTACGACGGTTCGGGCGCCGAGGGGCAACCGCTCGACGTACTGATTCGCGGCGATGCGATTGCGGCCCTGACGCCGCACGCCGACGCGCCGGCCCATAGCGACGCGCTTACGATCGATTGCAGCGGATGTGCCGTCGCCCCCGGGTTCATCGACGTGCACGTCCATGGCGGCACCGCTGCTCTCCATTACTCCCTGGCCCAGTCGCGCGTCGCCGCCGGAGTCACCACGGAGGTGTGCGGCAACTGCGGCGGCAGCCCCTTCCCGCTGGACGAGCAATTGCGGCAGAAAGGGCAACAACTGCTTAGCGACACCCGCGTCGAGATCGACTGGCTGGACGCCCCGGGCTATTTCGCCCGCGCCGCCCAGGCCGGGTCGAGCATCAACCGGGCTTTCCTGGTCGGCCACGGCAACCTGCGGGCTATGACCGTCGGCTACGACGACCGCCCGGCCACGCCCGCCGAGCTTGACCGCATGGCCCGCCTGCTGGCCGAAGGCATCGAGGCCGGGGCCTACGGCATGTCCAGCGGACTGATCTACCCGCCCGGCTGCTACGGTTCGACCGAAGAGTTGATCCAACTGGCCAACGTCGTCGCCCGCTACGGCGGCCTCTACGCCAGCCACATTCGGGGCGAAGGCGTGCGGCTGCTGGAGTCCGTCGGCGAGTTCCTCTCGATTGTCGAGGGCGGCGGGTGTCGCGGCATCCTGAGCCACATCAAGACGGCCGGACCGCGAAACTGGCACAAGATCGACGCCCTGATTGAGATGCTGCAATCGGCCCACGATCGCGGCGTGCCCTTCTACTGCGACCGCTACCCGTACCTGGCCTC
Organism: Planctomycetota bacterium; assembly: GCA_016935955.1. The sequence continues at coordinate 38,519 of JAFGPY010000084.1, forward strand.
GTGGACATCGCTGGACGCCATCCTGCTGCCCGACTGGGTTTTCGACGGCGGCCGCGAAGCCGAACTCAAACGGCTTCGCGACCCGGCCATGCGCGAGCGACTGCGACGGGCAATCGTCGAGAGCCACGGCGAGCCGGACCTGGCCGACCGCGTCATGATCATCAGTGTGGCCAACACTGCTTTCAGCGACGTCATCGGCATGACGCTGACCGATCTGGCCCGTCACCGCAACAGCAACCCGCTCGACGCCGCCCTGGACCTGATCGCCGACGACGAGACCCAGACCAGCGCCGTGCACTTCTCGATGAGCGAAGAGAACCTGAAGCGGCTGCTGGCCCTGCCGTTCGTCATGGTGGCCAGCGACTCGAGCGTCCGCGACTTCGAGGTCAAGCCTGGCCACAGCGCCCACCCGCGGGCCTTCGGAACCCCGATCCGCTTCCTGGCCGACTACGTGCGCGACGCGCGGCTGATGACCTGGGGCGAAGGCATCCGCCGCCTGACCGGTCTGCCGGCCGAGGCGATGGGCTGGACGCGGCGCGGACGCATCGCCCGGGACGCGCTGGCCGACATTGTCGTCTTCGAGCCCGATCGCCTGGCCGACCGGGCCACGTATGTCAAGCCGGCCGTGGCTCCCGCTGGCATTCGCCACGTTCTGGTGAGCGGGGAACTCGTGCTGCGGGACGGTGAGCACACCGGCGCCACACCGGGCCGACTTATCAAGCGAGGAGAACCGGAGTGAGCAGCCGAAGGCCCACCATCCTGATCGCCACCAGTTACCGCATGACGCCCGACAATCCGCCCATGGGCGAAATCACGTTGCCGGCCGACTACGTCACGAGCATCCTGAAGGCCGGCGGCGAGCCGCTGCTCGTGCCGCCCATGAACGGCCGATGCTCGGACGCCGCCTGGCAACAACTCGTGGCCCGCGGCGACGGGCTGCTGGTGGTGGGTGGTCCCGACATCGACCCGCGCGTCTACGGCCAGAAGTGTCATCCGAAGACTGTCCTGACGGCCAAGGCGCGCCAACAGGCCGACGCCCGGCTGCTGGCCTGGGCCGACCGTCGTCGCGTGCCGACCCTCGGCGTCTGCCTGGGCGCCCAGTCGATGACTGTCCATCGCGGCGGCACGCTCTTGCAACACGTGCCCGACATCGATCCGGCCTACGAACTGCACGTGCGCGGCAACGGCCAACCGCGGCCGCGACACCACGTCCGCGTCGATCCCGAAAGCCGCCTGGCGGGCATCGTCGGCTCGCGGCGGCTGAACGTCAACAGCAGCCACCACCAGGCGGTCGACCGCCTGGGCCGCAA
>JAFGPY010000085.1 GCA_016935955.1 Planctomycetota bacterium
CCACAACAATTTCTCAGGAAAGCAGTTATCCTGCTTGGGTTCCGCGCCCGCATTCGCCCTCATGTGCCCGCTGCCATGGGCAGCGGAAAGGAGTGCGACATGCACGCGGAACAGAAGATGGAGATGCGGATTCTGACCGAGGCCCGGGCGGCCATCGACGCCAACCGTGGCCACGCAAACGAACTGCCCGATCCCGAGCGGCAGCGGCGCGTGGCCATCTACGCCGCCCAGGTCGAGGCCCGCGGACGGATCACGATCTGGCTGCCGGCGGTTCAGCCGCGAACGCCGTCGTACCGCTCGCGGTTCGAAGGTGGCGATGCCCTCCGGCCGCACCGGGCCGGGTAGCCGGCACAACGACCGTCCACAGTCTGTGGACGGACCCCGCCCGGTTCCGCAGAGCGTCCCGGGGCATGTTCGAGCTGGCCAAGTAGCGCTACCATGCCTCCACCTCTCCCGACCCGGCCGCGACGGCGGCCGGGTCTCTCTCTTGCGGACACGGGCCAACGTGGCGCGCCCTGCGCCGCCTCTTGCGGTACGCCCGCTGGCGGCAGGCGGCGCGGCAGTAGCGGGCCTCCGGGCGGCCGGCGAAGAACACCGTGCCGCAGGCCCGGCACGCCCGGCGGTAGCAGCCACGGCCTTCGCCGTAGAGCCGCCAGGTGGCCTCCAGGAGCATCCGTCGCGTCAACATGGCGTCCATGCCCTCCTTCGCGCGTTACGGCAGAACCTACGCGCTCCACAACAAACTTTGCCATTGCCCGCGACGGTTCCCGCCGGCATCGGGAGAAGGGGTCGCGATGGAGTACCTATCCGACGCCAGCCCATACTTCGCACAGTGCGAAGTATGCCCAGCCCGGCCCCAAAGCGTCACATTTGCCAAACGTGACGCTGCGTCACATCTCGTCGCGTCACATCGTCACGTTTCGCGCCATGCCTGGATGTGACGATAATTGCAAGTCATTAAATTACAGTTAGTTGAGTGCGTCACGTTTCACGGTCACGTTGTCACATCTCATTTTAAGGTCACGTCACGTCACGTTTCGCCCCCTTAAGGGGCGAACGTGTGCGTGACGCGTGACGATTCAGGTTGCGACGATGCTCAGTGTGTCGTCGGTCACCGCGATGTCGCCACGCTCAACCAGCGAGTCGAGAACCCGAAGTTGGTTCTGCCGCACCATTCCAGCGGTCTTGCACTCCTCGCGCCAGGTGTCGATGGAGACGCACCCATCCTCACTGGTGGCGACGAGGCGGCGGGCCACTGCAACCCCAACGTCCTGCCATTTACCGCGCGGCCGGATCGTCTTGGCCTTCGACACGATCGCGCCCGTGTCGGCGTCGATCATCTCGATGGCGGCCGACGTGACCGGGTTGCCGTAGTCGTCCACGACGCCGGGCAGGTCCACCGTGGCCAACTCCATCGCCACCGGCGCGGGCGTCTCGGCGTCTTTCATCTTCGTGGCCGTCAGCACCAGGCCGCCATCCTTGGCCAGTCGGTACTCGGCGTCGAGCGCCGCTTTGAGGGCGATCGCGCCCCGGGCGCGGTTCTTGTCGGCATGGCCGGTGTGGTGGACGACCAGGATGGTGCAGTGGTATTTCCGCCGGAGGGTGTCGCAGGCCGAGACGAAGGCGGACATGTCCTTCGTTGCGTTCTCATCGCCGCCGCCGAAGCAGCGAGCCAGTGTGTCCAGCACGATCAGCGCGGGCGGCTCGTCCAGCGAGTCGATGGCGGCCATCAGCTCGGCCAATTGCCCGGCATCGGGAATCGCCACCGCGGGGGCGATGAACAGCGGCGCGTCCGTCAAGCTCACGCCGTTGTGCTCCTGCCAGGCCCGGATACGCCGTCCGAAGCCCTGCTGGCCCTCTCCGGCGACGTAGACCACCGGGCCACCTTGGATCGCATGGCCGCGCCAGGGCGTCCCTGTGGCTACGCGAGCCGCCCAGTCGATGGCCAGGAAGCTCTTGCCGCAGCCAGGGTCGCCGAAGACCAGGGCAAAGGAGTCGCGTTCGAGCATGCCCCGCAGCAGCCAGTCGGGCGGGCGAATCTCGATCCGATCAGCGCGGGTGAGCTGCAGGCGTCGGGGGCTGGGCGACGCACTTACACACTGCCTGCGCGAAGGCGAATACGCCAGGATCGTGTTCCGTCGCTTGCCCGTTCCCACGTGGATGACCATCGGGATGTCGTGCAGTTCGCTGCTGTCCTTGGGAGCCATCACCCCCACGGCCAGGCAGACCCGCGACAGTTCGGCGCGGGCTCGGCGCTGCGTGTTCGCGTTGGGGCTGTGCAGATGCAGCTGCTTGACGATGACGTGCCCGTCGTACTCGCCCCCGATGATCTCGAAGTCCAAGTCGAGACGGCCCGTCGCCACCGGGCTGAACTGCGATCTGGCGATCCGCGCGTCGTACCGGCCCTGCGGGATCGTGTCTTGTCGCGTGGCCACCACGGTCAGTTCCTCGCGGCGAGTTCGCGCTGGTGGCGCTTCCATCGTTCCAGAAGCCAGGAAGCGAGCACATGGCTCCGTCGCTCCCATCGCTGCCGCGACTCGGCCGTGGGCTTGCCAACCACCGCTCGCATCTCAAACCTGCCCACGCGATCTGTCGCCTTCGGTCTGTCCAACACAGTGGTCATGGGGCACTCCATTGCCCAGGGCTTGTGGGGGTAAACCGACAGCGGGTGGCAGGCCGAACGCGCCGGCCCGCCACCCGCGCCACAGGAGATCGCAGGGGCTACGCTTGGCCCTTGCTGCGGACGGCCGCTCGCGGATCGCACAGCGCGGCGCCGAAGTCGTGGTAGACGCGCCACGAGACGGCCAGTCGGCTGACGTTCTGATCCAGGCCGAAGTACTCGACGGTGGGCGTCTGCATGCCGTTGAGGAACGCCACGATCATCGGCACTGCCGACGGCTTGGTGAACAGATACCAATGCTTCGTGCTGGCGTCCGACCCGAACTTGGTGGTGTTCGACAACCTGGGCTCGACCTCAAGGTTGACGGCGCGACGCAGGCTGTTACCGGTCGGCACGTCCTCGGCCCGCTGGATGTACTCGCTCTCCAGCAGCGTCCGGGCCGTCGGCTCCAGCTCAGGCGTCACCAGCAGCGTCGCCGGTCGCAGGTCCAGGTCGTTGCCTTCGTCGTCCCGCTGCGTCCGCATCAGGGCGATCGCCTGGGCGAGCGAGATGATGCTCAGGGCGCTGTCGGCCCCGTCGAGGTAGTTGCCGTTGCCGGCCGAGAAGAACGGCCCGGTGTTGGCCAGCAGGACCTCGTACACCAGGTCGCTGACCTTCCGCATACCCATCCGGCCGTAGCTGGCCGCGGCGTCCTGGAAGACGCCCAGGTCGTCGTTGATGATGTCCCGCCGGTCGATGCTCAGCATCTTGCCGAAGGTGTCGATCTGGTACTGCATCATCGCCTCGGCCACGCTGCCGTGCTTCAGTTCGCCGCCCGGGGCCACCGGCTCGATCTGGCCCGTGAAGCTCGGCCGGATTGCGGTGTTCGTCTTGAAGTCGGCCACACTGCGGATCGCGCAGAACGCCCGCCAGGAGGCAGGCGTCTCGTTGTAGCTGTCGAGCAAGACCTTGCTGGCCACGTTGCCCAGCGCCGTCGGCAGCGACATCGTGGACAACGACGCCCGGATCATCTCCATCCGCCCGGCCGGGATGTCCCGCCCGTCGGCCTGGAGCGCGGCGCGGCACAGGTCGATCATGTTGGTCGCCCCGAGCCGGTCGGCCTGCTCCATGGCCATAGGCCCGAGCGCCCGCTCGCCCAGGCCCGACATGCCCATCCGGTCCAGCAGCGCCGCCTCCAGAACGGCACCCGTGGCCACCACGGGAGCGTACGCCAGCACGGCCGGTGCCTTCGGCCTGCTGGCCCGCAGCACCTCCAGCTCGCAGCGCGTCTCGTCCCAGCCCTCCTCGATCGCGCGGGCCTGAATCTCCGGGTGCTTCGCCCCGCAGATCGAGGCGATGTTCGCCACGCGCGTCCCCTCAACGGCCTCGTCGGCCTCCGCGTCGAGGCCGCCGGTCTCCTGAACTCCCGTGTCCTGAACCTGAGCGTCCATGCTCTTCTCCTTGCTCCTTGAGGCCGCGATGGAGACGGCCGTGCCGTCATCGCAGCCGATGCCCACAACCGATACCTCGCGAAGCCGCCCCTTGGTCACGAGCGTGAACCCGCCCGCCGGGGCCTCGATGACCTTGCCGTTGACCTCCACCCGCTGCCCGGCCGCGACGCGCCGGCGTCCGTGGACCTCCACGCCCACGCTGGCCTGCCACGGAAAGCCGTTCGCCGCGGCGTCCACGATCTCCCTGGCCGCCTGGCCCGTCGCCGAGATCGTGCCCACCACCCGGAGCAGCTTGTTGCCGGCGATCTCGGCCCGTCCGTGGCCGACAACGCCGCGACGCGTGGCATCGTGGTCCGAGAGGATCGCCACGTCGCCCGAGGCGTCCAGTCCGGCCAGGTCGATCACGATGTCGCCCCAGCCGGGCACCCGCATGATCCCGCCCGTGTAGGCCACGATGCTGATGTGCGGCCGCCGCCGCTCCGCACCGGCCTCGACACGCACGTCGCGCGCCGCCAGTACCAGG
>JAFGPY010000086.1 GCA_016935955.1 Planctomycetota bacterium
CATCAGCAGCAGCCCGTCGTCGGCCGACAGCCGCTGTCCGTCGAAGACGCGGCGGGCCAGCGGCTCAAGCGCCGGATCGGTCGCCGCTTCGAGGATGTCCGTCTCCATTCGCTCGTCACGCATGCCGTCGTACCCCAAGGACGGTGGCAGCCCGCCAGGCTGGTGAAGCCTATGTAGCACGCCCGCCCCCGGGCGTGGGAACATGCAGAGAACACAGGCGGCCGCTGAGACTCCCCGGCCGAGGGCGGCCGGGCTACATTGCCTCTGCGAGATTATAGCAGCACGTCGGTCACGGCCAGTACGGCGAAGATCACGCTGCCCGTGGCGTTGACCGAGAAGAACGCCCGGTCGATCTTCGACAGATCGTCGGCTCGCACCAGGCGATGCTCGTAGACCAACAGCGCCGCCAGGGCCGCCACGGCGATCAGGTACAGCCGCCCGGGGGCAAATGCCTCGCCCGGCGACGCAACGCGCGGCCACAGGTACGCCGCCGCCAGAAGCAGAATGGCCGCGACGTGGTTGACGCGCGAGACGGTGATGGCCGTCCCGGCTCCCCAACGGGCCGGCACGCTATGCAGGCCGCACGCGCGGTCATGCTCAATGTCTTGCAGGCTGTAGAGAATGTCGAAGCCCGCGGTCCACACGGCCACGGCGGCGCCGAGGAGGACCGGCAGCACGTCGATGCGGCCGGTCATGGCGATCCAGACGCCGACTGGACTCAGGCCGAGGGCCGCACCGAGCACCCAGTGCGACGCGACCGTGAATCGCTTCGTGTAGCTGTAACCGCAAAGCACCGCCAGAACCGGTGCGCACAGGATCGCCGGCCAGGGGTTGCCCGCCAACGGCAGGAAGGCAACGGCACAGGCGACGAACGCGGCAGCGGCGACCGCGGCGGCAACGGCCACGCTACGACGCGACAATTTGCCGGCGGGAATGGCCCGATCGCGCGTCCGCGGGTTCAGGGCATCGAGCTTCGCGTCGGCCACGCGGTTGCAGGCCATGGCCGCAGTGCGGGCAGCGACCATGGCGGCCAGCAATAGCGCCGCTTCGTCCCATCGCGGCCACCCGCGACGAGCCCAGAAGGCGGCCACGGCGGCAAAGGGCAACGCGAAGAGTGTGTGCGCGAACTTGATCGTGTCCAGGAAGAGTCGGATGCGGCTCAGCATGATCGCGTTTCGCTCGGCGTCGTGCCGCCTGTCCAGCGGACGGGCAGGTCGTGCTCGACGCCCAGGACGTCCAGGACGCGGGCCACCACGAAGTCGACCAGGTCGGCGACCGCCTTGGGCCGGTGGTAGAACCCCGGCATTGCCGGCAGCACCGTGGCCCCGGCCTGGGCCAGTCGCAGCATGTTTTCGATCGTGATGGTCGTCAGCGGTGTCTCGCGCGGGACGACGACAAGCGGCCGCCGCTCCTTCATCGTGACCATGGCCGCGCGGCGAAGCGGGTTGTCGGCCAGTCCCGAGGCGATCGCGCCCAGAGTGTTCATCGAACATGGGCAGACGATCATGCCGTCGGTCGGCCACGATCCGCTGGCCAGGGCCGAATCGCCGGCGTCCGGGGCGTGCTCATGGATCCGGCGACGCAGTGCGGCGTCGGGCCACAGGGTCTCGGCACAGACGGCTGCGCCGGGCACGGTGCCGGTTTCCTGGGCCAGGACGGTGCGCCCCGCGTCGGTAATAATCACGTGGACCTCGGCGCCGCTTCGAGCCAGCAGTTCGACCAGCCGCACGCCGTAGCACGCGCCGCTGGAGCCGGTGATGCCGACAACGAAGCGACTCATGGGGCGCCCTCGTCGCCCTGGTGGGCGGGCGATCCGCCCGGCAGAGCTTCAAGCAGTCGCTCGTATTGCCGCTTCTTCTGCTCGGCCACGCGGGACAGGTACGACGTGCGATAGTGGTTGATCAACTCGTCGCAGTAGCCGATGGCCCGCTGCAGGCATTCGGCGCGATTGGTCTCGGCGGCAGCCTCCAGTTCGGCCAGGGCCATCAGGGCCATGCCTGCTCCGTCGGTCTGCTTGTAGGTGTCCTTGACGTCGTTCAGCATCTTGCGGCGAGCGAAGGCCACGGGTTCGGCCAAGGCGATTTCGCAGGCCAGATTGTCGGCCAGCGGCGAATCCTTGGAACGTTCGAGCAGGGCGGCCAGTTCCTCGCGCCGCCGGCGTGCAGGAAGAACCGGTGGCAGGCTGAGGTACTCCCCCAGCACCTTGTCGTCGGCGCCGCCGTCGCTGCGGTTCTCGGCCAGGAAGGCCCGCTCGCGCTGGGCGATGTAGTATTGCTGCTCGATGCGCTCCACGCGACGGCGGTCGCGGAGCAGCGGCCCGACGCGAAGCAGGTCCGTGAAGACCGAGAGGTCCTTGGTGTCCAGCGACGGCTGTGCGACGACGGATTCGAACGTCTCGAAGAACTTGTCGTAGGCAGCCATGGCCTGGTCGAACTGTCCGTTGCGGGCCATGTGCGCGGCCAGCTTGACCGTCGCCTCGGCGGCATACGGGCCGTCCGCGTAGTCATCCCGCAGCGTCTGCCAGAGAGCCGCACTTTCGTCGCTTGTGATGCGCGAGTAGTCGAAACGGACGGTCAGGTTGCCGTCGTCCAGGTTCTCGTTCTCGTCGCGAAGGCCGCGCGTGTCGAGCACCATGTCGAGGCAACGGGCCTGAACGTAGAGGACGTCGGCCCGATGCGTCGTCTTCGGGTACGTGTCGAGGAACCAGGCACAGGCCCTGATGACATCCTTCTTCTGCCGCTTGAGCATCTCGGCCAGAACGGTCATCTCGTAGGAGGCGCGCAACCGCATCTCCCGGGCCTTATGGTCAACCTTCTCGCTCGGCAGGCCGGGCACCTGCAGCGGCGACTCGGCCTCGGGGGCCTGCTGACGAGCCGTGTCCTTGCCGCCGGTGTCGTCCTGCGGTTGCTCGCCGTCGTCGGCCGCTTCCCGGGCGATCAGTTCCTCGATGTCGGACTTGACGGACGAGTGCGGCAGGTCGGCGAAATAGGTGCTGTCCAGGCCGAAGTTCCGCGAGAAGACGGCATAGTGGACTTCGTCCTCGCGAATGGCGAGCTTGTAGGCGCCGATCGGAATGACACAGAGCAGGAACAGCAGCACGCCGCCGACGCGGGCGTTCCAGCCGAGCCTCTTCAGGGGCACCAGCAGCACGACGATCAGCGCGATGTCCATGACGATGGCCGTCAGGGCCGGCAGGTAGAAAGCCCCGGGCAGAGCTACGTCCTCGGAGGGCACACTGCCGATCAGGTAGAACAGCCACACGGGCACGCAGGCCAGAACGGCCGAGACGATCTTGTTCGACAGCCGCAGCCGATAGTCGCCCGCGATCCAGACGCTGGCCACCAGGAGCAGAGCCACCAGCCAACTGGGCCCGAGCATCAGGGCGATCACCGCCAGGAGAATGCCGCCGCGTTTGCCGTGCAACATGGAGACGATCACCGGCACCAGGACGAGCAAGGCCATCAGTCCGCCGAGGACAAGGATCAGGGCCGGATGCTGCTGGATGTCGACCGGGAAGCGGGCCCAACTGAAGACGGCCAGCGGGGGACGACCGGTCATGGCGAAGAAGTGGCCCGTCAGGCAGTACTTGAAGTAGCCGACGAAGACCAGGTAGACCAGCGTCGTGAAAGCCAAGTAGACGTTGACCGACGGGCGGTAGCTGCGGCCGCAGACGCGGCATTTCTTCTCGTCGGTGCGGCCGTCACGGGCGAAGAAACAACGCGCACATTCCATAGAGTTGTTGCGCTCCAAGAGGGTCTACGAGACCTTGGTTGCCACCGTCATGGCGGTCACGCCGCCGACCAGGCGACGCTGCATCACCACTCGGGCGCCCAGGGCCGTCAGTCGTGCGGCCAGATGCTCCGGATCGTCAAACACGCCGACCGATCGTTCGAGGTAACGGTAGGCCGACGGGTGGCCCGAGACGACTCGACCTACAATAGGCAAGATGCGGCGGAAATAGAAGCCAAAAATGGCGGGCCAGAGCCGACCTCGCGGACGACAGAACTCCAGAATGGCGATGCGCCCGCCGGGCCGCACGACACGAACCATTTCCCGCAGCGCTGCTTCGCGGTCGACGATGTTACGCAGGGCAAAGGCCATGGTCGCCACGTCGCACGATTCGTCGGCGGCCGGTAGCGACGTGGCGTCGGCCACGGCGAGGCTCACGGTTGCCAAGTCGGCGCACTTGACCCGGGCGTGGTCGATCATCGGACGACAGACATCAAGACCCAACACCCGCGAGGACAGTCCCAGGCGGCGGGCCAGTGCGACAACCATGTCGCCGGTGCCGCAACCGAGGTCCAGGGCCACCGACGGTTGTCCGTGTCCATCGGCCTGCGTCACCTGGCCGACCAGTTGGCGTCGCCACAGACGGTCGAGGCCGAAGCTGAGCAGGTGATTCAACAGGTCGTAGCGCGGCACGATGGCGGTAAACATTTGCCGCACCTCGTCGGCCGAGTGCGGTCCGGCCGAGAGCGGCGCGTCACTCGAGACGATCGTCGAAGCCATAATCTTTCCACCGTCGTGTTACTTGTTCGACGACGTGTTCGGCCATGCGAATGTCCTCGGGCCACGGTCGCACCTGTCCCTCGCCGGGCATCTTGCGCGTGGCGTCGATGCCCATCTTCGTGCCGGCGCAGGGGTAGGGGGCGGCATGGTCCAGGGCGTCGAGCGGCCCGTGAACGATCTCGACGTCGCGGCCGGGATCGACGTTGTTGCCGACGCGCCACAGGACTTCGCCGACGTCGTGCACGTTGGTCTCATCGTCGACCACAATGATGAACTTCGTGAGCATCATCTGGCCGAGTCCCCACAGGGCGTGCATGACCTTGCGGGCCTGGAGCGGATAGGTCTTGCGGATGGCCACGAAAGCGAAGTTGTGGAAGACGCCGAACAGCGGCAGATCGTAGTCGGCCACTTCGGGCACGAGCGTCTGGACGATCGGGCGGAAGATGCGTTCGGTGGCCTTGCCCATGTAGCAGTCTTCCATGGGCGGGCGTCCGACGACGGTCGCCGGGTAGACGGCGCCGCGGCGGTGCGTGATGGCTGCAACATGGAAGACCGGGTAGCTGTCCACGAGGCTGTAGTAGCCGGTGTGGTCGCCGAAGGGCCCCTCGTCACGGCGCTCGCCGGGCGCGACGGTGCCCTCAATGACGATCTCGGCCTCGGCCGGCACCACCAGGTCCGACGTCATGCAGCGGACTACGGGGACGCTCGTGCGGCGGATGAAGCCGGCCAGCAGCAGTTCGTCGAGTCCGGGCGGGGCGGGGGCGGTCGCGGCGTAGATGGTCGCCGGATCACCGCCCAGAACCACGGCCGCAGGCATGGCCTCGCCGGCGGCTTCCCACTCGTCGAGGTGCCGCCGCCCGTCGTGGTGGGCGTGAATGTGCATGCCCGTCGTGTGGGCGTCGAAGACCTGGAGTCGATACATGCCGGCGTTCTGGCGGCCGGTCGTGCGACTGCGGGTGTAGACGGCGCCGAGAGTGATAAATCGGCCGCCGTCGCCCGGCCAGCACTTCAGCACCGGCAGCCTGTCGAGCGAAGCCTGTTCGCCGGTCAGTACAACCTCCTGGCACGGAGCCGTCGCCACGACCTTCGGCGCCCAGCGAGCCAGTTCGGCCACCTGGCCCAAACCCTTGAGCTTGTCGAGCAGCCCGTCGGCCGGCCGCGTGTTCAGCAGCGCGCGGATGCGTTCGGCGATTTCGTCGCAGTCGCGGACGCCCAGGGCCATGGCCATCCGCTGCGTCGATGCGAAAGCGTTGATCGCCAGGGGGAAGTCTGACCCGCGGACGTTCTCCATGAGCAGAGCCGGCCCGCCGCGCTTGACCTGGCGGTCGGCAATCTCGGTGATCTCCAGGTCGGGATCGACTTCGGCGGCCACGCGGTGCAACTGTCCGTCGGCTTCGAGGCGGGCGAGGAACTCCTGGAAGTGGACGTAGCTCACGGTGCGTTCCCCGTGTCCGCCGGGGCGGGCGTCTCCTGGTCCGGCGGTGTCTCGTCGTCGGATGGTTCCGGCGTGCTGGTGTCGAACATGCCCTTATAGGGCTCGAAGTCCGGGCGACGTTTCTCGCCCAGGGCCCGAAGCAGCCGGTAGAGGAAATTCCGCTTCAGGAACACATCGTAGGCCACTTCGTGGGCCAGCTTGTAGCTGACGGAGCGGTCGACCCACTGGCTGTTGACAATCTGGCCGCTGTAGGTCAGCAACGGGATACGGCCCTGTTCCAGCTTGCGGGCCGCCTCGCCGCCTTCCAGGGCATTGAACAGGTCCACGCCCAGGCTGTAGCGAGCCGTCCCGTCGGCTTCGGTGCGGCCGTTGATGTAGACCGCGTACGGCGCGCCGTCGAAGAGCATCTCGCTCTCGCTGCCACCGTCCGCGAGCAACTGCGACGTGCTTCGCATCCGGCGAAAGTCGTAACGCGACAGCTTCAGCCCCGGGAACAGATTGGCCATCCAGTCGGGTGCCGCCGGACCGACCATCGTACCGTCATGGGCCTCGAACTCGCTCATGCCGACCGGCCAGTTGAACTGCTCGGCCGTGGCGAACAACCGCTGGCGCGCCTGGTACACACTGTCGCTCGATCCGCGGACCGTCATGTCCGGAAACTGCAGCTTGACCATGGCGTTCAGTCCGGGACCAGCCTGCAGATTGCGGGTACGGTACTCCACGAGCAGCTCCGGATTGGCTTCCCGGAAATCCGTGGCGATGTGGCCGATGACCACGCCGCCGAACATGACGGCCTTGAAGGGCTGCACCTCGAACCATCCCTTGTTGAGCGTGAAGTCGGCGGCGAACGCGTTCCAATCGTACTTCAGTTTCTTGTCGTCGGTCCACTTGAACTCGCCGAAAGCCAGTTCACCGGCGATGTCCATGCGGCTGAGGAAGGCCGCCTGCGTCGGCCAGTCCGGCGGAATGCCGATGAGCGGCTTGCTCGCGTCGGGCGCCTCGATGCCGAAGAAGGCCATCAGCTTGTCGAGGTCCAGCATCTCGCCCGTCACGGCCAGCCGGCCTTTCGGAGTCTCGAACGGATCGGCAATATCGGCCGCAAAAACCAGCGACGTGTCGCCGATGGTCACGGCCAGGGCGTCGGCCATGAGCCGCTGACGTCCCAGAAGCAAGTGCCCGTTGACGGTCACCGGCGAGCCGCGATAGACCAGGCGCGCCTTGTCGAACGTGAAGTCGCCGCGATTGAGTTCAAGGTTGTAGGGGTCGCCCGCGACGCTCAGGGAGAAGCTGACGCCGCCCTGCGGATCAAGTTGCCGCAAGCCGCGCAGCGGCACGAGGTGTGCCAGCCGGGCCAGTTGCGCCGACTCGCCCTGAAGGTCCAGGACGTAGCCGATGATATCGTCGGCCCGAAGCGGCAGGCGGTTGCGGCAATAGAGGATGCCCTTGCAGGTCACGTGCGTGTCGGCCACGTCGAAGGTGGCCTTCTCAACGTCGAACTCTCCGGCCATGGTCGCCCGGCGAATGGCCAGGTCGACGAAGGCTCGCGTGCCGACCGGCTTGCGCGTCGCTTCACCAAAGACCAGCGGCCCCACGGCCTGCCCCTCGGCGGCCCGGGCCCGCTGGCCGTACTGGAATGTCGCCTCGGTCGCATCGACTGTCAGCCGCAACTCGCCGACGTTCCGCGTGCCCGAAACGTGCAACTCGGCCGACGCGCGGCCGCCGATGTCGTACTGCGCCGACAGGCGGTTCCACGTGCGGCTGAAGGCGCGCAGCGAATCATCCTGGACAAGCGTAGCGCTGCCGGCAAGGTCCACCGCCCGCACCGCGTGCCGCAGGCTCATCCAGTCCTCCGGGCCGCGCAGCGCGTCGCGGTCCACCTTGACCGTGCCGCTGAGGGTCGCTTGCGTCGGTCCGAGCGAGGCGCTGAGCTTCTCGATCGTCCACTGGCGAAGATTGCCCGACGCCTTGCACGGACAGGACACGTTCAGTTCGAGCACCTGCTTGAGGCCGCGGGCCTTGGCAAGCCGGCCACCGGCCACGTACGCCGTGTCGGTCAGGTCCACGAACACCGTGAGCTTGGCCTGCTCGTCAACAGCCAGGGCGCCTCGCGCCACCAGGCCGCCGTCCACCTGGTATTCCTTTAGTTGCGATTGCAGCGAAGGCAGGCAAGCGAGCATCGCCTGCGCGTTCTCCGACTTGACGTCGAGGTTGAGCTTCACGGGGCGCGCCTGGTTTTGTGTCTGCGACTGCATCAGTTCCGTCAGTCCGCCGACGGTTCCCGACAGGCGCACGACGCTGTCGGCGAATCGGGCCTCGACGTTGCGGATCGTCGCGGTGTCGGTATCGGCCTGGTAGCCCACCGTGAGCCGCAACGACGCGTCGTCGCCCAGCGGCTTGACCAGCAGGCGATTGTCCTCCTCTTCCTGCGGATCGCTGCGGCCGCTCAGTTCGACGCTGGCCCGCGAAGCGTCAGCCTGAAAATCGAGTTGCCACTGGCGGTCATCGGCGTGGCCGTCGAGTTCGCACTGAAGATTGCCGACCAGGGCCGGCGACAAGTGACGCGACACGTACGGTCGCACCAGGCGCAGCCACTGCTGAACACCGGTGACGTCCAGCCGACCGTTGAACTCGACTCGAGCGGGCCGCTCGGCCGTTGCCGCCGGATGGCACACGCTGCCCTTGTACGTCAGTCGGCTGTCGGCCAGCACGGCGTCCAAGCCGTGGCACTCGGGCTCGCCGGTGCCGCCGCGAAGCAGGCCGTCGGCCCGCACTCGCAAGGGCACGCCAGTGGCTTTGCCCGTCTCGGGGCCCGTCTGAAACGACAGCCCCTGGGCATCGAGCGTCAGGGCGACGGCCAGGTCGTCGCCCTGCGGCCACAGCGAGACCTCCAGAGCCAGACCTCCCGAGGTGTTGAAACGACGGATCAACTCTTCGGCCGCCGGAACGTGCCGCGGCAGCAGGCTGATGTCCGGGACAGTGACCTCGACGCGAACGGACTCGGCCTTGTCGGTCGCTGTGGGGACCGCGTCTTCCTGCTGCTCGGTCCGCACGGAGTTGGCCGTCAGGACGATCTCGTCGGAATTGTCGCCCTGGCCGGCCTGCCCGATTCGCAGCGCGGCCCGGCTGAGCCGCACGGCGCGCGTCTTCAGGTTTACCGTCGCATCGAGGGCCAGGCGAGCCCGACGTCCCGCCGGCTTGACCAGGTAAGGTTTCCATTCCAGTTCGGTGCGGTCCAGGCTGACCTCGCCGACTGCAACGTGCACGGAATCGTCCTCGAAGGTGAGCTTCATGTCGTTCACGGAGGCTGTGCCGGTCGAGGCGGCCAAACGGCTCAGCACCCCGCCCAACGGCGGCACGTCCTGCTTCAGCGGCGCCCAACTGATCATGCCCTCGACATCCAACTTGCCCTGGAGACGTCCATCGCTCTTGCGCACCAGGTCGCCGTTGACGCGGAGGCTGCTGCCGGCGCCAGAAACCTGGATGGGGCTGATCTGGATATCGCCCGTGGCCTTGTTGTAGCTGCCGGCGAAACCGACCGTCAGGTGGCTCATGTCGAGAGCGGCCGCCTGGCCCGCGGCCCCGAGCTGCACCTGCGAGGCCGACACGCGGCCGCGAATCTGGATGCGGTCCGCCTCGTCGATCGCCAGGTTCATCTCGCCGCTGGTCGGGGCGTCGATTCGCAGACCGCCTGGCGATGCGCTGCCGTGCGGGAAGAAGTAACCCAGGTTGATGGCCTTCCATTCGATGTCGCAGCCGCCGACGATGCCCGCGAAGTTGTTGAGGTCGAAGTGATCGAGGAAGCCGGCGATGCTGAGCACGCCCACGGGGGTCAGCCCGCCGGCGTCCGGTGTTGCGGGGCGGGGGGCCGCGGGGCCGTCGGCCGGCGGTTCGGCTTCGCCCTCGGCCGGGAAGTGCAGCAGGCCGCTGCCCGTGACGTAGGCCTTCTCGCTGCGGGCCAGGCGGCCGAGCGTCAGCCGCAATTGCGATACGTAGCGACGCGTGTCGGCCTGGCGGTCGAGCAGGTAGATCATGCCGTTGCGGATTTCCAGCGACTGGAAGTCCGGCGGCGGACCCGACGATTCCAGAATGTCCAGGTCGCCGGCTTCCTGCCGCACGACGCGGACGCCCAGCCACTCGATGACGGCGCGGCCCAGGTTGGGCTGCTCGGACCGTGCGGCGGCCACCAGTTCCCAGGGCTGGTACTTCAGATGCAGGCCGCGAATGGCGATCGACGGCTCATCGAGATTCCCTGCGGCCGAGGCTACGCGCAACTGGCCGACCGTCACGCCGCTGAACCAGCCGACGCTGCAATCGCTGACGGCCACCTTGCGGCCAAGGGAGGCTTCGAGGTTCTCGCGGACCATGTCCGACAGCACACCCGAGGGAATCAGCGATGGGGCAATGGCTGCCGCCAGGACAACAATGGCCAGCAGCATCAGCAGAGCCCGCCGCAGTCCTCTCACGCGCTGATCCGTTTTGGCCGTGTGCTGCGTCTGCGTCATGTGCGTTTCTCACCGGATTCCAACAGACATTGCCGCCATGATATCACAGTGCCGTCCCTCAGGCAACGCAACAGGTGCCGGGCACCCGTTCCCCACGGCCTTGATCGGCAGCGGTCGCGAGAGTACGATCAAGCCGTGAGGGACACTCGGAGGGTACGGCGATGAGCGAGACGGCGACCAACACGAAGTCACGAATTAAGCTGAAGCTGGGTGACATCACCGAGATCGGCTGCGACGCGATTGTCAATGCGGCGAACAACGACCTGCAATTGGGCGGAGGCGTGGCCGGAGCCATTCGCCGCAAGGGCGGCCCGTCGATTCAGGAAGAGTGCCACCACCTGGGCCCGATCGCCGTGGGCGACGCCGCCATCACGGGTGGGGGCGACCTGCGGGCCCGCTACGTGATCCATGCGGCCAGCATGCAACTGGGCGCTCGGACCACGGAATCGCACCTGCGGTCGAGCGTCGAGCGGAGCCTGCAATTGGCCGACCAGCACAAGCTGCGGAGCATCGCCTTTCCGGCCGTGGGCGCGGGCATTGCCGGCTTTCCGCTCGGTCGCTGCGCCGAGGTGATGATGGAGGCGGTTGGCCGACACCTCGACGGCGGCAGCGGGTTAGAGCAGGTGATTTTTGTTCTGTTCGACCAGCGTGCCTATGACGCATTCGAGGCCGCCTACGGGCAGATGTG
The DNA here is from genome assembly GCA_016935955.1 of Planctomycetota bacterium. The sequence goes on from JAFGPY010000086.1 coordinate 11,135, forward strand.
ATTGTGACGTTGAGGACTGATGGAGACTTTCGATGCAGATCTGTAGCGACTGGCACGTGCACACTCGCAATTCGCCGTGCGGCAACAAGGAGGCGGCGCTCGCCCGGCTGGCCGAGCGCATCGCCGCGACCGACATCAAGCGCTGGGGCGTGACCGACCATATCTTTACCGAACAGAACATTCCCGACCTGGAGGCGGCCCGCCGCGAGTACGACGCCCTGGGCGACACCGACGGCATCTTCTTCGCCGTCGAGGCCAGTGTGCTGCGCGACTGGGACATCGAGCGCACCCGGGCCGAGGGCAACATCTGGGGCTGGTTTCCCGGCGGTCCGCCGGGGAAGCTCGACTTGGTGCTGCCCGACGAGGTGGTCGAGCGGCTGGGCATCCGCTATGTCATTGCCGGGACGCATTGGCCGCTCGGGGCCGAGATGAAGCCCGAGGCCATGGTCCGCGATTACCATCGCCAGAACATGTTCCTGGCCGAGCATCCCAAGGTGGACATCATCGCCCATCCGTGGTGGTGGCGCGACAACTACACGAAGGCCGGCGACGAGATCGTGCCGTTTCGCTGGCTGGAGGACTTCTCGATCATTCCCTGGTCGATGCACGACGAGTTTGCCGCCGCGGTCCGCGAGAACGGCAAGATCGTCGAGGCCAATGCCTCCAACGTCTTCTCGGACAAGGGGGGCGAGCGCTGGCGCCGGCAGTACGACGAGTACCTGATCTTCCTGCGGGA
>JAFGPY010000087.1 GCA_016935955.1 Planctomycetota bacterium
GCCCAGACCAAGGCCTACCTGGCCGAGCGCGGCGTGCCGGTTCGCCGCCCTGCGGCCGCATGACGACGAGGAGAGGCAACCCTATGGTGCAGGTGGAGTTCAACGGCAAGCAGGTGGAGTTGACCCTGCAGCGGCTGTTCGCCCTGGCCAGCCAGTTCAAGGCCAGTGACCTGCACCTGAAGCACGACCATCCTCCGATCATGCGGATCGACGGCGAGATCAAGCCGACGACCATCCGACCGCTGAGCCACAGCGAGATTGAGGAACTGGTCTTCGAGGCCATGGAGGAGCGCGTCCGCGAGGACTACCTGCGTATCGGCAGCACCGACTTCGCCCTGGCCACCGAGTCCGGCGACCGTTTCCGCGTCAACGTTTTCAAGCAGCGGAACTTCACCAGCGTCAGTTGCCGTCGCGTGATCCGCGACATTCCCGACTTCGAGCAACTGCATCTGCCGCGGAAGACCATGGCCGACCTGTGTGCCCGCCACCAGGGGCTGATCGTCTTCGCCGGCCAGACCGGCAGCGGCAAGAGCACCAGCATCGCCGCCTGCCTCGACCACATCAACCGCACGCGGGCCTGCCACGTCGTGACCCTCGAAGACCCCATCGAGTACCTCTTCGAGGACCACAAGGCCATGGTCAGCCAGCGGGAGATCGGCACCGACGTTGAGAGCATGGACCTGGCCCTGAAGTACCTGATGCGCGAGGACCCCGACGTCGTGCTGATCGGCGAGATGCGCGACCGCGACACCTTCGAGGCCGCCGTCCGCGCCGCCGAGACCGGGCACCTGGTCTTCGCCACGCTGCACGCCTCCAGTCCGGCGTCGGCCATCGGACGCATCCTCGACCTCTATCCCGACTACATGCAGAAGGCCGTCCGCCAGAACCTGGCCTTCAACCTGGCCGGCATCGTCTGCCAGATTCTGCTGCCCAGTTGCGCCAAGGACATCAAGCGGATTCCCGCGCTGGAGATTCTCGTCGTCACCGGCATGGCCCGCAAGCTGATCCGTGACTCCGAGGACGAGAAGCTCGACGAGGTCATTGCCGGCGGCAGCAGCGAAGGCATGATCAATTTCACCGGCAGTTTCGTCGAGTTGGTCGCCGGCGGCTGGATCAATCACAGTATCGCGTACGAGTATGCGCCGAACCAGGATGCCCTTAAGATGGCCCTCAAGGGCATCTCGGTCAAACAGGGCATCATCCGATGATGGCCCACCGTCCGGGCGAACCGTCAGACAGGAGATTGACTGTGAGTTTGTGGCAACGTCTAGTGCGAGGGGGAGCCTTTGCGGCCCTGGGAACCGTCGCCTTGCTGGCCGCGGCGCACGTCGCCCTGGCCGAGGTCAAGGCCGTGCCTCCCGAGCCCGCCGTGGGGGCCGTCGTCAGCATCGTCAAGGTCGTCATGCTCTTCGTGGTCATGCTGCTTGCCGCCGCGGCCGGAAACTGGCTGGCCAAGGATGCCGCCAATCAGTTCGACAAGCAGAGGGAGCAGTGGTACGGCATGTTCCTGGCCGGCGTAGCCGCCGCCCTGGCCCTGGTGCTGGCCATTCCGATCATCTACATCGGCTTCCCGCTGGCCCTGGCGGCCATCGCCGGGCCGATGGTCTACTACGTCAAGACCCGCAACGCCCAGGTCGCGCCGCGGGCTCGCGTCTTCACGCCCGAGCATATCCGCAGGTCGCTCCAGGCCTTCATTCATCGCGAGGACCTGTCGGAGATTGCCGCCGACCGGGCCGTGCACCTCAGCGGCGTCCAGCACATCAGCGAGAAGTTCAAGCTGCTCTACATGGACAACCGCGACTTCCCGATCCACCTGACGCCACAGACCGACGAGGAGCGGGCCGCCTTCGAGAAGGCCGAGGCCGTGCTGAACGCCGCGCTGGTGCGCGAAGGCGGCGCCATCTACCTGGTGCCCCACGGCCAGGAGACGCTGATCCGTCTCCGCGTCGGCGGCACCATCCGCGACGCCGGTAAGGTCAACCGCCAGCTTGGCGACGGCATAATGCGCTTCATTAAGCAACTGGCAGGCCTCGATGCCGAGGAGCACCGCAAGCCGCAGGGCGGCCGCTTCGTCATCCTCCGCGAGGACAAGCGCACCAACATCACCGTGGAAACCGCCGGCAGCACGCGCGGCGAGCAACTGACGGCCAAGCTCTATCGCCGCGAGCTGCTGGAGATACGACTCGGCGACAGCGGCATGCGGCCCGAGCAGGTCGAACTGCTCAGCAAGGCCTTCCAGCATCCCGGCGGCGGCATCATCCTGATGAGCGGCCCGGCGCGCAGCGGCCGCACCATCAGCATGTACTCCGCCCTGCGCGAGTACGACCTGTTCTCGAAGAACGTCATCGCCGTGGAGTCGTCGCTGTCGCTGGAGCACCCGGCCGTCAACCAGGTGGAGGTCGATAAGGCCGCCGGACAGACCCTGGCCGACGCCATTCAGGCGGCCCTTCGTAGCGATCCCGACGTGGTCATGGTCGAAACCCTCCGCGACGCCGACTCGGCCAAGATGCTGATGCTCGGCGCCACCGCCGGCAAGATCATGATCGGCGGTCTGGCGGCCAACGACGCGGGCGAGGCGGTCAAGAAGTTCATGGCCGCCGTAGGTGATCCCAAGAGCGTGGCCGCCGTGCTGCTGGCCTCGGTCAACCAGCGGCTGATGCGCAAGCTCTGCCCCGGGTGCTGCGAGTCCTACCGGCCGAATCCCGAGTTCCTGCGCAAGGCCAACCTGCAAGGCGCCAAGCTCGACGTGCTCAAACGCGAGCCCAAGAATCGGCCCAGGGACAAGGAGGGCAAGGAAGTCGTCTGCCCGATCTGCGGCAACGAGGCCTACGTCGGGCGTACCGCCGTCTACGAGTTGATGGTCCTGGACGATGGGGCCCGGCAGCAATTGGCCGCCGGCAAGAGCCTGACCGACATTCGCACCGAACTGCGCAAAAAGGGGCAGGAGTTCCTGCAGGAAGAGGCCCTGCGACGAGTCGTCGAAGGGACCACCAGCGTGTCGGAACTGCTGCGTATTCTGAAACCCGAGAAGTAGGGAGACGATAACCCGTGGTGCTCGATATCCTTGCATTCCTGGTCATCATCGTGCCGGCCGCCCTCATCCACTACCGCGCCGGGCTCTGGGCCGCTGTCCTCAGCCTGTGGGGCGCCCTGGTGGCCGGGGCCGTGGCGTTCGGTTTCTACCTGCCGCTGTCGGCGCTGGTCTTCAAGGGCGGTCCCGATACCGCCCCGTACTACTGGGGACAGGGCGTGACGCTGCTGGGGCTCTTCGTGGTGGCCTTCGGCGTGATGCGGCTGGTGTCCGAGCGATTCCTCCGCAACGCCATGACCTTCAACCTCAAGATCGACACCATCGCCGGGCCCGTCGTCGGGGCCCTGGGCGGCTACGTCCTGGCGGGCATCCTGGTGGTCTTCGCCCAGATGATGCCGCTGTCGCCCAAGGTCATGGGCTACGAGCCCTTCAGCGTCGGCGACAAGACGCCCGTGCGTATGGCCCACCTGATCGGCCGCTACGACGACGTCATCCTGGGCATCTACAACGGCCTGAGCGGCGGCGCCCTAGCCGCCGGGCAGGACAACCTCGCCAGCCATTACCCGGCCGCGGAGCCGCTGAAGGCTTCCGCCGGCAAGCAAACCTTCCGCGGCGAGACAGCCGACGACATTCTCTACGCCCTCTTCCGCCGCCGCGTGGCCTTCTCGTTGCTGAAGAACCCCGCGGCCCACTATGCCGGCAAGGGCGTCTCGCTGGGCAAGGTCGGCGAGACGGGGACCTTCTCGGCGGGACGAGGGCAGGCGTCCATGGAGATCAAGATCGAGGACGTCCAGATGCAGCCCGCGCTGGTCTGGACCGACCCGTCGGGCACGCGCGTCATCGTCGGACCGGACGACATCGCGTGGGAACCGGCGCCCGAGGAGGGCAGCAGGAAGAAGGCTGCATCCCACGCCGGCGAGAGCCTGCTCGTGGTCACGGTCTCGTTCCGCCCGAAGAAGGACGAGGCCCAGAACGTCCTGTTGAAGGACTGGGAACTCGACAGCGTCTTCAAGGATAAGAAGAGCACTTGGAGCACCCGCAACGTCAAGCTGCTAATGGAAGCCACGACCAAGGGGTCGGCCATCACCCCCGTGGCCCTGGAGAAGCTGAAGAAGGACGAGTTATCGCTGATGGACCTGGAGACCGTGGCCAGCAGCATCGAGTTGCCCGCCCCCGGTGACCGCAACTGGAACGGCGAAGGCAAGACGATGATCCTGGCCGGCGACGCCAACTGGGGATTCGTCGACAACTCCCGCTGGTCCAAGGCCGTGCTGGTCTACGCGGTCCCGTCGATGTCGACGCCCTGGCAGTACGGACTGAAGTGCGCCCCCGAGGACGTCGCTGATTCCGGCGACAGCAAGAAGGTCAAGACCGAGGGGCTGAGCCGCGGACGCAAGATCGAGTTGCCGTCGCTGAAGATCGAGGTGCTCGAAGCGGGCCTGTTGTCGCGGCTGAACTCGCGACTGACGTATCAGCCGGCCGAAGGCAACCAGCTGATGCAGGTGCGGCTGAAGATCACGCCTGCTGGCGGACGCGACGGTCCCAAGCAGGTGCTCCTGACGTCGAAGGACCTGCAGGTCACCAACACCGTCACCAAGACCGACTACGTGACGCTGCTGCACGAGATGCTCACGATGAAGGACGAGGCGATCGTCAGCGACATCGAGTTCCGCAAGGCCGACACCCACGCCACGACGGTCGAGACCGTGGATCCCGACGGCGACCAGGCAGGCGAGCGGCTGGGCAAGGATTGGCAGATCTTCTTCGAGGCGACGTCGGGGTCCGTCGAATGTCGGCTGGTCTTCGAGGCGCCGCGCGGCAAGCCGCTCTACCAGTACGACCTCAAGGAAGCCTCCCAGCCCACGGACCAGGCGCCGGACTGGTACCTGATGAAGAACGCCGAGCAGTTCGGCGGCCGCACGCACAACGTCGTGGTGCTGGAGGCGCCGGTCGTGGAATCGATCCCGCTGCTTTCTTCCCGCGGCCGACCGTTGGAGTATCGTGCCGCCGCCGGAGGCGGGCAGGAATTGGTTGTGGTCAAGCTCAGCTTCCAGCCGAAGAAGGATGACGATCACAACTTCTATAAGTTTGATCCTCGCGGGACCGAGATGCAACTGAGCCGCAAGGTCAGTTCCGAGCCGCTTCAGGTCTTCGCGGTGCGTGCTCCCGGGGCCGAGAACTTCGTCTTTGCCCGCAGAGCCGAGGAGGTCACGCTCCACGACATCACGGTGATGGAGTTTGCCTTCACCGCGCCGAAGGACCGCGAAGGGGCCAAGATCGCCGTGCCCGGCGGGCGGGCCGTGTCGCTCGATACGGGCAAGGAATCGGACGACGATGATGGTGGCGAGTAGATCGGCGGCGCGACCCGCGATGTTCGCGGCCCTGGCTGACGGGTAATCAGTCGAGGCGGTGGACCTTGTGGGCGGGCCTGTCGGAAGGAATGCGCAACGCACGTGCGAAGCAGTCGACGTATCATGTTCTCTCTGGCCGTAACGGTTCTGGCCACGGCGGTCGCAACGGCCGCTTACGGTCAGGAGGACGACTCCGCGCCTGCATCGTCGACCGACGAACTCCGGATCCTGTCCGGGTTGCTGACGCGGCCCGGCGTGACGCTGGAGACCCGCCGCGACGCTGCGGCCCTGCTGCTGGCCAAGGGTGACCGGGCGACGCCGATCCTGGCGGCAGCCCTGGACAAGAGCGATTCGCCGGATCTTCAGATGGCGGTGTTGCAGGCGATTGCCGCCGATGCCGAACCGCCGGCCGGCCTGCTGGCGGCGCTGCAGAAGCTCTCGGCGTCGGAGAACCTTGCCGCCGGGATGCAAGAGCCGCTCGGTTCGGCCCTGTCGGCCTATCGCAGCCGCGAGGCCCTGCGCGAGATGCTCGACCTGCTGGCCCATAGCGAATCCCCGCGACAGAAGCAGATCCTCATCGCCGTCCTCGGCCGCATCGGCGAGAAGGAGGCCGTGCAGCCGCTGATCGATCTGCTGCGCAGCGACGAACCGGCGATTCGCTCGTCCGCGGCTGCGGCCCTGTCGTCCATCACGCAGGCCTACCTGGGCGAGTCGCACGAGACGTGGACCCAGTGGTGGCAGGAGCACAAGGACGAGCCGCGCGGCAAGTGGCTCTTCGAGCGGCTGCGGGCCCAGGAGGCTCAACTGGCCAAGCAGACCGCCGAACTCGACGAAGTCACGCGCCGCCTGGTCGAAGTCCACCAGGCCAATCTCCGCAAGACCGAGCCGGCCAAGCGGCTGGCCGAGGTCGTCAAGCTGTTGGACGATCCGTTGCCCGCTCTGCGTCAGCTTGCCGCCGCCGAGGCCCGTACGTTGCTTCGCGAGGCCAAGGAGCCGCTCGCGCCGCTGGTTGACAAGTTGCTGGCCCGGGCGACGGACGATGCGGCCGCGGTGCGCGAGGAAGTGGCCGCCACGCTGGCTGCCACCAAGGACAAGCGGGCGGCCGAGTTGCTGGTCGCGCGGTTGGGCACGGAGCCCGAGCCGTCCGTTCGCGGGGCCATCGTCAAGGCACTCGGCGAACTGCGGGAAGGGCAGGCCGTCGGCGAACTGGTCAAGCTGCTGGACGGTGGCGACGAGACGCTGATGCTGCGGGCCATCGAGTCGCTGGGCCAGATTGGCGAACGTGGGGCCGAGTCGGCGTCGGCCGTCGGGCCGGCCCTGAAACCGCTGGCCCAACTGCTGGATCGCAGCGGCAAGCCCGCCGCGGGCGAAGCGGTTCGCGAGGCCGTGGCCCGCACGTTGTCGCGAATTGCTCGCGACGAATCGTTGCCGGCGTTGATCCGTGCCCTGGACGACAGTGCGGCCAAGGTCCGTTTCTTCGCCGCGCAGGGACTCGGCAACGTGGGCAAGGACAACGCCAAGGCCATCGAGGCCTTGCTGAATCACCTGTCCGACACGGACAAGGGCGTGCGCGCCGCCGTGGCCGACACGCTGGGACGCATCGGCAACGGCCAGGCGGCGTCGGCCATTGCGTCGCGTCTGGCGCCCGGCGGCGAAAGCGAGAAAGACGTTCGCCAGACGCTGGCCGGCGCCCTGCTGGCCATCGAGCGGCGGAGCGACAATCCGCAGACCATCGAGCGGCTGGGCGACGAGCTTGCCGCCTCGGGCGACGCCGACAGCCTGAAATGGGCCGTGCAGTTGTACGACCTGTCGGTCTCGAAGATGGGCACCAACGGCAACGGGCACCTGGCCCACCTGAAGGAGAAGCTGGCCGACGCGAGTCTGCGGAGCGGCCAGGCGAACAAGGCGGTGTCCCTGCTTCGCGAACTGGTCGAGGCCGAGAAGGACGCCGCGCGGCGGCAGGCTCTTCAGCAGAAACTCGGCCGCGTGCTGATCACGATACCGCCCTACGTCGAGGGCGTGGACCTGCTGGTCAAGGCGATTCAGTCGGCCCCGGCGGACAAGCGTGCAGCCCTGCTGCAGGACATTCACGACCAGACCCGGCGTCTGAAGGACGAGGGCAAACCGGCGGACGCCTACCTGATCATTTCGCGAGCGCGCAGGGCCCTCGACCGCACGTGGTCGGTCGAGGCGGACGTTGCGGCCCGGATGGAGACGCTCTATCTGACCGTGGGTCGCGCCGTCTTCGACCGCGTTCTGCAGCAACTCGACGCCGAGGACGAGGCTGTCCGCAAGCAGGCCCTCGACCAGGCCACGCAGGTGGTCAGCGGCGAACCGCAGTTGCTGGTGACGCGGTTGACCCAGGCGCTGACCGACGGCGACGCGTCTCGGGTCGCGCGGCTGGAGAAGCTTCTTCCCGCGCTGGGCCGCGACCTGGCGGCCTACAACGCCGCGGCCACCCACGAGGCCAAGTTGGCGATCGTCAAGACGTGGGGCCAGGCGCCGCCGCAGGAGCAGAACTAAGAGAAGGCACCGCGGGCAGACTGCGACAGGCATGGCGGCACACGCTCGGCCCTTCGGCATGCTCAGGGCAAGCCGCCATGGCACCCGAGGCTCTCTTTGCGAGAACCGTGGCGCCAGAATATTTCGCCGCACTGGGAGGTCCGACGTTGGAAGCGTATGCAGGCATTGATCTCGGTGGCACGAACATCAAGGTGGGTCTGTTCTCGACCGACCTGAAACTGCTGGATCAGAGTTCGTGCCGCACCGAGGTGGAGAAGGGGTTCCACCGCGTGATCGGCCAGATGGCGTCCGCGGTACAGACGTTGTGCGAACGGTCGGGCGTCGCGCTGAAGGAGTTGCGCAGCGTGGGCATCGGTTGCCCCGGACCGGTCGACACCAAGAGCGGCCTGGTGGTCGTGGCCCCGAACTTTCCGGGCTGGCGCGACCTGCCGGTGCGCGACTCCCTGAAGCGAGCTCTCGGCGGCGTGCCGACGGTCCTGGAGAACGATGCGAACGTGGCGGCCTACGGCGAGTTCCGGGCCGGGGTGGGCCAGGGCGTCGGCAGCCTGGCCATGATCACCCTGGGCACGGGCATCGGTTGCGGCATCGTCATCGACAGCCGCATCCATCGCGGCGTCACCGACACCGCGGGCGAGCTGGGTCACGTGATCGTGCAGTCGGGCGGGCGGCAGTGCGGCTGCGGTCGCCACGGCTGCCTGGAGACCTACGCCAGCGCCACGGGCACGGTCAGGCGGTTCCGCGAGGCCCTGGCCACCGGCCGCAGCAGCATGGTGACCGAGGGCGGCATCAAGGAAGAGGACATTACGGCCAAGGACATCTTCGAGGCGGCAGCCAACGGGGACGCCTTGGCCTGGGAGATCGTGGACGAGACCGTCCGTTACCTGGCCATCGGTTGCGACGTGATGGTCAACCTGGTCGATCCGGACATCATCGTGCTCACGGGGGGCATGACGGCGGCCGGCGACCTGCTGATGAAACCTTTGGAGAAGTATGCTCGCGAGATGTTCTTCCCGCGGCCGAAGGCCCACACGCGGTTGGCCTTGACGGCGCTTGGCGGGGACGCGGGCATTATTGGAGCCGGCTTTTGCGCCCAGGACTTATACGAAACTTCTGCATCATAGCGCACATCGACCACGGCAAGAGCACGTTGGCCGACCGCATTCTCGAACTGACGGGGGCCGTCGAGGTCCGCAAGCGCAAGGCCCAGATTCTTGACGCCATGGATCTGGAACGCGAGCGGGGCATCACGATCAAGGCCTCGGCCGTGACCGTCGACTACGAGCACGACGGCCAGCGCTACATGCTCAACCTGATCGACACACCGGGGCACGTGGACTTCCACTACGAGGTCAGCCGGGCCCTGACAGCGTGCGAGGGGGCGTTGCTGGTGGTTGACGCCTCCCAGGGCGTCGAGGCCCAGACCGTGGCCAACGCCTACATGGCCATGGAGCACGACCTGCACCTGGTGCCGGTGATCAACAAGATCGACCTGCCGTCGGCGCGGCCCGAGGACGTGGCCATGGAAGTCGAGCACGCCCTGGCCCTGCCGAGCAATGACTGCGTGTTCTGCAGCGCCAAGACGGGCGAAGGCGTGGCCGAACTGCTGGAGGCCGTGGTGACCAAGGTGCCGCCGCCGAAGGCCGACAGCAAGGCGCCGCTGCGGGCCCTGATCTTCGACGCCGAGTACAACGACTACCGTGGCGTGATCGTCTACGTCCGCGTTTTCGACGGCACGCTGCGCAAGGGCCAGAAGGTTCACATGTTGGGGGCGCAGCGCGAGTACGAGGTCCAGGAGTTGGGCAAGTTCCGGCCCGAGCCGCAGGTGTACCAGGAGCTTGCCGCCGGGGAGGTAGGCTACTGCGTGGCCAACATGAAGACGCTCGACGACGTGAACATCGGCGACACGATCGCCGAGTCGGGCCGGGCCGACGTCGAGGCCCTGCCGGGCTATCGGCCGCCGCAGCAGATGGTCTTCTGCGACATCTACCCGACGGCCTCGACCGACTACAGCAAGCTGCGCGACGCCCTGGAGCGGCTGCACTTGAACGACGCCAGCTTCACCTTCCGGGCCCGCAACAACGAGGTGCTGGGCTTCGGGTTCAGTTGCGGTTTCCTGGGCCTGCTGCACATGGACATCATCCAGGAGCGGCTGGAGCGCGAGAGCGGCGTGGACCTGGTGCAGACGGCGCCGACCACGAGCTACGAGATCGTCCAGCACGGCGGCAAGATCGTGCGGGCCGACACGACGAGCGATATGCCGCCTATGGCCGAGTGGCAGGAGATTCGCGAGCCGGTGGTCCGCTGCAGCATGATCGTGCCGGTCGAGTCGATCGGGTCGGTCATGAAGCTGTCGGAGCAGCGTCGCGGCACGTACGTGCGGCAAGAGCACCTCGGCCCGACGCGGGTCATGCTCGTGGTCGATTTCCCGCTTGCGGACATCATCTACGACTTCTACGATAAGCTCAAGAGCGCCACGCGCGGCTACGGGACGATGGACTATGAGTTGCTCGGCTACCGTGCGGCCGACCTGGTGCTGGTGGACGTTCTAATCAACGGCAAGCCAGCCGCGGCGCTGAGTTTCGTCAGTCACCGTTCGATGGCCGAGGACCGCGGCCGCAGGATCCTGGTGCGGCTGAAGAAGGAGATTCCGCGGCACCTGTTCGTGGTGCCGCTGCAGGCGGCCATCGGGGCGCGGATCGTCGCCCGCGAAACGATCAGCGCGGTCCGCAAGAACGTCACGGCCAAGTGCTACGGCGGCGACGTCAGCCGCAAGCGGAAGCTCCTGGAGAAACAGAAGGAAGGCAAGAAGCGAATGAAGAGCATCGGCAACGTGGACGTTCCGCAATCGGCGTTCCTGTCGGTGCTGGAGAACCAGTGACGTGAGCAGACGCAGCGAAAAGAAGGCCGACGAGGCCGCCCGCGAGCAGAGCGAACGCGACAGTTTTCTGGAAACCGTCGAGTCGTTCGTCGTGGCGTTCATCCTGGCCTTCGTCTTCCGGGCCTACGTGGTCGAGGCCTTCGTCATCCCGACGGGCAGCATGGCCCCGCGCCTCAACGGCGAACACTACGAGTTCGTCTGCGACGAGTGCGGGTACCACTACAACGTGGGGCAGGACAAGAGCCCCACCGCGTCGCCCTCGCCGAGATGCCCGATGTGCCACGCCATTCCCAGGTGCGTCTGCGGCGATTGCGGCGCCACGTTCCGCGTGGACCCGCGGAGGAGCCTGGCCGGCATGGTCTGCCCGAAGTGCAAATCCAGGAACGTGGGCTGGCCGACGGTCTCCGCCAATGCCGGCGACCGCATCCTGGTGCTCAAATACATGTACGACTTCTTCGAGCCCAGGCGCTGGGACGTGATCGTCTTCAAGTATCCGAACGACCCGAGCCAGAACTACATCAAGCGGCTGATCGGTCTGCCCGGCGACAAGATCGAGGTGATTGACGGCGACGTCTACGTGAACGATCGCATCGCGCCGCCCAAGCCCGACCGGGCCCAGGAGTCGCTCTGGATGGCGGTCAGCGACACGCAGTACGAGGACCCGACGGGCAAGCCGCTGTGGCATGCGGCAACGGCCGGCGACGAGCCGGCGCCCGACGCCACGGTCCTGACCCTGTCGCCCGCCGGCGGCGAGACGGCCTGGCTGAACTACCAGTACCTGGACGAGAACCGCAGGCCGGCGGCCATTCGCGACCTGTACGCCTACGATGCCCCGGCCGGCGGAGGACCACGCGGCGACGGGCAGAACATCGTCGTCGATCTGCGACTGCGGGCCGACGTCGAGCTTCAGAAAGGGGCCGCCGCCGAGATCGTCCTGACGGCGTACCAGGACGAGTTCCGATTTCTGTTCCCCGCGGCCGACAGCGGCGGCAAGGCGCGCATCCTGCGCAACGAAAAGCTCATAGCCGAGGGGCCGGCCGACATCGTGCCGGCGAGCGGCAAGGTCTGCCTCGAAGCGGCCAACGTGGACCACGGTCTGGTGCTGAAGGTCAACGGCCGCCGCGTGATCGACGTGAACGGGGACGGCCGTTTCGACGAGCAGGACAACGTGGCCTACGACGTGTCGTCGCTGAGCCGCATGTGGGACGGGACCGAGCAGGACATTGCCAAAGTGCGTTTCGGCGTGCAAGGTGCCGCCGCGACGGTTCATCGCCTGCGCGTGGATCGCGACGTATACTATACGAATGCGTACGACCATGCGTCGGCCCGTCACGGCCGCGGGACCGAGGGCCGGCCGTGCCAGTTGGCCGCCGACGAGTTCTTCGTCATGGGCGACAACAGCCCGAACTCGGCCGACAGCCGTCGCTGGGAGAACGAGCCCGTCGTGCCGCGAGATAACCTGATCGGCAAGGCCTTCTTTGTCTACTGGCCGTCGGCCGGTCCGGTGCCGGGTTTGCCGATCCGCATCGTGCCGAAGGTGACCGAGTTCCGGTTCATCAGGTAACGGGTTATCCACAGGGCTGCGAGATTTTCAGCAGTCGCGTGAAGTCAAGCCGGCGGGGCGGTTTGATTTGACAGCAAATGGCTGCGACATCGGCAGCCGCGCGAGCGGCGGGTCGGCGGCAGTGCAGCAGTAAGGTACTGCAAAAGGGGGTTTTGTGCGCACTGCGGGATTTTGCGGCCCGGACTTGACGTGACGGGCCGGGTGCCTTGGCGATTGGCCCGGATTCCGTCCATAATCGGGCTGGCCAGTCGCACGGGGCCGGTTTGTGCACCATTTATCCACTGCCGGGAGGCTAGTCTGTGGAACTACTGAACGTTACGGGGCTGGTCAAACGCTACGGCGGCCGCAAGGTCGTCGACGACATCTCGTTCAGCGTCAATCAGGCCGAGATCGTGGGCCTGCTGGGCAAGAACGGGGCCGGC
>JAFGPY010000088.1 GCA_016935955.1 Planctomycetota bacterium
CATGTAGCCCGGCCGCCCTCGGCCGGGGAACATGGGCGCCAATGGTCGCTTACTGACTTGCGTCGCGCCCGAGGGCGGGCGTGCTACACAAGCACAGGCTTCTTCAACGGGTGGACGCATGCGGTGAGCGACCGCCGCGGCCACTCACTTGCCGGCCTGGGCCACGTGATACGGTTTGACGACGTCCTGCCACAGCGACCGCGTCAGCTCGAAGTCGTGACCCGGCGTCTCCAGGCTGAACGGTTTCGTGCCGGCGTGGCCCTTCGAGTAGCTGATGTAACCGTTCTCGAGCTTGTAGAACAGGTCCGTGATGCCGACCTTCAGCAAGGCCAGGCACTCGTCGGCTGTCGCCCCCTTTTTCCAGTAGCCGCCGGCGATCAGCACGATCTGGTTCGTCAGGTTCGGACGGAACCCGTCGTAGGCATAGATCGCACAGCTCCGCGGCCCGCCGGCGTCGCGGCTGTCGAATTCCTTGAGCATACCCGGCTTGCCCATGTTGGGCAGGCCCTCGGCCCCCTTGGCGATGCGGCCGGCGCCGTCCTTGCCCTTGCCGCCATTGAGGCCCGCGTTGACCGTCGCCCCGTACGTGTTCTGCGTCAGCAGGACGTAGATCGCCATCGGGTCGCCCAGGTCGTGGCCCATGTAGCGGTAGCCATGAACGTTCTGCTCGATCTGCTTGCCCGTCGGCGCCGCCGAATCCGGGTGCGCGGCCTTCCACGTGAACGTCTCGTGGATGTCCGTCAGGTCGGCCTTCTTCAACTCGGCCACGAAGGCCTCGTGGTCGTACGTGTCGAGGATCTTCTGGGCCTGGCTCGGACCGAAGTAGACCGGGCCGACCACCATCATGCCGATCATCCCTTCCTGGTAGTTCGGGTTCCAGCCGCGATTCATGTTGGCGTCGCCGTCCAGAGCCGTCACCTTGGCTCCGCCAGCGTAGCTCTTGTCGCTCGTGGTGTAGGCCGAGGCCACCAGTGCCGCTTTCATGGCCAGGTCGATCTTGTGCCGCTCCTCGTCGCTGAGTTGCTTCCAGACGCGCGGCGTCAGCTTGGCCAGCGTACAGGCGGCCGTGAAGTGCCGCTCGTGCTGCGCGGGGTACCCGCCATTGGCGCTGATGGCGTTCTCGCCCTTCAGGTTGTAGCGGATCTGCTCCAGCAACCGCTTGTCGGCCGAGGCGTTGCCGGCGTAGGCCGCGACGGCCAGCGTCACGAAGCTGCCGCCGCTCCAGGCGCCGTTGGTATGCGCGCCGCCCTTACAGTTGCGGTTGTAGCGGATCAGGCCCATCGAAGCGGCCTGGTCGACGATCTTCTGCGGCGGACTCTTCAGGACGGGCTCCGCGGTCGCAACGGTTCCCTGGCCCGGCGATGCGGCCGCAACGGCGCACAGCACGAGGACCGCCAGCAGACAAGACGTCAGACTGTTCATGGCTCAACCTTTCCGTAAATGCCCCCTCGGGCCGCGCGATCCGGCGGGGACCGGTTCTCAATTTGCCTCGGGCTCGCCCTTCTCTCGCAGGTCGTCGATCCGCAGCAGCACTACGTCGCCCACTTTCTCGGTCGAGATCGCCAAGCACAGCGTCTTGGTCAGGCTGTCGATCTCAACGTCCGGATAGGCCTTGACACCCACGCAGGGCTTGCCCGTGTCGAAGGTCTTCATCACGGTGTTGCGGATGGTGCACGTCTTGCAGTGGACCGTGCCGCCGCAACCGCCGGGCTTCCTGGCGTGGCAGCACTCGATCGCTTCGCCGCCCAGGCAACCGCGAACGTCCTTCGCGGCTTTGCCCAGTGTCTTGCAGGCCAACTGGTTGGCCGTAGTCACCCGCCCGTCGGGATCGATCACCAGGACGGGCGCGCCGAGCCGGTCCAGGAACTCGACCAGCGATTCGCTGGGCCGCGCGAAGAACGCCTCGCTGCACGTCCGGCACATGCCGTGCGTCACCGGAGACGACTCCGCCGCCTCGTCGGCGAGCAATTCGCCACACCATGCACAGGTTCGGATCACGGTCGTTCCCTTCCCAGACGCGGGGAACTCGGGTCGCAGCCGTCGTGTCCCCCGGACAATTAACCCCTCGCAGCGTCCAAGGGGTCGCAAAGGATCATTCTAGGTGCTCGGTCCGGGGCGTCAATTGTGTTGTCGCGCCCGTCGCCGCGGTTTTAGCATTGTCGTGTCCGCCCGACGTGCGGTACACTCTGGCTTTGTTCTCGCGAGGTTCATTGTCCATGGCCACCGAAACCATTCAGCCCGTCGTCCGGCCCGTCACGGGACGCATCCGCCCCGTGGGCTCCAAGAGCCTCACGAACCGCGCCCTGGTGGCCGCCGGTCTGGCCTCGGGCCGCAGTGTGCTCGAGGGTTGCCTGGCCAGCGACGACACACGCTACATGGCGGCCGCCTGGCGGCAGCTCGGTGCCACGGTCGATTGGGACGAACCGAGCGGCCGCATCACGATCGCCGGCACCGCGGGCCGCATTGCCCCCGGACCGCAGGACCTTTTCGTCGGCAACGCCGGGACGGCCATGCGGTTCATGACGGCCGTGGTCGCTACGGGGCAGGGCCGCTACCGTCTCGACGGCGTGTCGCGGATGCGCGAGCGGCCCATCGAGGACCTGCTCGTGGCCCTGCGAGCCCTGGGGGCCAGCGCCGTCAGCGAGACCGGCAACAAGTGTCCGCCGGTGATCGTCCAGGCGGGCGGCCTGGGCGGCGGGCAGGTCACCGTCAGCGGCCGCATCAGCAGCCAGTACCTGAGCGGTCTGCTGCTGGCGGCGCCCTATGCCGCACGCGACGTCGAGATCATGATCGACGGCCGTCTGGTCAGCAAACCCTACGCCGACATGACCTGCCGCCTGATGGCCGACTTCGGCGTCGAGGTGGAGAACGAGGAATACCGGCGGTTCTACGTCGCCGCCCCGAGCCGCTACACCGCGCGGGCCTACGCCGTCGAGCCCGACGCCACGGCGGCAACGTACTTCTGGGCGGCCGCGGCCATGACCGGCGGCTCTGTGACGGTCGAGGGCCTCACGGCCGACAGCGCCCAGGGCGACGTCGGCTTCGTGCGCGTCCTGGAGCAGATGGGTTGCCGCATCGAATCGTCGCCCGACGGCCTGACGGTGCACGGTCCCGAGCGCCTGCGCGGCGTGACCGTGGACCTGAACGCCATGCCTGACACGGCCCTGACATTGGCCGTTGCGGCCCTGGCGGCCGAGGGGCCGACCGAGATCCTCAACGTGGCTAACCTGCGTGTCAAAGAGACCGACCGCCTGGCGGCGCTGGCCGCCGAGTTGCGGAAGTTCGGCGCCGAGGTGGACGAGGCCGAGGACCGGCTGACGATCCGGCCGCCGGCTGCGCTTCGCGGCGCGGACGTGGCCACTTACGACGATCACCGCATGGCCATGAGCTTCGCCCTGGCCGGGCTGAAGGTGGCCGGCGTGCGCATCAGCGGCGCCGAGTGCGTGAACAAGACGTTTCCGGATTACTTCGTGCGATTGCGAGGGCTTGTCGAGTCGAGCCCGGGAAAGTGAGTGCGTGATGAGCAGGAAAGTGCGACTGGGACTGGTGGGATGCCGCGGGTGGAGCAGGTCGATCACCCAGCCGGCGATCAGGCAGTGCAAGGACGTCGAGCTGGTGGCCGTGGCCAATCGCCCGGAGAACCAGCAGCCGGCCCGCGACGTGGCCGAGGCGTTCGGCGCGACGTTCTTTCCGTCGATCGAAGAGCTGGTCCGCTGCGACGAGGTTGAAGCCGTCGTGATGATCACGCCGAACGAGGTGCACCGCGAGCAGACCGAGCTGTGCCTGGCCGCCGGCAAACACGTCTTCATCGAGAAGCCCATCGCCAACACGGTCGAGGACGGCATGGCCATGGCCCGCGCCGCCGAGGCCTCGGGCCTGGTCATGCAGGTGGGCCACAACACCCGCCAGCGTCGCGCCGCCAAGCACGCCCTGCGGCTCATGAAGGAAGGGGCCATCGGGCAGGTGATCGGCGCCGAGTTCCAGTATTGCCACAACGGGGCCGCGCGGCTCGCGCCCGACGCCTGGCGACAGGACCCGGCCAAGGCTCCGGGCCTGCCCCTGGTGCAACTGGGCATTCACGGCATCGACGTCATGAACATGTTCTTCGGGCGGCCGCGAACCGTCGCCTCGTTCCATCGCAAGGCCGTCCTGCCGCGCAACCTCGACTGCACGGCGTCGATCGTGGCCTACGACGATCCGATCACCGTCACGCTGTCGAGCAACTACGTCGTGCCGCTGACGATCTGGTTCCGTTGCCTGGGGACCGAGGGCACGATCGAGGCCCAGGACTTCTATCGCAAGATGGTCATCAAGCGGATGGGCCGCGACACCGAGGAGGTGGACTACCCCGAGGACCTCTCGACGGTCACCGAGATGACGGCCTTCGCCAAGGCCGTCCGCGGCGAGATTCCCGTGGAGACCGACGGCCGCGCGGGCGTCTACGCCCTGGCCGTCGTCGAGGCCAGCATCAAGTCGGCCCAGGAGAACCGTTTCATCGAGATCGACGAGATCATCGGCGACTTCTGAGTCAGCAATGTTGCGGCATGGCGGCACACAACGGCCGCCATGGCACCGCACGTAGTTGTCGTAGGGGCACGGCCTGCCGTGCCCGCGATGCAGGTTGCACCCGCGCGGACGTTCAGCATGGCCGCAAGCGGCCATGGCACCCAGGCACCCGGCCGCTCGCGGCATTCAACAAGCCCGCGGCACTGCCGCGGGATCGAACGGTCGGTGGCGCGCCGTATCCCGCCGCGGTGCGGCGGGCTTGTCCGCGCGACGGGATGTAGCGGGTCCGTGTGGACCCACGCGGACGATTCATAAGGATGGCGTTATGCCGGAACAGGCACGCATTGCACTTGTGGGTTGCGGCGGATGGAGCCGCAACGTCAATCAGAAGGCCATCGCGCGGTGCGACAACCTGCGCGTCGTGGCCTGCTACGACGTCGATGCCGACGAGGCGCGGCAGTCGGCCGAGGCGTTCGACGCCCGGGCCTGCGCCAGCTACGAGGACGTGCTGGCCACCGACGAGGTGCAGGCCGTGCTGCTGATGACGCCGAACGATCTGCACCGGTCGCAGCTCGAAGCCGCGTTCGCCGCCGGCAAGGACGTCTTCGTCGAGAAGCCCATCGCCAACACCACGGCCGACGGACTGGCCATGGTCCGTGCGGCCGAGGCGAGCGGGCGGCTGCTGATGGTCGGCCACAACACCCGCCGCAAGGACGCCATGCGCATGGCCCAGCGCTGGGTCGCCGAGGGTCGCATCGGGCGGCTGCTCGGCTGCGACGCCCAGTTCTCCGGCGGCACCGGGCTGACCATGGGCGAGAAAGTCTGGCGGGCCGATCCCGACCGTTGCCCGGGTCTGCCGCTCATTCAGCTCGGCATCCACATCATCGACGTGATGAACATGCTCATGGGCACGCCGCGACAAGTGGCGGCGATCCATCGCCGGGCGTTCCTCGAGCGCAACAACGACTGCACCGTCTCGATCATTGCCTATGACGAGCCGCTGACGGCTACGTTGACCAGTCACTACGTGGTCGATCCGGCCATCAACTCGATGCGCGTCATGGGCACGGCCGGCATCATCGAGATCACCCACCACCATCACCGGATCGCGCTGCTCGGGTCCGAGAGCAAGGTGATCGAGTCGCACGTCATCGACGAGCAG
>JAFGPY010000012.1 GCA_016935955.1 Planctomycetota bacterium
GCCGGCACCTGCGGCAACGGGCGATCGTCGGCGATCGTCAGGCTGCCCGGCGCGCGGCCCAGCAGCACGGCGAGCTGGCTCTCCAGCACGGCGATCGACGATTCGACGACCGACCGCTCGCCACGGGTCTTCTCTACCAGTTGCCTCTGCTGCAGCACGTCGGTCGCCGAGACCTGTCCGCGGCGGAACCGCAGCGTGATGATCTCCAGGTACTTCTCGTTCGTGGTCACCTGGTCGTCCAGCAGCCGCAACTGTCCGCGCTGCTCGATCAAGCGGTACCAGGCGCGGGCCACCTCGGCCGTCAGGGTGATTGCGGCCGCGTGCAGGTCCTCGGTCGTGGCGTAGACGTCCAGCGCCGCCGCGTCGCGCGTCGAGCGGACGCGACCCCAGAGGTCGATCTCGTACGAGGCCACCAGGCCCAGCGAGTAGTCGGTGCTGTAGATGCGCTGCGCGCCGTCGTTCTTGACGCGCGTCCGCGTGGCGTCGCCCGAGCCCGTCAGGCTCGGCCAGAGGTCTGCGCCGCTGCGGCGGGCCGTGGCCCGCGACTGGTCCAGCCGGTCCCATGCGCTGCGCAGAGAGAAGTTCCCCGCCAGGGCCTGATCGACCAGCGCGTTCAACTCGGCGTCGCCCAGCGACGTCCACCATGTGCCCGGCAGCGGCGCCTGGCCCGAGGCCGAGAAGCTCGCGGGCACGGTCGCAGGACTCTGGACCGGAACGGCACGCGTGGCGCACGACGGCAGCCACGCAGCCGCCAGCAGTGCAGCCCCAAGGACCACGCGAGAGGTTTGCCGGTTTGCGTTCACAGGGACGACTCCGATTCGGTGGTTTCGTGGTTTTCGATGCGCCGCCGCAGGTCGGCGATGCCCGCCAGGCAGAAGTCGGCGATATGGTCGGCCAGGATCTTGACGTCAATGGCCGGCGGCGGAACCGGTCCGGGAGGTTCCCGATGCCCGAACAGCCTGCGCCGCTGGTGATGGATCATCAGGTCGAAGCACTGGCTACGGACGCTCATCTGGCACAGCCAGACCTGTTCGTCCGTGGCGGCCTCGCCGAGCAACTCGCGGACGATGGCCTCGAAGCAACGGCGAATGGGCTCGATGCATTCGCCCATGACACCGGTCAGCAGACCCGTCGGGTTGGCCAGTTCCTTGTGGATGATCTCGAATTCGTAGCTCTGCGGATCGGCAACGCGCGAGACGATGGCCAGGATGTGGCCGCGAAGCCGCTCGGCCGCCGGGGCCTCGGGCGGTACGCCGCCGTCGGGCGGATGACGCTCAATCGAAAGGTCGAAGGCCAGACGCCAGGCCTCGCCGTACAGCGAAGCCTTGTCGCGGAAATGGTAGTTCACGGCGGCGATGTTCGCCGAAGCCCGCTCGCAGATCTCGGCGATGGTCGCCGCTCGGTAACCCTTTCGGGCGAAGACCTCGCAAGCGCTTTCGAGCAGCCTCTGCCGGGTGTTTCCGCAATGTTGTTCCGGTTGCTCCACCTGCGACCTCCGAGGGCTTCAAACGCACAGTTCAAGTGATTATTTCAATCGGAAGTTTAGACGCCGTTTTCGGCATTGTCAAGGACGATTATCGCGTCCGTAACGACGTTATTGGCCGCAATTTATGTTTGGAACACTATGGATTAGGCCGAAACCGGCGAATTGTGTTGACACGGATTATCAAGGCCCTTATAATTTGTCGTCGAATTATTTTTCTTCGGACGATCCTTTGGCGGGGGGAGCAAAAATGCCGCTTGCCGGCACCCTTGAGAGAATCATGGAGCACGTGGACCGGATTCCAGGTCTGGACGCCGAGGTGATCCGCAACGCTCTGCGGCTGTGCCAGAGCCACCGCACGGTGGAGCTTCTGGTCGAGACGCATCTGAGCGGCCAGGGCATCTCCGCCCGCCAGATGGAGACCCTCGAGGCCCTCTATCACCATGACGACCAGACCATGACGCCGGCCGAGCTGGCCGACGAGGTGGTCCTGACGCGGTCAGCCATGACCAGCAACCTCGATTCACTGGAGCGGCTCGGCTACATCGGCCGCTCGACGCACCCGAAGGACCGCCGCATGATCAACGTCACGCTGACGCCCGAGGGACGGGCATTCTGCGACGAGGCCTTGCCCCGGCGGTACCGCGACATGTCGCGGATCGTCGCCTGCCTGTCGTCCCAGGAGCGGCAGATGATGCTCGACGTCTACGAGAGACTGGCCCGCGAGATCACGGCCCTGATCACGGAGACCAAGGCGTGATGCGCACACCAGCGTCGGACATCTCTCGCCCGGGGAGGCGATGGGTCGTGACGGTATTGGCCGCAGGCTGCGTCGTCGCGCTGGCCGGTTGCGGACGGGTCGACTTCGACCAGATGCGACGCGACCATGCCCAGCAGTTCACAGCCGACCTTCAGGAACGAACCCGATGCACTTTGCCACAAGGCCAGGCGGTGGGCCTGGACGATTGCATTCGCATCGCCCTGGCCAACAACCTCGATGTTCGCGCCGCGGACATCGAGACCCGCTTGGCCGGGCTTGACCGCAAGATTGCCTTCGCCAACTTCCTGCCGCACGTCGAACTGTCGTGGAACTACCGTGAGACGAGTCGGGCCGTGCTGACGCGAGCCGGCGGCGATTTCATCCAGACCTCCGACCGCGGCGTCTCGACCGTCGGCATCGCTGCCCAGCAACCGATCTTCATGCCGCAGACGTGGTTCCTGTATTCCGCTTATCAGAAGGGCGAGCAGATCAGCGGCCTCGTCCGCCGGCGTACGCGCCAGTTGATCGCGCTTCGCGCTATCGCGCTCTACTACGCTTGCCTATCGCAGGACGAGGCCGCGGTCTATCTTCGGCAGTCACTGAGCGAGGGCCAGGCCCTGCTCGACGAGACCATCGCTATGGAGCGAGAGGGCCTGGTGTTGCCCGCTCAGCGACAGGCGATCGAGGCCATGGTGCTCGAGCGCCGCCGGGGCCTGGACGACAACCAGCGCGCTCGCGGCGAGGCGCGGGCCGACCTGTTGGAGACCATGGGCCTGTCGCCCCTGGCGACGATCGAGCTGGCCGCCGAGTCGCCCATCGAGCCGCCCGAAGGCGACGTGGCCGACCAGGTGCTCGAAGCCATGCTCCGCCGGCCGGAACTGCATGCGGCCGACCGCACGATCGAGATCCGCAAGGACGAGGTTCGCATGGCCATCGCCGACTTCCTGCCGGTGGTCAATGCTTTCACGAGCTACGACCACTCGTCCAACAGTTACCTGAAATACGCCAACACATGGGCCTACGGCGCCTCGGCGGTGCTGTCGGTCTTCGACGGCTTCGCCAACATCCACCGTTACCGCGCCGCCCGCGAGCGGCAGGAGGGGGCCTTTATCGAACGCGAGCAGGCCTGCCTGACGGTGATGCTCGAAGTGGTCAAGGCCCGCCGGCACCTGGACGATGCGACCGAGGCCCTGGCCGTGGCCGCACTGAGGCGACAGGCGGCCGCGGAGCACCTGAAGAATATCGAATCCCAGTGGCGCGAGGGGCTGATCGAGACCTCGTCGCGCAGTGCGGCCCTGGCCGATCGCGACGGGGCCGTGGCTGCCGAGGCCGTGGCCCGCTACCGGCGACAGGTGGCCGCCGCCACGCTGGCGGACGTGATGGGAGTGACGAAGGAGTGGTCCGAGCAATGACGACACGCAAGGCAATTGGCGTGACCATGATGGCCATCGCCCTGGCGGCCGTGACGGCCGTGGGCGCATCGTGCAGCAAGCGTACCAGCGACAGCGGGGCCGCAACCGGCGGTGACGCCTCGGCACGCAGCAGTCGGCAGGTGCCCGTCAGCACCGTGGCCGCGCGGCAGATGACGTTCGAGTCGCGGCTGGTCACCAGCGGCAGCCTGCTCTCAAAGGACTACGCCCTGGTCTCGGCCCGCATTCCCGGCACGCTCGACGCCGTCTACGTGGACGAGGGCGACACGGTGGCGGCCGGCGAAACGAAGCTCTTCCAGACCGACAGCGTGAACCTGACCCGGGCCGTCGAGATTGCCTGGCAAGGACAGGCCGCAGCCGAATGCTCGGTGCGCGAGGCCGAGGCCAACCGCGAGCGCGTCGAGGCCGACTTCAACAAGGCCCGCCTCGACTACGAGCGGTTCAAGCGGCTCTTCGAGCAGGACCATGCTGTCACGCAGAGCGCCTTCGAGGCCCAGCAGTCGCGTTTCCTGCAGGCCGAGGCGGCCCTGAAGTACGCTAAGGTTTCGGTCGAGCTGGCCGGCAAGCGCCTCGAGCAGGCTCGCGGCAACGCGGCTATTGCCGAGAAGGATCTTCGCGACTCGCTGGTCGTGGCCCCCTTGAGCGGCGTGGTGACTCGTCGGTTGCGCGAGCCCGGCGAAATGGCCGCCGCCGGAACACCGGTGCTGAAGATCGAGAACACGCACCTGCTGGAGGTCTCGGCCTACCTGCCGTCGGAAGCCTACGCCTCCGTGGTGCCGGGCCGGACCGAGATGCACGTCCGCGTTGGCCAGACCGATTTGGGCATGCACGCGGTCACCTACCGCAGCCCGACAGCCGATCTGGAACTGCGGACCTTCGAAGCCAAGTGCGAGGTGACCGACCCGCCGGCCGACGCGGTGCCCGGCCGGCTGGCCGACGTCGCGGTCGTCCTGGTGCGGCGCGAAGCCCTGGGCGTGCCCGTGGCGTCCGTTCAGCAGCGCGGCGGCAAGCACGTCGTCTTCATCGTCGACGGCAAGGCGGCCCGCGCGGTCGAGGTGACGACGGGCCTCGAGACCGACGGCTGGGTGGAAGCGACCGGGACGACGCTGGCCCAGGGTGCGGCAGTGATCTTCCGCGGGCAGCAACTAGTTAACGACGGCGACACCGTCAACGTGATCGGGGAGGGCGACTGATGTTTCTGTCGAACGCCTCGATTCGCCGGCCTATCGCCATGGGCTGCCTGATCATCGGCCTGGCTCTGCTGGGGGTGAATTCCTATCGCAAGATGGCCCTCGAGTTGATGCCGCAGATGGACTCGCCCTACATTACGATCGTGACGGTCTATCCCGGCGCCAGTCCCGAGGACATCGAGACCGACGTCGCCAAGCGCATCGAGGATGCGGTGGTCTCGATCGACGGCCTGAAGCACGTCACCAGCAGTTGCATGGAAAACGTCTGCCAGACGCTGCTGGAGTTTCACCTGGACATTGACGTGGACATTGCGGCCACGGACGTCCGCGAGAAGCTCGACCTCGTGCGGGCCGACTTTCCGGAGGACGTCGAGGACCCGAAAATTCAGAAGTTCGACATCAACGCCAAGCCGATCATCACGCTGGCCCTGACCGGCGACGCCCCGCTGGACGAGCTGTACGACTACGCCGACAACACGCTCCGCGACCGCGTCACGGTGATTTCCGGCGTGGCCGAGGTGCAATTGATCGGCGGCGCCGAGCGCGAGGTCCGCATCGAACTCGACCGCCGCGAGCTGTCGGCCCGCGGCCTGACGAGCACCGACGTGGTGGCCGCCGTGCAGGGCGGCGTGCGGACGATTCCCTCGGGCCGCGTCCGCGACAACGGCACCGAGTACACCGTGACCTTCGACGCCGACTTCCAGGCCGAGACCGAGATCGGCGGCCTCGAGATCGCCAACCGTGACGGTCGTCGCTGCCACATTCGCGACGTCGGCCGCGTCGTCATGAGCACGGAGGAAGTGCGGCAGACGGCCGAGATCGACGGGCGTCCGGCCGTGGCCATTCGCGTCGTCAAGAAGGCCGACGCCAATGCCGTCGAGGTGACCGACAGCGTTCGCGCCGCTATGGGCCGCCTCCAGGACAGTCTGCCCGGCGGCATGGAACTGATCTGGGTGACCGACGACGGCAACATCATCGAGGCCTCCAACGAAAGCGCTTGGGTGAACGTGGGCGAAGGCATTCTGCTGACGGCCCTGATTCTGTTCATCTTCCTCTACAACGTCCGTTCGCTGCTGGTCGTCGGCATCACCATGCCGCTGACGGTCATCATCGGCCTGTTCTTCATGCAGTTGGTCGGCTTCACGCTGAACAACTCCACGCTGATCGCCATCGGCATGTCGGTCGGCGTCCTGGTCACGAACTCGATCGTCGTGCTGGAGATGATCGTCGCCCGGCTCGACCGCACCGGCGACCCGAAGGAGGCCTCGCGGCTCGGGGCGTCCGAGGCCTTCATCGCCGTGCTGGCCAGCGCCGGGACGAACGTCGTCGTGCTCTTTCCGCTGGCGATGATGGGCAGCATGGTCGGTCGCTTCATCAGGCCCCTGGCCCTGACCATGTTCATCATGACGGTGGTCTCGCTGTTCATCTCTTTTACGCTGACGCCGATGCTCTGCTCGCTGCTCCTGAAGCCGCGACGGGCCGAGGACAACGGCCTGCTGCGGAAGATGGAGCGGCTCTGGAACCGCGGCTTCGATCGCCTGGTCGGCCTCTACCGCCGCCTGTTGCAGTTCAACGAGCGTCATCGCTGGGCGGCCATCCTGACGCTGCTGGTCGTCGTGGCCATGTTCGTCCACTCGCTCCGCCTGGCCGGTTCGCTGGGCAGCAGCATGGTCGCCGACACCGACCGCGGCGAAATCTACATCAAGCTCGAACTGCCCACCGAGTACGACCTGGCCAACTCCTCGGCCCGGATCGCCAGGGCCCAGCGGTTGCTGGCCGACCTGCCCGAGTTGCGGCACATCCTGACCACCATCGGCAAGGTCGAAGGCGTCATCGGCCAGTCGTCGGAAGGCGTGTACCTGGCACAGATTCTCCTGCGGTTCTCCGAACGCACCGAGCGCAACCTGACCATCGACGATCTTCAGGACGACGTCCGCGGCCGCATGACCGAGTTCCCCGGAGCCATCGTCACCGTCACCGTGCCGTCGCCCATCGGCGGCCAGTCCTCCGACATCGACATGGCCATCTCCGGCGACGACCTGAAGACCCTGGATGCCCTGGCCATCAAGTCGGCCGCCCTGGCCGGCGAGATGCCCGGCATTCTCGATCCCGACACCACGGTGCGACCCGGCAAGCCCGAGTTGCGCATCCGTCCCAAGCGGCCCGTGCTCAGCGATATGGAGCTGGCGGCTGTGAGCCTGGGCCTGAGCCTCCGCGGCAACCTGGAGGGCATCACGGCTGGGACCTTCAAACGCAACGCCCGCAATTACGACATCGTCGTCACGTGCGCCGAGCAGCCGGGCAAGCTCCAGGTCGAACGGTTCCAGGTGCCCGGCACCGAAGGCCATCCGGCGCTTCTCACCGACGTGGCCACCATAGAGGAACGGTGGAAGCCCATTCAGATCACCCGCAAGGACAAGCAACGCATCAGCAAGCTACTGGCCAACCCGGCCCCCGACCTGCCTTTGGGTACCGCCGTCAACCAGATCAGGCAAGCCGTCGAAGAGAAAGCCGACCTTCCTGCCGGTTACGACGTCAGTTTCGGCGGCGTCTACGAGGTGATGGCCGAGGCCCAGGAAGCCCTCGGCGAGGCCGGCCTGATCGCCGTCATTCTCGTGGTTCTGACCCTGGCGGCCATTCTCGAATCGTTCAAGCAGCCGGGGCTGATTCTCGTCACGTTGCCCCTGGCCCTGATCGGCGCCATCTGGGCTCTGGCCGTGGCCGGCGGCAACTTCGGCATCTTCGAGATCATGGGCCTCGTGATGATGGTCGGCATCGTGGTCAACAACGCCATCCTCATCATGGACCAGTTCAACGTCCTGGTGGCCCAGGGCACGCCACGGCACCAAGCCATGATCGCCGCCTCGTGCGACCGCTTCCGGCCGATCGTCATGATTACCGTGGCGGCCGTGCTCGGCATGCTGCCCCTGGCCCTGAGCCGCAGCATCGGCGCCGAAATGCGAAACGGCGTCGGCATCGCCTCGGTCGGCGGCATCCTCGTCTCCGGCATCCTGACCCTGATCGTCATGCCGATCCTCTACGACCTGTTCACGCGGCGTCAACGGCCCAAGCCGTGACGGGCGGCCCGCCGCCGTCTCCTGGCGCTTCAGCGACAGACCGCGGAGGCAAAAGCACTTGCGTTGCGGGGGCAGGGGACGTATAATGCAGTCGCCCTTCGGGGCACTGTCCTTTTCTTGTCGCGCCAAGGCGAGAGGCCCAACACTGTGCCTCGTCGCCTTTGCTGTTCTCTGGAGCCGCCGACGAAATCCGTATTCGGTCGCCTCGCGGCCGTTGAGCGGATCCCGCCGGCGCTTCTCGAAGGAGAGACCGATGCACTATCGACCGTACGGCACAACCGGCCACGACATCTCGGTGGTGGCCATGGGCGGCATGCGCTTCGGGAGGCCCGAGGCGATCGACGAGATGGCCGAGATCCCGCTCTACCTGTACGACCACGGCGTGAACTACTTCGACACGGCCCCGGGCTACTGCGCAGCCAAGAGCGAAACCATCCTGGGCACGGCCGTCAAGGAGATGAAGCGTCGCGGCGGCCCGCCGTTTTTCGTCTCGACCAAGACCTTCGCCGGCTCCGAGGCCGAGGTCCGCAAGGAGCTGGACACCAGCCTCGAGCGGCTGAACGTCGAGCGGATCGACTTCTACCACATCTGGTGCATCCGCACCTGGCAGGAGTGGGAGGAGCGAAAGGCCAAGGGCGTCCTGGAGGCCTTCCGCAAGGTCAAGGACGAAGGCCTGGTCCGCCACGTGGTCATCTCGACGCACCTGAACAGCGACGACATCTGCCGACTGATCGACGAGGGGCCCTTCGAGGGCATCCTGATGGGCTACTGTGCGGCCAACTTCGCCTACCGCGAGCAAGGCGCCGCCGCGGCCCACGACAAGGGGCTCGGCGTGATGATCATGAACCCGCTGGCCGGCGGCACGTACTGGCAGTCGCCCGAATCGTTCGCCTTTCTGAAGCAGCGGCCGGGCGACGACCTGCTCCGCGGCGGGTTGCGGTTTGTCGTCAGCAACCCGAACGTGACGGGAGCCCTGGTCGGCGTGCGGAGCATGGACGACGCCCGGGCCACGGTGCAGGCGGTCGAGAGCATGGACCTGTACGGTCCGCAGGAACTCGCCGACCTGAAGCGGTCCATCGAGAAGGAGTTCACCAGCCTGTGCACGTCGTGCCAATACTGCAAGGACTGCCCGGCCGAGATGCCGGTGCCCAAGCTCATGGACACGGCCAACGTGCTGGAGTTCAACGCCACGGCCGCACGCGAAGTCTGGGGGCGGCTGAAGTACCACTGGGGAATCAACGACCTTCCGGCGGTGGTGGACGCCTGCCTGGACTGCGGGCGGTGCGAGGAGGCGTGCACTCAGCAGTTGCCGATTCGCCAGCGACTCAAGCGGCTCAAGGAGGCCTGGCATGAGGCCGAAGCCCAGATTGCCGCAGAGAAGAAATCGTGATTGCGTGGCATAGCGCAAAAGGACTCAGGGCGATATTCACTGCTGCACTGGCTTCCGCTCTGGTATACCTACTATAGGTGATATTCCCCACCGAACCGTGTTTGCCACCGATAAACGGCATTTGCTGTCCGAGAGCGGCGAAGTTCGGGCGCGTGGCCAGCTACGACTTGCGCGAAAAGACGCAGTTATGGTGGGCGATAATACGCAGCAAGTACTGGCGGCTCTGTCCGCAAAAGATACTAGAATGAATCATATGACGCACAATGGGCTGAAATGAATGCCAGAAGAAAAAGCGCACTTCTGGCATGCTGTTTGCACTTTCACAATCTACGGACAGTGCCCACGTTGGGCTTCGGCAAGAGGTTAGTAACCCTTTGCCAAAGGTGGTCGGGTAATCCCCCCTCCCGACCACTGTTTTTTTGCGCTCACGGTATCCCGCCTGAATCACCCGCCCGGTGAGGCCCCAGGTCCCTGACGCCGCCTGAGCAGCAACCAGATCGCCGCCGCGCAGGTTGCCGACACGGCACCGATCCCGACCACCGCTGGCACAATCCGACCGCGACGGCCCCCCGGACGCCCCACCGTATCGGCCACCGGACCCCCGTCTGCGTCCGATTCTGTTACGGCTCGGAGCCCGGATGTGGCGGTGATTGGCACTGTCGCCCTCGGCCCGGGTTGCGATGGTTCCTGCGGAGCCACCGCGGGCGCCGCCGGGTCTCCGTCCTCGAACAGGGGATCGTCCGGTCCCAGGTTCAGAGTCGCACGCAGCTTCTTCTCAGCCTCTGCGGCCACGATCGTTCCGGCGTACCGCTCCATGAGCAGTTGCATGGCCTTCAGGCTCTCGGCCTCGTCCTTGTGGCGATAACTGTTGTAGATTCGCTCGACGGCCTTTCGCTGCATCTGCTCGACATTCTCCCGTTCGCGGACCAGCTGGGTCTCCAGTTGCCGCTGCCGGGCCGGCGACGAGGCTGGCCCGTTCCACTTGTAGTGCGGCAACTCGACCTCCTCGGCCTTCATCTCCAGCAACGGGCGGAACCATTCCACCAGTTCGTCGCCGGCCGGACGGTAACCGTTCATGCCGATGATCGCGGCTGCATAGACGGTCTGCCGCGGCGACGAGGCCTCGACGCATCGCTCCCACCAGACGCGGGCCTGCTCCCAGTCCGTGCGGATGCCTCGGGCGGGATCATTGTTGAAGGCGTACATCTGGCCGATGCGATTGGCCAGGTGGGCGTTGCTCTTCGCCCCGGGCTGCGCGGCATAAGCGGCCGCATAGAACTCGATCGCCTTGTCGCGGTTGCGGTCGTCCTGCGAGGCGAACATGGGGTCCGCCTGCTTGCCTTGCAGGTACAGCCCGGCGGCCACCTCGTTGTCGAACACCAGGTCGTTTTCCTCCACCCACCTGATCGTTCCGTCGATTTCGACCTCGCGGAGTTGGTCGCGCTGCGGCCGGCTGGACGACGGGACGGTTGTCTGGGCGTCGGCGATCGCGCACCAAGCCACGCCGATCGCGCCCGCCATTGCCGCAAGTACGGTTCGTCTGACCCGTCCTCTCACTTGCCCGTTTCCTTAGTGTCGTTAACAGAATCATCTGTACAGTCGGCGTTCGCGTCCGACGCCCCGCTTTAGACGCCGCAACCGCCCGCCGAGTTCTCCCCACCGGCAGGCATAAGGTTTACTGGTGGCTGTAGCGATACTTCGCGTGCGTCCGGCCGCCGTTGCCCCAGGCCCCCAGGTCGGCGATCACCGCCAGAACCAGCACCACCAGCCAGCCGCCCGAGACGCCGCCCCTGTAGACATGGGCCCCGACGTAGGCCAGCGTCGTGTAGGGCATCAGCAGAAATCCCAGAATCGGCAGCAGCCAGGAATCGAAGGCCCGGCCCAGGGCGTTCGAGAACAGCCAGATGATCGCCAGCGCCACCCGCGGCGCCGCCAGGCCCAGCAAGGCTACGAAACATCCCATGATCGTTTTCCTCCGTCCACCACACGCCCTATCCGACTAACGACACGGTCCGCCCATCTTATCCCTTGAATGTCTCCGTGGGAAGACTTCCGCCGCAGAGCAACGCCCGTCGGCCGTCCGGCGACCAGCCTCTTGCAGTGTCAGCGGCTTGTCGTTACAGTGTCCCGTCAGCCACGTGCGGCCCCAACGAAGCACACCGTGTTCGTACTGTCATGGATGGCGGCGTTGGGCAACCAACACGAGTGGGGGGATGGGCGCAGATGAAGGTTCTGGTCACTGGTGCGGGCGGCTTCCTCGGACGCGGACTGATCGTGCCGTTCGAAAGCAAGCACACGTTGCGGCTGATGGACGTGGTCGACTGGCCCACGCCGCACGAGAAGATCGTCGGCGACGTGGCCGATCTGGAGACCTGCCGCCGCGCGGTCCAGGGCATGGACGCCATCGTCATCGCCCACATGGCCTCGCGGCAAGCCGGCGCCTACGAGGCGCCCACCGTGGCCTTCGACGTCAACGTCAAAGGGACGGCCAACCTCTTCTTCGCGGCCGCCGAGCAGGGCATCCGTCGCGTCGTCCTGATTTCCACGGGCGGGGTCGTCGGAGCCTACAAGGGATCGTTCCTCAGTCGCGACCTGCCGCTGAAGGCCGTCAGTCTCTACGGCCTGACCAAGGCCCTGCAGGAAATCGTCGCCGAACAGTACCACCGCGAGTTCGGCTTCCAGGTGGCGGTGCTGCGGCTCGGCTACATCCTCTCGGCCGACGATCACGACAACGTCGTGGACAAGTACGGCCACAA
>JAFGPY010000089.1 GCA_016935955.1 Planctomycetota bacterium
AAGGACAAGGGCCGCAAGTACCTGGTCGTCGGCGAGGGGCTGCACCTGACCGACGACGCCCGGGTCTTCTGCCTGGACGTGACCGCCAGCGAGCGCGAGCGCGACGGCGTCAAGCTCTGGTCCTACCGCACGGGCAGCCACGTCGAATCGTCGCCGTGTGTCGCGGGTGGCAAGGTCTTCATCGGCGCCGGCGACGACGGGCTCTATTGCTTCGCCCTCGACGGCGACGGCCAGGGCAACGCCAAGGTGCTCTGGCACTTGCCGGGCCCCAGGAGCGAAGGCGTCGCCGAAGGGGCGACCGTCTATCCCGACTGCGAGACTTCGCCGGTCTACTACAAGCCCGAAGGCGCCGACAAGGGCGTGGTCTGCTTCGGCCTGGGCATCGGCGGCCACGCGGTCGTCTGTGTGGACGAGGACGGCGCCGAGCAGTGGCGCGTCGAGGCCCCGTACCCCGTCTTCGGCAGCCCGTCGATCGCCGACGGCAAGATGTACGTCGGCCTGGGTCACGGCGACTTCGTCAATACGGCCGAGCAGGTGCAGAGCAACCTGCGGGTCAAGTTGAAGGAGCAGGGCAAGAGCGAGCAGGAGATCGAGGCCGAGGCCTCGAAGATCTATCCCGTCGGCGAGGTCTGGTGCATCGACCTGGCCACGCACGCCGTGGACTGGAAGGTCCCCGTGGGCCGCGTGGTGCTCGGCTCCGTGGCCGTGGACGGCGACTTCATCTACTTCGGTTCACGCGACGGGCAGCTCTACCGCGTGACGACCGACGGCAAACAGGTCCGCAAGTGGAATGCCCACGCCCCGATCATCACCTCGCCGTCCGTGGCCAAGGACCACGTCTACATCGTGACGACGGCCGGCGACCTGTACGGCCTGGACAAGAAGACCATGGAGATGACCTGGAACGTCTCGCTGAACAGCGAGGTGTTCAGTTCTCCGGTCGTGGCCCGTGGGCACGTCTACGTCGGCACGACCGCCAACGGACTGATGTGCGTCGGGCAACCGAGCGGGCAGCAGAAGACCGCCGGGTGGCCGGGCTCGCTTGGCGGGCCGGGCGACTCCGGATGGATCGACGGCAGCCTGTTGGCCAATCGCGGCGGCTACGCGTGGGGCTACGTGGGCGAGGCTTCGGGCGACGGGCAAACACCCGCGCCGCCGACGATCAAGGCTCCTGCGGCCGCACTGGGCAACGCCCTCTTCGTCGGCCTCAGCCGCGACGGCAAGCACGGTCTGGCCAAGCTGGCGTGCGGCGACGATCTGGGCGACGGCGCCGCCGTGAAGCAGCACTGGTTCGTCGAGTGCGCCAACCCGATCAGCCTGTCGGCCGCCGCTTCGGAGGCGGCCGTCTTCTTCGTGGACGGCGCCATGGGCGACAGCAACCGCGCCCTGCGGTGCGTCGATCCGGCCGGCGGCAACGTTCTGTGGCAGCATCCGGTGGCGTCTGATGCCGGCGGGCAGATCGTCCTCGGCGGCGACAACCTTCTGGTCGCCGACACGGCCGAAGGGCTGACCTGCCTGGACATTTCCTCGCCGGCCGCAAAGACAGTGCGCTGGCAGGCCAAGGTCGGCTCCTGCGTCGGCATGGCCTTGCCGATTGACGGCGTGGTGATGACCGTCGTGGCCAATCCGGCGCAGTGGATCGTGCTGGACGGTGTGGACGGTTCGGTACTGCTGCGACGCCCGTTGCCTTCGGCGCCGACGACGGGACCGGTGTACGCCTCCGGCCGCACGTGGATCGGCCAGGGCGACGGGCTTATCGGCTGCAGTCTGCAAGCGGGCGAGGCCGACGTGAAGGTGTCGTGCGGCAGCGTGGCGGGATCGCTGGCCACGGGCGGCGACCGCCTGGCCTGCAAGACGGCCGACCGGGCGATTGTCGTCATCGACACGACGACGGGCAAAGAGGTGGTTCGCATCGACGACGCCCTGGGCGACCTGCCGCCGATGCTGACCGACGACGCGCTGCTCTACGTGGCCGAAGGCGCCATCCGCTATTACGATCTGAAGCTGAACGAGGGCAGCCAGTGGGCGATCATCCGCAGTTCGTTCCCGGGCAACCTGACGTCGCCGATGATCATGGTCGATTCGCATGTGTTCTTTGCAACGGATAAAAAGGGACTGGTATGCATGAAACCAAGGAAGCGCTGAGCGGATCGCGCATGATCTACTTCTTCGGCGACAGTACGTGCGAGGGAGATCCGAAGCGCAAGGACATTCTGGGCGGCAAGGGTTCCAGCCTGGCCGCCATGAGCTGCGCGGGGCTGCCCGTACCGCCGGGATTCACGATCGCGATTCCCTGTTGCCGCCATTACCACGAGCACAACGGCCACTGGCCCGACGGGCTCGAGGGCGAGTTGCGGGCCTACATGGCGCGGCTGGAGAAGTGCACGGGCCTGGTCTTCGGCGAGGGGAAGACCCCGTTGTTGGTCTCGGTCCGCAGCGGCGCCGCCCAGTCAATGCCCGGCATGATGGACACGATTCTGAATTGCGGTCTGCATCCCGGCCTGGCCGCGCACGTGGCCGACAAGGCCCGGTTCTGGTCGGTCTACGCCGCATTCATCCAGCAGTTCGCCAACACCGTGGCCCACATTCCGATCCCGGCCTTTGACGAGGTGGCCGACGGGCTGGCCCAGAAGGCCGACTTCGAGCAGGCCATGGCCGAGGCCTACATCGGCCTCTACGAACGCGAGTCGGGCAAGCGGTTTCCGACGACGGCCTGGGACGCCCTCTGCCAGTGCGTCAATGCCGTCTTCGAGTCGTGGAACAACGAGCGGGCCAACATCTATCGCAAGTCGCACGGCCTGGAGAATCTCGAAGGCACCGCCGTCAACGTGCAGTCGATGTTCAACTCGCGCGTCTCGGGCATCGCCTTCACGGCCAACCCCGCGAAGCCGTCGGCCGACGAGATCGTCATCGAGAGTTCCTACGGCCTGGGCGAATCGATCGTCTCGGGCGACGTCACGCCCGACCGTTTCGTGCTGGACTCCAAGACGCTGGCCATCAAGGAGACCGCCCTGGGCCGCAAGGACCACGTCATGACCGGTCTGCAGGCCGACAGCGAGGACGAGACGTTCGATCCCGATGCGGCTTCGCTGACGGAGGAGCAGGTGCTGGAGGTCGGGCGGATCGCCCTGAACGTCGAGAAGTACTTCGGCTTCCCCGTGGACATCGAATGGGGTCTGGCCAACGGGCGGTTCTCGCTGCTGCAATCGCGAGCCGTGCGCGGCCTCGACGTGGCTCGTGACGCGGAGGTCGGTCGCCTGGAGGAGATCGCGCGGCTGAAGGAGATCGTGGCCCGGTCGCGCTCCAAGAGCAAAGTCTGGATCGTCCATAACCTGGCCGAGACGCTCGAAAAGCCTAAGCCGCTGACCTGGGACATCATCCGCGGCTTCATGAGCGGCAACGGCGGTTTCGGGCAGATGTACAAGGACTTCGGTTACCGGCCGAGCGAGCAGGTCTGCGAAGAAGGATTCCTGGAACTGATCTGCGGCCGCATTTACGCCGATTCGGACCGCACGGCCGCATTGTTCTGGGAGGGCATGCCCTTTGAGTACGATCACCAGGAGGTGCTGGCCAACCCGCGTCTGCTGGAGGCGGCGCCGACGAAGTTCGAGGCCGACCGCGCGGACGAGAAGTTCCTGCTGCGTTTGCCCGGGACGCTGATGGCCATGCTGCGATCGAGCCGCACGATGAAGAAGGCCCGCCGCAACGCGGTCCAGGTCTTCGAGCACGAGCAGTTGCCGACCTTCCGCGAGTACCTGAGCGAGAAGCGTGAACAGAACCTCTGGGAGATGTCGACCGAGGCCGTCATCGCCGAGCTGCGCGACCGTATCCGTCGCGTGCTGACCGATTTCGGTAAGGAGTCGCTCAAGCCGGGTTTCTTCGGCGGCTGCGCCCGGGCCGAACTCGAAACGCTGCTGACGCAGATTCTCGGGCCGATGGAAGGCGAGAAGATGACCCAGGTGCTGACCTCGGGCCTGGAGGGCGATTCGACCGTCGAGCAGAACGCCATGCTCTTCCGCGTCGCCCAGGGCAAAGACACCATGGACGAGTTCATCAACCGCTACGGACACCGTGCCGTCGGCGAGATGGAACTCGCCAATCCGCGCTGGCGCGAGGACGACAGCTACGTGCGGCAGATTGTCGAGAACCAGGACGTCGAGGAGGACCATTCCCCCGCGACCCTGCACAAGCGCAATGCCGAGCGCCGCGAGGAGACCTTGCGACAGCTGCCCGAACTGCTGGCCGAATCGGGCGGCAGTTCGATGCGCGAGGAAGTCGAGGATCTGGCTCGCGAGGCCCAGGTGCTGCTGCCGTACCGCGAGATCGGCAAGCATTACCTGATGATGGGCTACGAGCTGATTCGCCAGGCGATTCTCGAACTGGGCAGCCGCTGGACGATCGGCGACGACGTGTTCTACCTGTATTTGGAGGAGTTGCCGCTGTTCGAGAGCGACCGCGAGCGGCTGGTATCGCTGATCGGCAAACGCAAGGTCCGCTGGCAGTCGGCCCAGCGGCTCGATCTGCCCGACGTGGTCGGCAGCGAGGAACTGGACGTCCTGGGCCTGCCGCGGCAGATCGAGGCAGCCAGCGAGATGGACGCCCTGTCGCTGTCGGCCGGCATCTTCACCGGCACAGCGCGGATCGTCTTCGATCCGGGCGACGCCAAGGACCTCGGCGACTCGTGCGTCCTGGTCTGCCCGAGCACCGACCCGAGTTGGACGGCCCTGTTCACCAAGATCAGGGGCCTGATCGTGGAGCGCGGCGGCGTGTTGTCGCACGGGGCCATCACGGCCCGCGACTTCAGCATTCCGGCCGTCGCCTGTCCGAGCGCGACGCAAATCATTCGCGACGGGGCCAAGGTCCGCGTGGACGGCGACCGCGGTCACGTGACGATTATCGAGGAGTGAGGCTATGGGTTCATTTCTTGACACGTTGAACACCGCGCTGATGTCGATCGGCGATCCGCTGCTGGGCTGGCTGCTGAAGATGCCGCGCAGCGCGGCCCTGTTCATTATCGCCATCGGCACGGCGCTGATCCTGACCGTGGTGCGCCTGTGGACGACCAACCAGGATCTGCTCGGCCGCTGCAAGAAGGACAAGGACCGGTTGAAGCAACTGACGCGCGAGGCCAAGAAGGCCGGCGACAAGGACGCCGTGGCCCGCTACCGGGCGACCGTCGGGCAGATCGGCATGAAGACCATGAAGGCCGAGGGCAAGCCGCTGCTGGCCTCGATCGTGCCGATCGCCATCCTGGCCTGCTGGGCCTGGGCGCGGATCGCCTACGTGGCCCCGACGCCCGGCGAGCCGGTCGGCGTGAGCGTCTACTTCCCCCCGGCGGCCATCGGTCACCTGGTGCACGTCGTGCCGCAGGACGGCCTGGAGGCCGAGACCGGCTGGATTCAGAAGGTGGTCCAGGACGTGGACCCCGACGGCAACGTGGTCAACAACGGCGTGGCCCACTGGCAGATCAAGGCCGCCCGGCGGGACGGGCCCTACAAGCTGGAGTTCCGCTACGCCGGCAAGACGTTCACCAAGGACCTGATCGTCGACGG
Organism: Planctomycetota bacterium; assembly: GCA_016935955.1. The sequence continues at coordinate 5,553 of JAFGPY010000089.1, forward strand.
TCGCAAGTACGCCGAGCCGATCACGTTCTACGAGGACAACGCCCCGGCCATCTGCGCCGAGCTGAAGATGGAGGAGTTCAAGCTCTTCGGCATCATCCCGGGTCTGCCGTCGATCGGCATGCAGGCCTGGATGGTGGGCTACCTGGTGATCGTCCTGCCGTTTTCGTTCCTGCTGAAGCCGATGCTGCGCATCCACTGATGCCGCCGTGGCGGTGATCGGACATTCGGATGTTCTCGTGCTGACTGACGACGCATCGCCTGCCACGGATGGCCGTGACGGGCGACGCCCTTGTTGGACTTACATGAGGAGGCAGCGATGATCCGACGAACGCTGGTTCTGGTCTTACTGTCCACGGCCGCCGCAGGGTGCCGGCCGGTCGCCCAATGGCCCGATCACGTCATCATGGGCCCGCACACCAGCAGCGTCTCGATGACCGAGGCGACCGTCGTCTGGGTCACGCCGCCCGGCGCCCAGACCACGGCCGGCCTGTCCCCGAATCAGGGGTTTGAATCCGCGGCGATCAAAGCCGTGCTCGCCGATTCGCCCATCAGCGATCGGCCGGAGCGCGTGCACACGCTGAAGCTGTCCCGGCTGATTCCCGGCGCGACGTATCGCTACTTCGTTACCTGCGACGGGCAGACCGTCGAGGGCCTGTTCCGCACGGCGCCGCCCCGGTGCGCGAAGACGCCCGTTCGGTTCGTCGCCTACGGGGACACGCGGACCTATCCCGAGAGGCACCGCCGTGTCATCGACGCCATGGCCCGACAGTTGCCGATCGACTTCGTGCTGCACACGGGCGACCTCGTCGAGAACGGCGATGTCTGGACGAACTGGCCGCGGGACTACTTCGGCCCGGCCCGCGCGATGCTGGCCCTGTCGACGTGGTGGACGGTGCGCGGCAACCACGAGGGCCAGGGACCGCTGTATCGCGACCTGCTCGCGCTGCCGGACAACGAGCTGTACTACAGCTTCGATTTCGGCAATGTCCACTGTGCCATGCTCGACAGCTACGTCAACGCGGACCGGTTGCCCGAGGGGCGCGCCGACCCGGAGATGGTCCGCTGGCTCGAGCACGACCTGGCGTCCACGAAGGCCGACTGGATCGTCGTCGCCTATCACGAGCCGACCTTCAACATCGGCGGCCACGGCAGCACATGGGGCCAGTCCGACGTGCTGCCGATCCTCGAGAAGTACGGCGTCGACATCGTCGTGACCGGGCACAGTCACCTTTACGAGCGCTTCAAGCCGATCGGCCCGCGCGGCGGCAAACCCATCATCCACATCGTCTCGGGCGGCGGCGGGGCGCCGACCTACCCCACGCGGCCGAGTCCGATCCTGGCCCAGGCGCATTCCACGATCCACTTCTGCCTGTTCGAGGTTTGCGGCAATCATCTGGAGATGACCGTCTTTGACGACTCCGACCGGGTCATCGACAGGCTTTCGCTGGAGAAGTCGGCGACGCGATCGGTCGGCGTGACCGTCGACGAGTCGGCCGACCCCGCAAGCGGCCTGGCAAGCATCGGCCGGCTGGACGTGGTCCGCTCGCCCGGCCGCTACCAGGACAGCGTCATGGAGAAGATGATCGAGACCTCCGAGGCCATTGACATGGCGTTCCTGGAGTCGCCGCGACTCTCCGTGGAATACCGCCGCGTGCCCGAGGCGCAGCGGGACATGACGGTTCATGTCACCATGCAGGACCGTCTGCCGCCGGACGCCGTGGTGCGGTTCACGACGGCCGCCGAGAGCGGCTGGACGGTCGAGCCTGCTGAGTTCTGGGTCGCCGACGAGCCGTTCGCCCTGAAGGTGCAGCCGCCGGCCAATCTGAAAGTCGGCAAAGGTCGCATCCAGCCGTCGTTGCGGCTCGGTGTCGCGGTGACCTATCGCGGCAAGACGTACGGGCCGGAGGACCGCACGCCGTCACTGGCTCCGGCGACGACTCGTCTGCTGACCCCCGAACCCGTGGCCAGCCTTGTGCGGCGCGCTGCGACGGACATTGTGGTTGACGGGCGGCTGGACGAATGGGCGGCCGTGGCGCCGCTGACAATCCCGTCCAAGGGCGCCGCCGGCACGATCGCGAAGATGGCCTGGGGGCCGGACGGCCTGTACATAGCCATGAACGTGCGCGATTCGACGATCAAAAGCGACCCCGGCCGGGTCTGGCAGGCCGACGGCATGGAACTGTTCATCGAGGGCGACTACGCCCGCAGTGACGATGCCCAGAAGAATCCCGCGGCGACGAAGATGTCGCTCTACCCGCAGCCGGACAAGGGACCGGGTGCGGGCGGAATCGACATGTCCTACGGCCGCTTCAAGGACTCGCCGCAAGTGATCGCCGCGGCCTGGCAGCCCGTGTCCGGCGGCTACACGATGGAGATCCTGATCCCCACCCGCGTGCTCCGTTCGGCCGCCATGGCGGCGGGCACGAAGATCGGGTTCCACTACGTGCTCTACGACGACGGGCGGGCGATCGAGAGCTTCGCCGACACCAGGGGCAAATCCGGCGTCTGGCGGACGGGGCTGCACTGGGGAGCGGTGCAACTGGTTAATTGACGAAACAGCGATATGATCTACTTCTATGAAAGGACAACCTGTGCGAAAGATCATTGTCATTGCGAGTGCCGCCGCGTTGTGACGGCCGTGTGGGTGGGGTGGTGTGCCGCCGAGGTCGGTCGCAAACTCGGCACGCGCTGATCGGCTCGCTGTCCCGATAGGCTGTTGCTGGGGTGCCATGGTCTGGCCGCAGGCCAGGCCATGAAGACCGTTCATCACGTGCCGGCGCCCATCGCGGTCAAGCTTCGCTTGGCCACGACTCCCGCCGCATGTTATCCCGATCGGTTGTTGCCCAACCGGGAGTCCGCGTGTATCCTCGTGCCTGCAGGACGGGGCACACGTTGCGGCCCTTGCGTGCGTATCGGCGGGCACACGATGGACCGAACCGGCAATCCACAACCGAGGCGACGGCGCTGGGCGGCTCTCGGGCTGCGCGTGGCGCGACTGTCGCTGCGCCCGGCCCACGTCACCGACCACTTGGTGTCCGACAGCTACGACCACATCGCGTCGGGTTACGACGATGTCTGGACCGACCATATGCGGCACCTGTCGGTCGAGATGCTCGACCGCCTGGCTCCTCCGCCGGACGCCGAGTGCATCGACCTGACCTGCGGCACCGGGTTCGTCACGGCCGAACTCGCGCGGCGTTCGGGCCGCAGGGCCGTCGGCGTCGACCGCTCCGCCGGCATGCTGGCCGTCGCCCACGAGAAGCACGGCGCGTCGTGCGACTTCGTCCAGGCCGACGTGCTCGCCTTTCTGCGCTCCCGTCCGGCCTCCAGCGCCGACGTCGTGACGTGCGGCTGGGGCCTGGGATACTCGCGGCCCTGGGCCGTCATCGGCCAGGCGGCCCGCATCCTGCGACCGGGCGGCCGCATCGGCATCATCGACAACTCCCTGTTCTCGCTGGCCGGCGTGCTCTGGTGCTCGCTGGTGACCTTCGCCGAGCGGCCCGAGGCACTGCAACACGTGATGAAGGTCCGTTTCCTCCCGTCGAGCCTCCAACTGGCGACGATCATGCGGCTGCGCGGCTTTGCCGTGGACCGGCGATGGGACGGCGACAAGACGTACCACGTCGCCGACGGGCGCGCGGCCATCGCTCGGCTGACCGCGACCGGTGCGGCCGCGGGATTCGAGTCCGCCGTCGTCCCGGAAGCGCGCGAAGACGTCTTCGCGCGGTTTGCAGAGGTCATCGAGGAGCGCCGGCGAACCGATGACGGCATTCCCATCACGCACCGCTACCTTGCAGCCGTGGGCCACAGACGATGATCGCACTGCTCAGACTCTGTCGCTTCTACTACGCCTTGCCCATGGCCGCGGCCTACCTGCTGACGGTCTACTACGCGCGCGGCGGCCGCATGGACGGCCGCTGGTCCAACGACCTGATGTCCGCTGCCGCCCTGGCCCTGGTCATTGCGGCGGGCTACGTGCTGAACGACGTGCTGGACTACCACGTCGACCGGCTCAACGCTCCGCGACGGCCGCTGCCTTCGGGCGGCGCGAGTCGCGGTGCCGCCATCGCCTGGGGCGGCGCGCTCATGGTCGCCGGGCTCGTCGTGGCGTCGCAGTGCCGGCCGTGGTTTCTGGAGGGACTCGTCGGCGTGGCGGCGGGCTTGGTGCTCTACGACGTCTTCAGCAAACGCCTCGGACCGCTCAAGCAGGTCCTCGTCTCGCTGCTCATGACGAGCATCTATCCGCTGGCCGTCGCTCAGGCAGGCTGGCCCGTCGGCTCGCGGGCCGGATCGCTGGCCTTCTTCCCGGCGTGGCTGCTGCTGACGAGTTTCGGCTACGAGATTCTCAAGGACATTCGCGACACCCGCGGCGACATGGCGGCCGTCGAGCGTCCGCTGCCCGTCCAGCGCCGGCCGCGCGCGTGGCGAACCGTCTCGCGCGCAGCCATTCTTGTGGCCGCGCCGCCGCTGGCGGGGCCGTGGCTGTACGGTTGCGGGTGGATCTACCTGGTGGGCGCGGCGGCGGCCGTCGTCCTGGCGGTCGTCTCGACCTTTCTTCCGGTTCGCCGGGCGCTGCGCGTCCTCTACGCCGAGTGCTTCCTGGTCGGCCTGGCGGCAACGCTTGACGTCATCGTGCTCGGGTTCTGAGCAGCCTGCGGTATCCCTCGGGCAGCGGGGCGTCGAGGTCGGCCGGCGGGCAGAGCCTCTCGCTCGCGTCGCGCGGCAACGGCAGGACCGCCCCCTCAGTTGACAGTTGCCGCCCGACGTGCCGCATGAGGCAACCGCGCCGCGGCACGGGGAAGAACCTCTCCATGCGAGCCCAGACGTCGGCCAGCGGCTCGGCGGTCACGTTGCCGAAGCCCAGCGGCGTCAGGTCGCACGGACAGACCTCGCCGCCGGCATCGATGAACAGGTGGTGGTAGCCCGCACCGCAACCGAACATCTCGTCGGACTCCAGGTAGGCGAAGCAGGCGACGGCCGGCCCGCCGCGACGGCGGTTCCGCCGCACGTGGAACTCGGCCAGGCGACGATGCTCGTCGGGCGAGAGCATGGCCGCGGCGCAACCGGCCAGTCCGCCCGTGGCCACGGGAGCCAGAACGCGGAGTTCGCCGACGTTCCATCTTGCCGCCAGATCGTAGATGCGATCGAGTTCGCCGGAAGCCATCTTCTCGCGGAAGCCGACGGTCGAGAGGGCCGCATAGAGTCCGGCCGCATGGCAGGCCTCGACGGCCGCCGCGGCCTCGGCAAACGATCCCTCACGTTGCCGCACGGCGTCGTGAGTCGCGGCGTCCGACGATTCGATGCCCACGGTCACGCAGTCCACGCCGGCCTCGGCCAGGCGGTGGGCCCGCGCGGCGTCCAGCCCGCAGCCGGTCGTGAAGACGATCGTCGCCATCTCGGGCTTGGCCGCCGAGGCGATGGATTCCAGGTCGTCGCGGAGCAGCGGCTCGCCGCCGGTCAGCCCGAGCGTGCACGCGCCGAGGGCCTTGACTTGGGCGACGACGTCGAGCGTCTGTTGCGGCGACAGGGCTGCATTGCGGCGATGCTTGTAGCTGCAATGGCCGCAGCGGCAGGGACATTTCGCCGTGACCGCAAGGTAGACGGAGAAGGGCACACGGCGGCGGGCGGCAACGGCGCGGCGGAAACGGTCGAAGGCCGGCGACGGGTACGGCGGAAAGAAGGTGTTGATGCGGATCTGCCCGGCGAAGCGGTGCGGCTTCTCATTGCGCATCCGTCGCCACAGGTACCACAGGTGCCCGAGAGGCGCGCGGCCAAGCAGTGGAGCGAACATCGGCAGAATGGCTGTTCGAGATGCCTGCCTCATGGCTCTTCGGTCGCCTCGCAGTCGGGAAGTGCGCCGCCAATGCGTCTGGCTGCCGTAGCCAACAGGAGACCGGCAATTGTGCCGAGAATCAATCCGGCAGGAATGGCGAAGATCTGGCCGGCTATTATGCCGTCGGGCCTGAACCGTCCGATGGCGATCATCAGTCCCGCGTGCAGGAACACGGCCGCTCCCATGGCGACGAGAAGGCTTGTGCCGACGCCCGGAAAGAGGTGATTCACTGCCCGTCCCGTCTTCTGAAGGTTTTGCCGCATGCAGCGCATCATGCGCACCGACCAGAGCACTCCCGCCGCAAGTCCGCCAACAGCGCCCAGAACCAAGCCGGTCTGAGTCGAAACCTTGGTGTCGTGTTCGGCCCAGTCTTCTGTGGGCTCCCATTCGCCTATGTCATACATGACCGCGGCCAATGCTCCAAGTACTGCGCTAGCCGCACACGCGGCAAGGCAAACCAATACGATCACGGTCCATACGGCCACGGTGTTGACGGATGGACTCGGCATGGGGCGTTCCTCCAGAAGGCGGCCCCACAATACGTGGCGACATCCGGCATGTCAACTCCTCGGGGCCGTTCAACCTACCGGTCGGGCCACGACAGGGCGGGCACATTTCGTGGCCGCAAGCCGGTTGTGATGTGTTACTATGGTTGAGCGACAGGGGAGGCCGCGAGTCTTGATGATTCACAGACCGAAGATCGGGTGGTTCGTTCGCACGGCGCTATGCGTCTTAGTCGTCGCGGTCGCGGCGGCGCTATGCGCTGCCCAGGAGCCGGCGTCCGGCGTCTGGTTTGACGACCTGGGCGAATCGCTCACGATCTCGCGCGATGATGGCAAGGCCTTAGTGGCCCAAATCCACGCTCGTCTTGCGGGCGATGGCGAGGCGAAGGACAAGGCCATTGCGTTGCCCGAATCGCTGGCCGCGGACAAGACGCCCCGGATCGTGTTCCTTTCGTTGAGCGACGGCCAAACGGCAGCGCGGGTCGTTGTCGGAGCGGGGCAGGGGCTCAAGGCGGTAGTCGAAGCCGCACTGGCCGAGGCCGCGCCGCTCGTGGCCGCGGGGCTGAAACTTTGCTGGCTGAAGCTCGACATCGTGACGGGAGTCGAGAAGTCGGTAGACCTCGAACCGGCGACCGGGCGGCGCTTCGACCGCAGTCTCTACGGTCTGGCGTTCGACCGGCAGTCGCGGATTGCGTTCGTCCCCGAGCAACTCGTGGCCAACAATCTGGTCGACGAACTGGGCCGCCTGTGGGCCAACAACGTGAGCCGCTACCTGGAATCCGCAGGCGATCGCAAGGAGGCGTTCCTCGCGGTCTACGGTCGGCCGCAACTGAGCGGTTTCCTGTTCCAGACGCAGAGTTTCTTCTGCGACGGCACGCGGTCGCTTGCCCTGTATCGCGGCCATGCGGCGAGCGAGGAGATGCCGGACCTCGGCCCCGAGCGTCTGCTGGAGGCCTCGCGGCAAGCGGGCGCCTACTTCGTGCGGACGATCGACGACCAGGGACGCTTCGACTACCTCTACCTCCCGGGCCACGACCAGGAACTCGACCGCTACAACATCCTGCGGCACGCCGGCTCCACGTATTCGCTGCTGGAGCTGTACCAGGTGGACCGCGACGAGGCGACGTTGAAGGCGGCCGAGCGGGCCGCGGACTACATTCTGAAGCACGTTGTGCCGACTCCGAGCAACGACGAGAGCATGCGGTGCATCGCCGAAGACGGGACCAGCAAACTCGGCGGCAACGCCCTGGCGATCATCGCTCTGGCCAAACACGTGGAGGTCACGGGCCGTCGCGACCACGTCGAGACGATGCAGCGACTCGGCCACTGGATGGTCAGCCTGCAGGACGCCGACGGGCAGTTTCAGCCGCACACCATGACCTATCCCGAGGGCCGCGGGACCGGCTTCGTGTCGCAGTACTATCCCGGCGAGACGCTGCTGGCCCTGGTGCGGTTGCACGGCGTCGACGGGCAGGCCGCCTGGCTCGATGCGGCGGAGAAGGGGGCCAAGTGGCTGATTACCGTCCGCGACGGTCAACTGGCCGACTCCCAACTCAGTCACGATCACTGGCTGCTCTACGCGCTGAACGAACTGTACCGATGCCGGCGCAACGAACTGTACCTGAAGCACGCGCAGCGGCTGGCGCGGGTGATCGTGGCCGCACAGATGGTCCAGGCCGACTACCCCGACTGGGTCGGCGGTTACCTGCGGCCGCCGCGGTCGACCTCGACCTCGACGCGGAGCGAGGGACTTTGTGCCGCGTGGTGGCTGGAGCGCGACTTCGGCCAGGCCGAGCAGGCCCGGGCCATCCTCGACGCCGCCCGCCGCGGCGTGGCCTTCCAGTTGCTGAGCCAGTTGCGGCCCGAGAGCGTCCTGTACGCCAAGGACCCGCAACGGTCGCTCGGAGCGTTTCGCCGCAGCCTGACCAACATGGAGGTCCGCATCGACTACGTGCAGCACAGCATGTCGGCGATGCTGGCCCTGCGGCGAATTCTCCTTGCTGCGTCCGATAACGCTTCGGGCACGCCTCCGCAGGGCGAGCCGCAAGGCCTTCCACGGGAATAAGTTGCAGCGGTTTTCGCCAGCCCGCTATTGACATCCCGCGGCCAGGATGAGAAACTACCCGTTCTGTCGCCGCAAGCGCACTTCAGACAAGGGAGAGTCATGGAACACGGCAAGAGCGAGTTGGCAAAGGGCACCTGGCTGACCTACCGGCCGGACATCAAGGTCCTGGACTGCACGGTCCGCGACGGCGGGCTGATCAACAACCACATGTTCGAGGACGGTTTCGTCAAGGCCGTTTACGACTGCTGCGTCGAGGCCGGCATCGACTACATGGAGCTGGGCTACAAGGGCTCGGACAAGATCTTCTCCCGTGACGAATATGGCACGTGGAAATTCAGCACCGAGGACGACATCCGTCGCATCGTCGGCGACAATCCGACCAACCTGACGCTCTGCGCCATGGCCGACGCCGAGCGAACGGACTACCACACGGACATTCTTCCCCGCGAGCAGAGCGTCCTGGGCATGATCCGCGTGGCCACCTACATTCACCAGATTCCCGTGGCTATGGACATGATCAAGGACGCCCACGACAAGGGCTACGAGACGACCGTCAACCTGATGGCCGTTTCGGCGGTGCAGGAGCGCGAGTTGTTCGAGGCCCTGCAGACCCTGGCCAAGAGCGAGGTCGGCACGATCTACATGGTCGACAGTTTCGGCTCGTTCTACAGCGAGCAGATCCGCGATCTGACGCTGGCTTACCTGAAGGCCGTCGAGGGCACCGGCAAGAAGATCGGCATGCACATGCACAACAACATGCAATTGGCCTACGCCAACACGATCGAGGGCCTGATCCTCGGGGCCAGCATGCTCGACGCAACGATCAACGGCATGGGCCGCGGCGCGGGCAACTGCCCGATCGAACTGCTGCTGGCCTTCCTGAAGAACCCCAAGTTCCGGCTGCGGCCGGTGCTCAAGGCCATCCGCGACCACTTCCTGCCGCTCCTGGAGAGCCGCAAGATGGAGTGGGGCTACATGATTCCTTACCTCGTCACCGGCATGCTCAACCAGCATCCGCGTGCAGCCATGAAGTGGCGGGCCGGCGACACGCCCGACGACTACGTGGCTTTCTACGACCAGGTGGTCGAAGAAGACTAGGAGCCCGTTGAAGAAGTCAGAGCTTATGTAGCACGCCCGCCCTCGGGCGTGACAGAAGGCGGCAAACGACCGTTCAGGTCCG
>JAFGPY010000090.1 GCA_016935955.1 Planctomycetota bacterium
GAGCCACCCGGATACGCTCTACGCCATCGCGGCGGGCTACGGGCAACTGTTCCGCAGCGACGACCGCGGCCTCACGTGGCGGACCTATTGCGACACGAGCTGGAGCTTCTCGCGGATGGACTCGCGGCCCACGGCCGTGATCGATCCCGGCGACGAGGATGTGGTCTACACGCTCGACAATCGCGGCGACCTGGCCCGCTTCGACGGCACGACGTGGACGTCGCTCGGTGTGCTCGATGCCGCCGGCGGACCGGGGCCGCAAGGCAACTGCGTCCGTACGGTGGCCATCGATCCGCGGCACCCCGAGGTCATCTATGCGGCCATGCTGATGCCCGGCGGCCCGATCGTCCTGCGCACGACCGACGCCGGACAGAACTGGCAGGACATCACCTCGAACCTCTCGCGCTCGGGCGGTCCGAGTCTGCAGGTCAACCCCTACACCGGCGACCTGCTGCAGGGCAGCACCTACGGCACGTGGGTCTACCCGCCGCCGTACGCCAGCCCCGACGCGCTCTACTACAAGCTGGCGGACTCGGTCGCGATCGTCCGCTGGGAGAGCGTGGCCGACCACGGACCGGCGGGCGAAGTGGCCGTGACGGTGGACGACGGCGCCACGGAGTGCCGCTTGGCGGGCCTGAGCAAGTTGCGGCTGACGTTCGACGGGCCGCTCGATCCGGCCACGGTGACGGCCGGCGCGGTGACGCTTGTCGGTGACCAGGGGGGCGACCTGTCGAGCCGCATCGCCTCGCTGGCCCTCGACGACGACTGCATCGAGTTGACCGTGACCTTCGACGCGCCGCTGCCCGACGCCGACACGTACCACGTCGCGGTGGCCGACCAGGTACGGGCACCCGACGGCGACCCGGTGGCCGGCGACCGCGAACTGGTGCTTCACGTGCTGGCCGGTGACGCCGATGGCTCAGGCTCCGTGACGGCGGCCGACGTGCTGGCGGTGCGCAGTGCGGCCGGGCAATCGGCCGCGGCGGATACGGCAGCGCTCGACGTGGACGGTTCGGGCACGGTAACGCCGGCCGACATGCTGGCCGTGCGCCGACGCCTGGGCGCCGCTCTGCCGTAACCTTCCTTAATGTCTCTTCTTCATCATGCGGTTGCGAGCGGCATAGACCACCGACAGTCCGATGCCCAGGGCGGTCGCCGGCAGGACGAACCAGATCATGGTGCGGCCGAGTGCGGCCGGGGCTCCGTTCTGCGACTCGGCGAGTGCGAGGTAGGCCGTGTAAGCTGCATAGTACGCCAGCAGTAGCGCCCCCTCCCATCGCGAAATGCGGCCGCCGGTGAAGAAGATCGGCAGACACGCCACGGCCACGGCGGTCATGACCGGAATGTCGAGTTTCAGGGCGGCCGGCGCCACGTCGATGTGGCCGCCGAAGGCCGCCGCGCCGCCAAGCACGGCCAGAATATTAAAGATGTTGCTACCGACGATGTTGCCGACGGCGATGTCGCGTTCGTGACGCAAGGCGGCAATGATCGACGTGGCCAGCTCCGGCAGCGACGTGCCGGCGGCGACCAGCGTCAGACCGATGACCAGGTCGCTGACGCCGAGCAACCGGGCCAGGTCCGTCGCGCCGCCCACGAGCCACCTGGAGCCGAGCACCAGCATGCCCAGGCCCGCCAGCACCAGCACGACCGACAAGGCCAGCCGCGGTCGCGGATGCGGCGACGTGTCGGCGGGCCAGCCGGCGTCGCTCACGCCGTTGCCGCGCCTGCGCAGGCCCGTGACGATCAGGACGGCGGTGTAGACCACGACGCCGGCCAGTAGGGCGACGCCCTCCCAGCGCTCGACCGCGCCATTGAGTGCGGCCAACCAGGCCAGGCCCGAGACGGCGATCATGACGGGCACGTCGAAGCGAATGAGTTGCGACGAAACCGCCAAGGGCACGATGAGCGCCGACGCGCCGAGGATGACCAGGACGTTGAAGACGTTGCTTCCGACGACGTTGCCCACGGCGATGCCGCCCTGGCCGTCGAGTCCGGCCTTGAGACTGACGGCGAACTCCGGCGCGCTGGTGCCGAAGGCCACGACCGTCAGGCCGATGACCAGCGGCGGCAGGCCGACGGCGCGGGCCAGTTGCGAAGCCCCTCGAACCAGCAGTTCCGCGCCGGCGACCAGCAGCACCAGCCCGCCGACAAGGACGATGATGGACAATCCCATGTGTATCGTCGCTCCGAAAGAAAGATCGCAGTCCCGTAAAGCCCGTCCGCCTTCGACGAAGCTACACCCGGCCGGGCGGGAAGTCCAGGGGGATCGCTCCCTCCGGGGGCATGCCCATTGCGGCAAGCAGCCGCCGCAACGGGCGCAGCGACTGCCGCCAACGGGCAATGGTCTCACGAAGTCGGATGGCACCGGGATCATCGCTGTGCCGCAATTCGGTCAGGATGGCCTCGGTGCCATCGAGGTTGCCGGTCATCAGCAGGGCCGTGGCGAAATTGACCCTGAACATCACCGGGGCGTCCTGTCGCATGATGACGCCGCTGGTGAGCAGGAGCCTGCGGTAGATGGGGATGGCCAACTGGGGGCGACCGAGGCGCATCAGGCACACGGCTCGCGCGTTGTCGGCCGGCGGCGACTGGTCCTGGCAACGATTCAGAACGTCGAGGGCCTTCTGCGGCTGACCCTGGTCGAGGTGCTCGCGAACACGGTCCAGGACCGTGGCGGTGTTGTGGAGGGTAGTAGTCATGGCGTCTCTCCTGAATGATTAAGCGATCCGGTCCGGCACTCCGGGAAAAGGATAGGCGCTCCGAAGGCGGACCGCGGTCTGACACGGGTTCCCGAAGCGTCACCGGCCGCACACGCGGCGGAGCGCCTCGGGTCTGCGCGATAGTCGCGGTAATGGTCGGATTAGAGGGTCAGTCGACAGTGGAGAGAGAAAAGCGAGGAATCGATGCCGCCGCACGAGCGCGTCGGATCGATGTCGTGACGGGATTCCCGCAAGACGGGCGGCCGGCCGCCCTGGGGCGCGATCGCGGGGACGCGCACGAGCTGCCGGCTTCTGGGAGCCAGGATCCGGAGACAGCGGTCGCCGCCGGACAGCAGGGCCGCTTGGCCGTTGCCCGCGTCGTCGGCCGCGTCGTCGCGCAGCGCGTCGGGCGCGGCAGGGCACGCTGTCGTTCGCTCGGCGTCTTTGCCGATTCGCGATGCAGCCGCCGTCAGAAGCAGCACGATCAGCGCGATGGCGGTTGTCCAGCGAGCAATCATAGTCCCGCTCCGAGTTCTCAGTCGCTCATTATACCATGGCCAGGGGCCGGCAAGAGGGAAACCGAAACGGCTGCGGGGAGCGCGCCGGGGATCACGGCATGAGAATGAAGTAGTAGCGTCCGGGGGCCAAGCGGCGAAAGCGGCCTGTCGCCAAATCGCCGTCGTCGAAGCGGCTGTCGACTTCGGACATGTAGGTGTCGTCCTGGTCCTCTCCCCCGCCGTTGGCGAAGTCGACGCCGAGGGCCGACTTGACGCCGAAGGTGTCCAGCTCGGTGTCCCACGCGCCGCCAATGGGCGTGGTGCGCTGCCACTTGCGGTGGTCGATGTAGGACTCCCATCCGACGGGCACGACGCCGGCATCGGCCGCAGCCACGTGCTCGCCCGTGCGGACCCAGTAGACGCGGGCGGCATTGCCGAAGATCTCCACGTCGCTGATGAAGGCAATCTGGCGGGCCTCTTCGCGGCTGTCGCCGAAAAGGGTCATGACGATCGCCGCCAGCAGACCGAGGATGACGACGACGATCAGGATTTCGATGATCGTGAAACCGCCGGATGCGGACCCGGCTCGGCGACCCAGCATGCACTACCCCCTGACAACGCGCAGACGAACCGGGCAGAGAAGCCGAACCCTCGGCCCGACCTCTCTCCCCGGCCGTTATACACTATGCCGACTATATCGGCCGAGGCAAGCCGGGGGCATGAGCCGCGGGGCAATGCGACACAACCCATTGGCGAGCAATGTCTTGCGCTTGTCCTCCGGCCTCGTCGGCGGGGCCGCGCGCCGTGAAGCCCGCGGAATTCTGGTGCAAAAACCGCCGTCGGCCTCCGTCCGTCGAGCCTGCGGCGGCGCCGCGGTCCGACCGTCTCGCATATACCGTGCGGCTTGACACTTGCGGGATCGGCAACGAGAATGGCGGCCGTAGTGCCGCTGCCCGGGTGATCGTCAGTTCGGTCGCCCGTGACGTCCGGTTCGGTCGCGCTCTTCGGCGGCGCGACCGATCGCAGCCGGCAGAGGGTTTCCCTGTCGCCGAGAGAACAGAGAGGGTGTGATGAGCAAGCGCAGGAACGGACCGCGACCCGCCGTGTTGGGGACGTGTACGCTGGGCCCGTGGGCCATGAAGGATCCGGCGGAGCGGCTGACCACGTCGCTTTCGATGATCGACGGTATGGCGCGCGAAGCCGCAACGCACGACTGGCAACTCGATCTGGCGGTGCTGCCCGAGCACATCACCCAGGGCGGCGACATACCGATCGAGCAGAAGGCCGAGCCGATCGACGGCCGCACGGTGACGGCCATGGCCGAGAAGGCGCGGCAGCACAAGTGCAACGTGGCGATCTCGGTGCTGCTGGCCGACGGCGGCACGTTCAGCAACTCGGTGGTCTTCCTGGATCGCGCGGGCGAGGTGGTGGGTCGCTACGACAAGAACCATCCAGTCCTGCACCTGGACGGGACGTTGGAGTGCGGCGTGTCGCCGGGTCGCGGGGCGCCGGTGATCGAGTTGGACATCGGCCGCGTGGGCGCCCAGATCTGTTTCGACGTCTTCTATGGCGACGGCTGGCAGGCCCTGGACGACGGCGGAGCGGAACTGGTCGTGTTGCCGTCGGCCACCTCGGGAGCCGGCGCGATGCGCTCGCACGCCTGGCGGCACGGGTACTACGTCCTGTCGTCGACGTTCCGCGTGCCGACGATGCTCGTGGACCCGCTGGGCCGCGAGGTCGCGCGGACGGCGGCCGACCGCGACGTGCTGGTGACGCGCGTGGACTTGGACTATCGCGTGCTGCCGTGGAACTCGCTGCGCGATTTCGGCAAGGCCCTGGGCGAGAAGTACGGCTCGCGCATCTGCCAGAACTGGGACTACGAGCAGGACATGTGCCTGCTGACGTCGCTGGACGAGTCGCTGCCGGTCGCCGAGCTGATGAAGCGCGAAGGCCTGGAGACGCACCGCGAGCACCTGGCCCGCAACACGGCGTGCCAGCTGGCTGCCGCCGGTGGCTGAGTGTCCGCGGACGGGCGTCGCAGGAACCGGAAAGGTCGAGCGATGAGAGGCGCTGCGCGGATAACGCTGTGGGCCCTGGCGATCGCGGTCGTCGCCGCGGCGGGACTGTCGGTGGGGGACGATCAGGTGAAGCCCGACGCGCAACCTCCACAAAGCGAAGCCGTGCGACGGCTGCTGGCCGGCGAGTTCAAGTGGACCACCGGCGCGCCGGTGGTCAGTCGCCATGGCGACGGCGATGGCCAGACGTACTACTCGATCAAGGACCCGAGCATCGTCCGCCACGACGGCCGCTGGCACCTGTTCTGCACCGTCCGCGGCAAACCGCGCTCGCACCAGGTCGAGTACCTGTCGTTCGCCGACTGGCCCGATGCGGCCAAGGCCGAGCGGCGATTCCTCGACTCGGCCAGCACCGGCTACTACTGCGCGCCGCAGGTCTTCTACTTCCGTCCGCAGAAGAAGTGGTACATGATCTGCCAGGCCAGCGACGAGGCGTGGCAGCCGAAGTACGGCGCCGCCTATGCCACCTGCGGCGACCTCGGCAAGCCGGACTCGTGGAGCAAGCTGAAACCGCTCGGCGCGCGGCCGGCCGACGGCAAGGCGGGATTGGACTACTGGGTCATCTGCGACGAGCAGCGGGCCTACCTGTTCTTCACGACGCTCGACGGCCGCATGTGGCGCGAGCAGACCTCGCTGGAGGCTTTCCCGGGCGGCTGGTCGGAGGCCGAGCTGGCCCTGCGCGGCGACATCTTCGAGGCCTCGCACACCTACAAACTCAAAGGGCTGGCCAGGTACCTGACCGTTGTGGAGGCCCAGGGCGACGGCGGGCGCCGCTACTACAAGGCCTACCTGGCCGATCGGCTCGACGGGCCGTGGACGCCCGTGGCCGCAACGCGCGAGAAGTGTTTCGCCGGTGCCGACAACGTGACCCAGGACGAACCGCGCTGGACCGATTCGATCAGTCACGTCGAGTTGATCCGCACAGGCAGCGACGAACGCCTGGAGGTCGATCCCGAGAACCTGCAGGTGCTGTTCCAAGGCGTCAGCGACAAGGACCGTGGCGGCAAACCCTACGGCGAGATACCATGGCGCCTGGGATTGCTGCGACCGGTTCGTTAGTGAGTAGCTCGGTTCGGCCGCAAACAGGACGGATCATCCGGTCGGACACTCGTGCCGCCTCCGTCCATTACGTTCCGGCCGCAGGATCTGCGACAACGCGGGGCCAACAGCGCAAGGAGAATGCAATGAAGACAACGATGGTGATGGCGTTGGTGTTGCTTGGGGCTTGGACATTTGCGGTGGCGGCGGAAGATAAGCCGGCGCCCGGTGCCGCCGTCGCGGCGGAATCGGCAACTGAGACGGCGACGCCGGCGACGTGGGCGAATTCCCCGATCGGCCGACCGGACTTCTTCCCGCTCTGCGTCTGGCTGCAGCGGGTCGACAAGATCGCCGCCTACAAGGCTATCGGCATCAACACCTACGTGGCCACGTGGCAGGGCCCGAATGAGGAAGAGCTTGCCGCCCTGAAGGCCGGCGGCATGTACTTCGTCAGCGACATGAACGAGGTGGCCCTGAAGCACCTGGACGATCCGACGATCATCGCCTGGATTCACGACGACGAGCCGGACAACGCCCGCGAGATGGAGAAATTCTGGAAGAACGACCTGGAGGCCGTCAAGAAGGCCTGGCCGGACCTGCCCGAGAAAAGCCTGGAGAAGTGGGGCCAGTACGGTCCTCCGATGTCGCCGAAGATGATCCAGGACCGCTACAAGGAGATCAAGGCCAAGGACGCCACGCGTCCGGTCTGGGTCGGCTGCGGGCAGGGCGTGGCCTGGGAAGCCTACAAGGGTCGCGGCGTTCGCACCGGTAAGCTCGAGGACTACCCCGAGTACATCAAGGGCGGCGACATCGTCTCGTTCGACATCTACCCGGTGGTGCACAAGTCGCCGGAGGTCAAAGGCAAACTGGAGTACGTGGCCCGCGGCATCGACCGGCTGATGACCTGGACCGAGGGTCGCAAACCGGTCTATAGCGCGATCGAGTGTACGCGCATCGGCAACGCCGAGGTGAAGCCGACGCCCGAGCAGACCAAAACCGAGGTCTGGATGGCGATCGTCCACGGAGCCCGCGGCATCCTCTACTTCTGTCACCAGTTCGCCCCGACGCGAATCTCGGCCGGCCTGCTGGCCGACGAGGAGATGTGCAAGATGGTCGCCGAGGTGAACCGGCAGATCACGCAACTGGCCCCGGTGCTCAACTCGCCGACCGCCAAGGATGCGGCCACGGTGGCCAGTTCCAATGCCGACGTGCCGATCGACATTCTCGTCAAGCGACAGGGCGACGACGTGTACATTTTCGCCGTGGCCATGCGCGATGCCGCCGCCAAGGGCACGTTCACGGTGGCGGGCGCGACCGGCGGCAAGGTCGAGGTGCTCGGCGAGAACCGCACGATCGACCTGGCCGACGGCAAATTCGCCGACGAGTTCAAGGGCTACGATGTGCACCTTTACAAGGTGACGCCGGCGAAGTGAGAACGGCGTGGCGGGAAGGAGGGGTATCGTGGCTTGGCCTCCCGGCTGGACCGCGGCGCCCCGCGAATGCGTTGAAACACACGAAGCTCCAGCTTCTGATCACGCTGTCAGCCGCGGTGACGGCGTCGGCGTTTTTTGCTGCGCGCGGGTTGCCGCCGTCGGAATCGCTATGCGATTCGGCTTCTCGCGGCGACGTGAGCTGTGTGCGTCGCACCCTCGGCTGGGGCGTGGCGGTCAACGCCAGGGGCGATCGCATTGCGTCGCCGCTGCGCTATGCGGCGTGGAATAAGCGTCGGGACGTGGTCGAGTTTTTGATCGCCCGCGGGGCGGAGGATCGGGCTCGACGGATCGAGGACGCCCGCGCTCTGGTTGAGGAGCGTGTGGCCCAGGCCAACCAGTGGGCCGCACGGTACGTGAACGGCGAGATGTTCGTTCAGTCGGTCAGTGATGAACGGGTGGTCTTCTTTGTGCCGCAAGGCATGCCGCCGAGCGAGAAGCCTCCGGCCGGGGCCATTCGCCGGCAGTGGACCGACTGGGAGGCGTTGACCACCGAGCGACACTATCGCTATGTGATCGAGTCGCTGGAGCCCGTGGACGACGAGGCGCGCCGTGTCAGGGCGTCCCTCGCCATTGTCGGGTACGACCGTGTCCGAAGGGTGACTGTGCGGGAGCCCGTGCCCGCGCCGCCCGCGGGCATGGAATTGTGGCGATGCTCATCGCCCTCGCGCTTGTTCGGCATCGGGGCAGGCTGGGGACGCGGGTGGAGCAGCGCCAGCGGCCAATGGCTGTCGCCCCAGGAGCCCCTGGGCGACAAGTTGAGCACCCTGAGCGACAGCGCCCTGCGGCGGGCGATTGAGGCCGGCGGGCCGTCCGAAGAGCGGCCGATTCGCAAGGCGGTCCCCGCCTGGGCCCTCTACGATCCGGAGGACAAGAGCTGGACCTTCGATGCGCCGCAAGATCACCTGGAACTGGAATGGGGACCCTCCCTCCCGCAACGAGACGAGCCGGGGGTCTACTCCTCCGACGAGTTCTAACCGCGTCTCAGCCGCGCGACGGCCGGCGATCAGGAGTCGCCCTCCATGCCGTGTTCATCGCCGCGCAGAGCCTCGTCGCCGTCGGCGACGCGCTTGGCTTCGACCTCGTCTTCAAGACTGGCGGCGCGGCGGCCCCTGAGGTACATGAGGCCGGAGATGACCAGGACGAAGGTCCAGATGAAGATGACGCACATGTGGCCGGTGAAGGTGCGAGCGGTAAAGATCAGGGGCGTCAGGAAGACAGTCATGATCAGGCCCAGGCCGCCCACGGTCTTGAGCTGCGAGTGGTCAATCTCGCGGCCGACTTCCTTCTCCACATTAACCGGGGTGTGGATGGTGCGGAAGAAGTTGTCGACCCGCTGCCGGAACGTTGCGTCCGAGGTGAACCAGAAGAATCGCGTCAGCATGGTCGGAACGAGGGCGGCGGCGGACACGACGAAGAACTGCTCATGCCAGTACAGTTCGCGATGGAGGCCGAAGACGGTCAGGATGTCGCCGTTGTAGCCGAACCATCCGAAGACGGCGCCGGAGAACTTCAGCGTGACGGTCGTCAACACGCCGCAGGCCAGACCCACCACGGGAGCCCACTTGGGGACGCGTTTCATGAGGAACGAGACGACGAAGGGCGTCCCGAGAGGCACGCCGACGAGCACCATGATTTCCTGCATGATGCCGAAGATGCCGACGCTGCTGCCGAACTTGTGGAACAGGAAAGCGGCGCCGATGGCCCAGAGGCCGAGGCCGAGGTTGAGGAGCTTGGCCAGCAGGAGCAGCTTGCGTCCCTCGAGCGGCTTGAAGCCCAGGAACTTCGCCAGCGGCACATAGAGGTTCTTGGTCAGGTTGCCGGCGGTTCCGGTGAGGTTAGAGTCCATGGAACTCATCGTGGCGGCGAACATGGCCACGACGACCAGGCCGAGGAGGCCCGGGGGCAAGAGGTTCATGGCGGTGACGGCGTAGGCGCCGTCGGCCGGGGCCTTCAGGGGGAGGGCCTCGATCTGGGCGGCGAACGAGAGTCGGCCGACCATGGCGGGAAGGCCCCAGATGAAGGCGCCGAGAAGCGTGAGGGTGCCGGCCAGGATGGCGGCTTTACGGGCGTCGCGGCCGGTCTTGATCGAGAGGTAGCGGTAGCAGGAGTTCATATTGACGGCGCCCATGAACGTGCTGCAGATCATGGCCGCCAGCCAGGGCCAGGTGTAGAACATGGGTTTGACCTTGGCGGCGGAGGAGGTGTAGACGTGATCGGAGGACTTCAACAGTGCGAAATCGGCCGTGAGGTTCTGTTCCTTGATGGCGCCGAACAGTCCGTCGATCCAGCCGATGTGTTTGAGGGCCAGGAACGCCAGCACGGTCACGATGGGCAACAGCAGGAACGACTGCAGGTTGTCGGTGATCTGCACGCTCCATGAGCCGCCCATGACGGAGTAGAAAACAAGGACGACGCCGACGACGAGGATGACCTGCCACAGCGTGAAGCCGAAGACGGTGGAGACGAAGGTGGCGAGGGTGAGCAGGAACATGCCGCTCCAGATGAAGGAGCCGGGCAGTCCGATCCAGACGACCATCTGCTCGATCTTGGGGCCGAACCGCAGCCGTATGGCATCGAAGGGAGTGACGGCTCGGGTGTTGCGCATCCACGGGGCGAAGATGGCGGCCTGGATGAAGAAGATGATGGCGACCATGATGTAGTTGATGACGAAGCTCCATCCAGCGAGGTAGGCCTGTGCGGCGTAGCCGGTGAACGTGGCTGCGCTGAAGCTGGCCATGAACACGCTGAGGCCCGCCATCCACCAGGTGCTCTTGCCGCCCATGCGGATGTAGTCGCTGATGTTGCCGCTGATGTTGCGGCAAACCAGCCCCACAATGATCATCAACAGGATGTACCCGCCGATGGCCCCATAGTCGGCGTACGTCATACCGTACTGCACCACTTCTTGCGCAAGAATCATGCGACCTCCTTCTTTCAGGAATGCCGGGGAACGGTGCGAAGCAGTGGTGCAGATCAGCGGTTCGACGAAACCACGACGAGACGATCACGATGCAGCACAAGGCCAACCGGATCGGCGGTGTGCCCGGATCTGGATGTGATGAGCGACATGCTGAGGCCGGACGCCTTGATGCGAAACGACGTCGATGCTTCAGGGACGGGAGAGTGTCGGGCGGCCTCGTACGCAACGATGAAGGCGCCATCAATTGGCGTGACGACGGGAATGCATGCGTCGCCACGCCACCCGTCGCCCGCGACGATTCTAGCACGAGCCCACAGGCCCGTCAAAGGTCCACGGCCGGAAATCCCGGCCCGACCGCGACACAGAGGCGCGCCGAGGCGTGTCGCCAGCGCGGCGATACGGGTCTCGAAATTCAGCTTGCGCCGTCCGCGGCGCCGGCCCGAGATTGCTGATAGGCTTCGATCTTCCCCAAGGTCTGCCGCAGCCTGGCGAGAAGCTCGTCCAGCCCGTCCTCCAATCCGATCCGAGCGATGATCTTCTTCAGATGCGCGATGGCTTGGCCGCACTCGACGTAGCGGAAGTCTGCGGCCTCGTCCACGCTGCCGTAATCCACCGGGCCCTTGACGATCGGAAACCGGGCCTCGGCCTCTTGCCGCTGCCCCTCGCGATGCACGACGACCTTGATGTTGTAGTCGTACGGTTCATCGTGCCCGTGCGGTTCCCACTGGTACCATGGATCACCGAGCAATACGGAGCTTGCGACACTGGGCCCGAAGTCGTCGTACGAGAGCACGAGAAACGCATCGCGCGGCTGGCCTGCGGCCCGTCCCCTGGAGATGCCATTGCCTTCAGCCTCGCTGTATGAGCGGGTCGCCCAGCTGATCGCCAAACCTCCCACGACAAGAAGAATCGGAATAAGAGCAAAGCCGAGGCCCGGCAGACCGTCCCGTCGGCGAGCCCGCGAATTCTTCTCCCCGTTGGGCTGCGGATCTCCGTTCATTCGCGCGTCTCCTGTCTACGGTCTCGCTACTGGCCGACGTCGATGGCGACCGTGGAGATCGGTCCCTCGACGCCGAAGCGATTGACGCTCACGGCCTCCAGCCGGTTCTTGCCCGGGCGCAGGGGCCACGAGAAGGCCGTCTGCGAGGGCCGCCACTCGCCGCCGTCAATGCGGACGCGGAACTCCTTGAAGTTGGGCGTCATCGTGCCGAGGGTCACCTTGAGTTTCTCACCGTCGGGCACCAGGGCCAGGGCCGCCTGGTTGATCGGGTAATAAGCCTCCTTCGGGTCGAAGGGAATCGTGAGGTCCTGGCCGATGTCGAGTCTGGCCCGCGGCCCGGTCGGCCTGCCGGCGACGTAGGCATTGGTGCCGTAGATGCTCAGCTTGACCGTCTTGCCCTGGCGCGGAGGCGCGATGTACTGGTTGCCGTCCTGCGAGAAGGCCGTTACGTCGTCGGCCTGCTCGACGTAGCGGGCGTGGTAGACCTCGTAGGTGCTCAGCGGCACACCCTTTCGCTCGTGGCGCAGATTCGACGTCGCGTCGAACAGGATCCAGCGGCGGTGCTGGTTGGACCAGACTTCGTTCCAAGTGTGCGTGCTGTGGCCGCAGACTCGGGCCACCCAGCCCATGCTCGCCATCGCCGAGGCCAGCGAGGTGCCACTGTGCATGCACTGGAAGACGTGCTCTTTCCTGGCTTCGCCCAGGATCCACAGAGGATTGCGCAGGTTGTAGAGTTCCTGGGCGTGGCCGAAGCTCCACTGGTTCCAGACCCACTTCATCAGGATGATCTGCTTCTCGTACTCGTCCTTGCCGGGCGCGACGACCTCGTCCAGCTTGCAGGCCTCGCGCAGCTCTTTCAGCATCGGGTTGTCGTAGTTGTCCCACAGGCAGCCCTTGGTGAACTCGTTCTCCACGTAGGGCAGCGTGTCGGCCGTCGTCACGGTGGCCTTGCGCCGGCCGAGGGAGAACGACTGTCCCTCCTTCAGGGCGATGACCCCCTCGACCTTCGGCAACGGCGGGCCGAGCGGGGCCGGATCGATGGTTTGCCGCTCTTTCGCGGTCGTCGCGCTCGTGATCTCGTTCATCGTGGTCAGCGTCAGAACGTTGTCGCCCGGCGACGCGCCGTCCGCGAGCGGCGTCAGGCGAATCGCGCTCAGGGAGAACATCCCGTCGAACCGCGGCACGCCGCGGTTCGGTCCGCCCAGGGTCGTCAGGCGAAGCGTGTTCTTGCCCGCCCGCAGCGTAACGGGCACCGGCAGTGTGCCGATCGTGTAATAGTCGAGCGAACCGGTCTTCGGCGGAATGAAGTCTTCCAGCCCCTTGACCTTCTCGCCGTTGGCCTGGAGTTCGAGCCGGCAGTAACCGTCGGCGCGATAGTGAAGGCCGAGGCCATACGCTCCGGCCGCCGGGACCTCGACGGTCCACTGGAGCCACTGGCCCTCCTTCAGCCACGATTGCCGCCACACGCCGCCGACGTTGCCCAGCAGCGCCGGCGTGATCACCTGCACCTCGCCTCCGCTCTGGGCGGTGAACTTGGCCGCAGGAATCGTCACGGGAGGCTTGCCCGAAGCGGTCAGAACAATCTCGCGGACGCAGACGCTCGTGTCGTCCAGGCAGGTCATCCGCAGCACGTTGTGGCCGGGCGCCAGCGTCACGGACGCAGGTAACTTGGCCTCGGACCATTGCTCCCACCCGTCCTTCTGTCGCCCGCTGCCGGTGGCCGGAAGCGTGAACGACTCCAGGTCGGGCACGGTCTCGCCGTTCACGGCCAGGTTGCGCTTCACGGAGAACCGTCCGGCGTAGCGGATCGTCACATCGTACTTGCCGGCGTCGACGCCGTCGACGGTCCACTCCAGCCAGTGTCCCGGCGTGTACCAGAAATGGATGAACTCGGGAACACTTGCGGCCGAGGCCTTGGGCTCGGATCTGGACACCTCGTCGCCGCCCTGGTCGGAGAACGAGATCGCCGGCACCGTGATCGTCTGCCGGTTCGCGTCCTGCCCGATCGCGGTGGTCGACACTGTCGCCAGCATGGCTGCGAGTGCAGCCAGAACGGCCCGCACCGTGCGAGTGACCGTGAGCTTCATTGGGTTTCCTCCTGGCGGGTGTCCCGGATCGGCGACGACACGAGAGACCGTGGCCCGCGGCGCGGCTTCCGGCTTCAGAAGTAAACCCCGCGCAGGCCGCCAAGTGTCGTCGCTGTGCCGCGGCCCGGCAGGCAGGGCCAGGCCCTCGGCGCGTCGGGCCGCGAGGTCGGGCATGGGGCGCCCATGGATTCGAAATCGCGCCGGACCCTAGGGTGCGACCAGGCAGCCTTGCAGGTCCGCGGGCAGGTCGCGGTAGAAGGTGATGTCGTCGAGCATCACCTTGGCGGCCTCGTTCTTCTTGTTGGTCACCAGCCGCAGCAGCGTCAGGTGCATCGGCCGCGTGGGCTTGCCTGCGGCCGCGTAGGCCGCGTCGCCCTCGGCGCCGAGTTCCATCTTCGTCAGGTCCACGGCGTAGGTCTTCCAGTCGCCGGCCTCCGGATGCAGGTAGGCGGCGAAGGCGAATTGCGACTGGTCGGCCGGTCCGGCCGGATCGGGCCGCGTAACCAGGTGCACGACGAGTTCCATGTTGCGGTCGGTCTTGACGTGCATGGCCATGTAGCGGTAGGCCGACACGTCCACGTTCTTCTCCGGCGGCCGCGTCTCGACGAGCCGCTGCACGCCGTACTCGCCCCAATCCTCC
The DNA here is from genome assembly GCA_016935955.1 of Planctomycetota bacterium. The sequence goes on from JAFGPY010000090.1 coordinate 14,450, forward strand.
TCGCGGCCCTTGGCGAAGTTCACCGCGATGACGTTCGCGCCGTTGTCCTCGACGCGCCCTGCAGCCGCGGGCCACAGGCGCTTCGCCGCCTCGGCATTCTCCCCGTCTTCGAACACCCAGGCCCCGGCGGCGGCTGCATCGGGCTTGACGGGCTCGGTCATCTTCGTGCCCGTGCTTGGCGGTGGCGTGTCGGGATGCGGTGGCGGCGGAACGGGGGCCGGTGTGGGCTGCGAGTCCGTCGTCGCGTCCGGCTTCGGCATAGCGACCTGCCCGAGCTTGCCGCCGCAGACGTCGCCGGTGTCGCCACGGCCTTCGATCACGTCGACGATCCGCTGGGCCAGCAGCGGCGCGGCCTTCCGCGAGAACTCCTCGTTCGGATGGGCATCGCCCGAGGCGTTGCCCGGCTTGATGTACAGCCCGCCGTCGGTCTCCAGCGTGCGGAAATCCCAGACGAAGATGTTGTCGCCCTTGGTGTCCCAGGTGTCGCGGACCCAGGCGGCGAATTGCCGCGCGCGGCCGGCCTGTTCGGCGTCCGTGTCGCCGGCCACCTGGGCGGCCCCCGTCCAGACGAGGAACTTCACCTTCGGGAACTCGTGCATCTTCTTCTTCAGCGCGTCGTACTGCAGCCGATAGTTCTCCAGCCGCTTGTCGCTCGAAGCGACGTCGGCCTCGCCCGTGTCGGCGTCGATGTTCGACACCGGGAAGCAATGCTTCAGGACGACAAGATCGTACTTCTTCGACAGCATCTCGAGGGTCGGTTCCTGCTTGAAGGGCTTGTCGCCCGCGTTGCGAACCCAGATGTTCCAGTAGTCGTAGGGATAGTTCTCCCAGCCGTAGGGCGAATCCTTCGGGAAGGCCTGCTCCGTGATGACGTACCGCGTGCCGCGAGCCGCATTGTACGCCTCGAACCATTGCGGCACGCCGCCATTCCAGATGCATTCGCCCGTGCTGTGGTGCAGCAGCACGATGCGGACCTCCTTGCCGGTCGTGTCGCCCGAGGCCGCGCCGTTGTCGCCCATCGCCTTCTCCTGCGCGTCCTGTGCCGCGCAACCGCTTGCCAGTAACGCCACCATGAGGGCTGCAAGCCATCTGCAGCCGTTTACCGTCGTCGAGTGCGTACGCATGATCCGCCGCCTTTCCGTGATCTCGAAGGGTCCGAGAGATGAACTCAGAACGCCGCTCGCCGCCTGTCCGTAGCGCGGACAGCCACAACTTCACACGTCACCCATCCCACCGCATGCCATGAGTATGTGTTGGACCACGGCCGAATGCAAGAGCGGGCCGCCCGACTCGGGCTCGACGCGGGAACGGCTGCAGGAAGAAGGTTCGTTCGGCGGGCGCGTCGTTCCCCTTGCCTTCGTCGCCGCCGTGAGCTACCCTTAACGGCGGGGTGTGTCCGGTTGGCGCACCCATGGTCTTCTTGAAAGGAACCGACGATGAAACGATCGCTGGCATTTGCCTGTCTGGTGTTGCTGCCGGTGGCCATTGCAGCCCTGAGTCTGGACGTGTCGTCGGGCAATGCCCAGGACGACGAACTGGTGATCTCTCCGCCCGCGGCAACGGCGGCACCCGGCCTGAACTTCCAACTCACGCCACTGATCGGTCACGACAAGGACGTCCTGTCGATCGCCTTCTCCGGCGACGGGCGGCACGTGGCCACGGGCAGCAAGGACGAGTCCGTCTGTCTCTGGGGAGCGCGAACCGGAATGCAGATTCGATCCATGGCCGGACACCGCAAGGGCGTCGGCGCCGTGGCCTTCAGTCCTGACGGCAAGCTGCTGGCCTCGGGCGACGAGGACGGCACCGTGCTGGTCCGCACGGTCGACTCGGGCGATCTTGTTCACACGCTGATCGGCCACGACAAGGACATCAAGTGCGTGGCCTTCTCGCCGGATGGCCGGTGGCTGGCCTCGGGCAGCGACGACAAGACGCTACGGTTGTGGGACGTCGGCAGCGGGGCGATGGTCCGCGTCCTGGCCAGCCCGAAGAAAGGCATCAAGCAACTGGTCTGGTCGCCCGACGGCCGCCAAATCGCCGCGATCGTCGATGACAAGATGGCCGCCCTCTGGACGATGGCCGAGTAGACCGTACAATTGCCCGTCCTGATGTCACGGGCGTCAGGCACCTCGCCTGCGCCGGGTCAGGGCCGCAAGGCCGGCCAGCAGCAGGGCGGCGGTGGCCGGCTCGGGGACCGCGCTGACGGCGAACAGCGAGAGCGAACTCAGGTCGCCGGTCTTGGCGTACCAGTCGTCCGACCAGCTCGTGACATCGACCCACTGGCCGCCGACGTACTGGAAGGTGTGAATGTAGGTCTCGAAGTCGTCCAGTGTCCAGTCGGCCGCGTCCAGGCTCGATGCGTCATAGCGGAACCTCAGCGAGGCGCTGCTCATGGTCATGTTGGCCGGCGGGTCGAACTCCCACAGACCGAGAACCTGCCCCGGCAACCCTTCGGGGATCGTGCTGTCGGGGGCCAGGATGGACAGGTCGATTGCGCGGTCGCTCGTGGAGGGACGGGCGTATGAGAAGAGCCCATAGACGGCATTGACCAGGTCGGAGTCGCCGCCCCAGGTGATCGCGCCGCTCCAGGCCAGGTTGTAGGGCATGGTCGGCACGGAGCACGACGGCAGCCGCAGGACGCCCTTGTTGACGGCGTACCAGCCCCAGTCCGGACCCGGGTACTCGTCGTACGAGCTGGCGGTGTGGCTGACGCCGATCATGTCGAGCATGCGGACGCGGCCTGCACCGTCGGCGATGACGCGTCCGCCGTTGTCGAAGAAATCCATGTTGTCGATGGTCCCGTAGCCGCGCAGGGTGGACGAGGTCGCGCCGGAGGACTGCAGGCAGAAGGTGTCGCCGTAGAGGTAGCCGTCGGCCATGGCCAGGTCGCCGTCGCGCAGGGTCATGATGTAGCGATTGCTGTGAAGCAGGCCGCTGTCCTGGAGCGTGATGCGGGCGCCGGTGACGGTCCAATCGGCTTCGAGGGCCAGTGCGGCCCGCGCCCCGGTGACCGTGACCTGCGAGGTCAGCAACTGCCCGCCGTAGTAGGCCAGCACGGCCAGCTCCTCGTGTCCCTCGATCGCGATGGCCGCCGCATCGAGCGTGCCGCCACGGAGCGTGTAGTAGCCTGCGCCCTCGCGCTTGTGTCCGACGGCGCCGATCGTCAGCGTATCGCTCACCGTGTGCGTGCCGCCGGTCTGGGTGAACTTGCCCGATCCGCCGCGCCCGATCGTCGTGCGAGCAGTCGTCAGCGCGCCGTCGGACAGTTCGTATGCGTTGTTCGCCTCGTACGGGAAGCTCTCGCCCACCGTCAGTTCGCCCGAGACCGCATGCGTGCCCCCGGTCTGGGTGAACCTTGCGGCTCCGGCGACGCCGACGCGGACCGTCTGAGTGTTCAGGGCGGCCGTGCCTGCCAGAGTGACCTGGCCCCCCGTTTCCAGCTCATCGGCCACTGTCATTGTGTCGATGTCGGCCGTTCCGCCAAGGATGGCCAGCTCGCCGTAGCTGCTGTGGCCGACGTGGAACGCTGCGGCCGTCAGGTCGCCGCCGGTCAGTCGGTAGGTGCCCGCGGCGTTCATTGCGCCCAGCGTGACGGACAAATCGACCTGGTGGGTTCCGCCGTTCTGCTCGATCATGCCCCAATCGCCCCAGCCCATGGAGATCTCGTGGTTGGTCAGGGTGCCGCCGTTCATGAGCCACAGCCCCTCGGCGGCGAAGCCGAGTGTCAGGGTTTCGCTGATCGTGGCGATGGTGCCGGTGCCCTGTTCCATCATGCCCTCGCCGAGGAATCCCAGGACGACGTTGTCGGCCTGAAGCCTGGCGGTGGCGCCGGTCAGATGGTAGTAGCCCGGACGTCCGGTCACGTTGCCGATGATCACCTGCGGCGCGCTGACGAAGGACGAGTCCAGTTGCACGATCCGCCCGAGATCGTTCCATCCGCAGACGAGATCCTGATCGATGAAGAGCTTGGCGCCGACGGGGATCTCCGTGGCGTCGTGCTCGTAGGCGCTGGGGAATCCGACGCGGAGCGATTGCAGATAGAGCGACGGCCGCGACATCCAGTTGGCGTCGGACGACAGGCCGTTGACCGTCAGAACGCACCCGGAGGTGGGGGAGGCGTTCAGCTTGCCGCCGCCGCGCATCTCGAGGGTGTTGGCCTGAATGTCGCCGTTGATCACGTGCAGTATGCCGTTGTCTTCGATTACCACGTCGGCGTCGATGGCCTTCAGGTAGGCGCCGCCGTCAAGCTGGTACAGGCCGGAGCCGGTGTCCGGGCCGCCGATGGTCAGCGAGCGCAGCACCTGGTGCGTCATGCCGTTGTTGACGTACATCTTGCCCGTGCCGGCCGGACCGATGACGGCGTGCGTGGTGGTCAGCATGCCGCCATCGTAGGTGTAGGTCCCCAGCGAATTGTCCTGCAGGGCCACGGTAAGTGTCCCGTCCACGGTGTGCGTGCCCAGGTCGTGCTGGAACGTGCCGCTGCCCCTGTCGCCGACGATGACCGAACCCGTCGTGAGCGTGCCATTATGCAGGTGGTACTGCCCCACGGAGGCCAGCAAGTCGCTGCCCATCGACAGCGTGCCGGAGACGATGTGCGAGCCGCTCTGGTGATCGAGGACGCCCTTGCCGCCCAGGCCCAGCACCTCGTTGTCGGCGGTCAGTTCGCCGCTGACGAGGTTCAACGTCCCTGTCGCGCCGGACGCGACGCCCAGGCCCAGGTCCAGAGCGACCAGCTTGGCGCTGTCGGTCAGGGTGACCGTGGCGTCATCGTTCACGCCGATCCGCGCCACGAGGGCCAGGCCGTTGGATTCGCCGCTCATGGTCATCGAGGCGGATGTGGCAATGGTGGAGCCGACGCCCATCTGGAGATCCTCGGCGATCATGACGCCCGCGTTGATCTCCAGCGTGCCGGCGCCGTCGAGGCCGATCTTGCCCGTGGTGATGTCGAGGATGCCGCCCGACTGGACCAGCAGGCCCGTACTGTGCTGATCCCGGCCCAGCACCAGCTCGCCCGCGCCCAGCGTGCCGCCCGTCAGGTCGTAGCGTGCGTTCGCCGCACCGGCGCCGATGACCAGCACCCCGGCGTCGTGAGTGGAGGTGCCGCTCTGGGTGAACGTCCCGCCGCCGGGCCCCGTGATGATCGTCGAGCCGCTTCGCAGGTAGGCGTCGTTCTTAAGCGCGTAGGTGCCGTAGCCGGTCGCCTCGGCACCCAGGATCAACTCGTCGAAGACGGTGATGTGACCGCCCTGCTGGTCGACCAGGCCCGTGCCCCGTTCGCCGACGATCATGCGGTTGGTTTCGATGCGGCCGCCGTTCATCAGCAACTGGCCGTACGATCCCTCTTCGCGGCCCAAGGTGATCTTCGATGTGGCCGGATCCCATTGCTGGCCGGCCCAGGTCCAGTCTTCGTTGCGGAGGATCCGGGCCGTGTCGCCCACGCCCACTTCGCCGCGCCCCGCGTCGCCGATGACCAGCTCGTTGACCTTCGCGAGGCTGTTACCGGTCAGCCACCACGTGCCGCTGGCCTGGGGCTCGTAACCGAGGATGGCGGTCCATGCTTCGCTCGTCCCGCCGGTCTGATCGACCAGGGCATTGAGCTGCTGGACGCCGACGATGATCGTGCCCATGGGGCTCCGCCACGAGCCGCCCGGCTTGACGGTCACCAGCCCGTCGATGGTCTGTTGCCATCCCGCGTACAGGTCGCCCTCGACGTTGATCGTGCAGCCGTCGCGCATCATGAGGGTCTTCAGGTTCAGCGCCCCCGTCGGACGGATGTCCAGCGTAACCAGGCCTTCCTCGTACCTGTCGTCGCGGATCACCAACCGCGTGGCCTGCCGGGCGTCGGTGACGGTCACCACGCACGGCGTGTGCTGGATCATGCCCTGGATGACGCGGATGTCGCAGTCGTCGTAGCTGCTGGCCCAACTCCCCGTGCCCCAATCGCCCCCCGTGACCATCTCCCAGTACCGAGCCGGCAGCATGGTCAGGACGCCCATGTCGTACCAGCCGCCCCAGTTGATCTGGAAGAAGCCGCCGGCGATGTCGCTGTCGGCGAAGCGATAGTCCATCCAGTACGGCTCGCTGCCGTTGGCGTCGCTGTCGGAATCGACGATCCAGAGCTTCTTGTTGATCATGTCGATGCCGTAGACCGTAAAGGCGTGCCGCGCGGTCAGGTCCCATTCCACGGAGACCGACACGGGCGAACCCTCGCGCAGGGCCGACCAGATGTCCCACTCGGGATTGTTCACCCACCAGCTGCTGGCCGGTTCGTCGGGCCAGATCGTGTAGTTGGTCCACCCGTCGTAGTCCAGGGCGTAGCTCGGAAAGTCGCCGCCTTCGTACCAGAAGGTCGTACCGTTGTCACTGGTAGGCGTGGGAACACCTTCGCGATACATCCAGTCGTAGTAGCGGTTGACGCCGCTGATGGTCATGGCCAGGTTGTTAGCCGACGCCGCCCAGCAACTGTAGTCGTGCGACACGTCCCAGTAGCCCGCGACGCCGTTGACCGTGTCGCTCCAGTCTTCGCCCGGGTCGGCCTCCATGTCGCCGTCGGTATCCTGCGGCAGGCTCAGCCGCCACACGGAGGGATCCTCGTGCGAAGTGATGATGCCGTCTTCCTCGGTGTAGTAGTGCCACAGGAATGCCTTGTGCCCGGTGGAATTGGTCAGTTTGTCGGTGTCGGGCAGGATGCCCGGCAAACGGACCACCCAGTCCTGCGCGACGGCGGCCTGGACGAGGACCAGGACCAGAGCCAATGCAAGGAGTTCGCTGACATGACGCCCGATGCCCACCTTCAACGCCATGAGACTGTCCTTTCCGGAATGTCCCGGCGCGAAGCGGTCGCACCGGTCACCCCAAAGGGCCACAACTGCTTTGAAGACAGCGGATTGTCGACGGAAGACGATGCTACCCTGAGCGCCCGTGGAGCCCTGCGGGCTGCCGCACGAGGCTACCCCCCCCTGGGCAGATGAAGTGAGTTGCCCATCTTTCAACCAGCGCGGAACCAAGGCCGTCCGGCCCATCCGGCGGAGACCTCCCTCCGGTTCCCGAGGGAAATTTACATCAGGAAACGGATGAAGTCAAACCGAAGCCTCAGGACACATTGTTCCGGTGCCGGCCGGCAGGGGGCTCAGGGCAGGCCGAGAAGCTTGCGGGCGTTGCCTTCGGCGATGGCCGTGCGGACGGACTCGTCCATCGGCGTCGTCCGCATCCACTCGATGATCGGCAGTTTCTCGTTGCCGTAGCAGACGTCGGTGCCGAACAGCAACCGCGGCCAGCGCCGCTCGATGAAGCCCGGGGTGAAATCGGGGTCGCGGGTCATGGCGTTGTAGCCGGACATGCCCGACAGGTCGGCGTAGAGATTGTCGAAGCGCTCCATCAGTCGGTCGATGGCTCCGCCGGGCGTGATCGTGCCCTGGGGATAGGGCCGCTGCTGCGTGCCGTCTTCGCCGCTGATGGCGCTCCAGAAGTGCGGGCCGTGGCCGACCCACTTGATGTGGGGGAACTCGGCCAGGAGCGTCTCCAGGCGCGGCAGGTGCGGCTCGTCGAAGCAGATCTTCGGCCGCGCGACCTCGAACACCAGCGGCAGGCCCAGTTCGTCGACCTTGGCGTAGAGCTGCTTGTTGAGCGGATCGTCCAGGGGCAGGCCGTTGACGTGCTCGCCGAAACCCAGGCAGCCGCAGTCGCGGACCATGTGGTCGATCATCTTCGACGCCAGAGGATAGCGCGGATCGGCGCAGGCGAAGACGATGAAGCGGTCGGGGTACTTCTCGCGGGCCGCAAGACACTCCTCGTTCAACAGGTAACCGCCGCCCCAGTCGGGGCTCTCCAGCGGCAGGAGCACCGCCTTGTCGAGGCCGCGAGCGTCCATCAGTTCGACCAGCGAGTCGGCGTTAAGGTTTGGCCGGTCGGCCCGGCCCTCGCGGTTCAAGAAGCCCATGTGAGCGTGGAAGTCGATCAGCATCTCTGGTTCTCCCTCGTCATCCTTGTGCGATGGGACTCGTTTTCGGTTGTTGCCTATTGCGGCCTCATTATCTTCGTCCACCGGTCGGCGCGGAACCCCTCTCCCCTGGCGGGAGAGGGGCAGGGGTGAGGGGGGCGCACCGTCGGAGGCTTTCCGATGTTTCGTCACCCTCACCGCCGCCTGCCGGCGGCACCTCCCCCGTCAAGGGGAGGGGTTTGCGTCTGCCTCGTGTCGATCTGGACGACCAGCGTCTCAGCGGACCTCGATCGGGAACTCGCGGTACTCGTCCCTGAGCGTCCAGCGGACGCGATAGCGGCCCGGCTCCAGGTCGTCCGTCTCCAGGGGCACGTTGACGATCAGCTTCAGGTCCGCTTCCGTCAACGTGCGAAGCGCTTTGCTGCCGTCGGCGCTTCGCAGCTCGACCTTCAGCGCGCCCGGCAGGCGTCCCTGGCACGCGGCCACGGCGCTCTGGCCGCGGATGATCGTGCTGGGTATCACCGTGACCATGGTGACCGTGCTGCACGGACTGAGCGGCACGTCAAACACCGTGGCCTCGGCGGCCAGGTGCCGCTTGTAGCTCGGCGGCCGCGCGGCCGTTACATTGTAATAGTATGCATGCTGGTAGGCGCCCGGCTCAAGCTGCTTTTCGTAGAGCTTGCGGGCCCGGGCGTCGAAATCGACCAGGTCGGTCCACAGCGTCCCGGCATAGCGGTTGAAGATGCCCGTGGGCTGGCTCGGCAGACGAATCTCGCCGAAGGCGCCCTTCTGCACGCCGGCGTTCGAGTTGTTCCAGGCGGGCTCGTCCAGATTGCCGTTCCACATCACATCGAGGTTCGTGCGGACCAGGCGTTTCATGTCCGTCTCGTCGAACGTCAGGCCGCGATGGTAGGCCTCGACGAAGGCCGCCACCTCGCCGGCCTGGTAATCGCGATAGGGATGCGTGTTGATCCAGTGAACGAAAGCCTGCCCGTCGTCGGGCTTGATGTCCCAGGGGCCGAACGGCTCCCAGTAGTTCCAACTGTAGTGGTCGTCGTAGAGCGTCATGCGGCTCTTGGCGAAGTTGAATACCTTCAGCGCCCGCTCGCGCCAGGCCTTCTCGCCGGTGATCCGCCACAGCCGCGCGGCCGAGAGGCCCCAGTGCACCTGCATGTTGATCGGCAGCGTGCCGCCGCCGGTTCCGGCGGGCGGTGGCGACCACTTGTCGGGCTCCGCGGCGGTGAAGGTCCACGGCCA
>JAFGPY010000013.1 GCA_016935955.1 Planctomycetota bacterium
ACGGACATGTCAACGACGCCGAAACGCATGGTAGAGGCAAGAATGAGGACGGGCACACTCATGACCAGAGCGACACATGCCATCACGCTTACGGACGTCATCAGCACGGAGAGGGCCGAGGGGTGGGACAGCAGGCGGGGCATACCGGAAGGATGCCACCCCAAGATCACTGCCCTGGCCAAACCACGGGCCGCATCGTTCGGAACATGACGTGTCATGCCGGCCGTCCCTTCACAGGCAAGGAGGCGGGCAACCGTGGCGCGAACGGTTGTGCCAGAACCTGTCCATCCGCTCTGTCTTGGACGACTATCATGGCCTAGCCTGCGGCTAGACCATGGCACCCACGATCACGCCTCCCACATCAAGCGTGGACGCAACTGGCCGCAAGCTCTGTGCATGTCACGGCTCGGCGGCAGGGGCGGCGTCTTTCTTCTCGGGTAAGGCCAGCCAGTGTTTGTAGTCCGCTGGCGGGTCGTTCGACTTCTCCTTGACGGCGTGATGGTCGATCTCCTCGATGTCCTTCCAGAAGTTGAAGTCGGGGCTGGTCACGACGGTGTGGCACCGTTCGCAGGCCCGCTGGTTGAGCGGGAAGTCGGGGTCGGATTTGATGCCGCGATCGTTGTGATCGTGGGTCACGGGGTGGCACGCCTGGCACGAGACGTTGGCCAGCTCGGGCGTCTCCTTGATGCTCTTAAAGCCGCCGGGCCGGCGGTAGCCCATCGTGTGGCAACTCCAGCACTCGCGGTCCTCGGTCCGCTTGGCGTCGACGAGCGTCTTCCAGGCCTGGGCGTGCTTGGTGGTCATGTGCTGCTCGTAGATCTTCTTGTGGCACGGCTCGCACGTGAGCGACGACTGGAAGAGGTCGGGGTCGTCCTTCGAGTAGACCTCCGGCCGCACGTTCTGTTCCTTCACGTAGCGATAGTAGATCTTCTCGATCTCGGGATCTTTCGGCACGGTGCCGCTGGCGACGCCGAACTCGTGGGCCAGGACGCGGACGTGGCGCGAGGGATCGATGCCCAGCCGCACGATGCCCACGAAGTCGCCCGCCACGCCTGCGTTGACGACCAGCGTGTGGCCGATGCGGATCGGCTTCGTGATCAGTTTCTCGTCGTGGCCGCCGACGATCAGGTTGATCTGCGGGAACTCGTAGGCCAGCTTGCAGTCCAGCGACTTGTCCTGCTGGCTGAGCAGGACGATGTAGTCGACCTTGCCCTCGAGTTCGGCCAGCACCTCGGCCACCGCCTCGCGGGCGCCCTGGCGCGTCACGCCCTCGGGGAAAGCCTTCTCGTCGAAGACGTACCATCCTTCGCCGGCGTCCGCGACGATCGCGAAGATGCCGACCTTGACGCCGGCCAGGGTCTTGATGACGTAGGGCGGCGCCAGGTGCTTGCCGTCGGCGCCCCGGAGGTTCGAGGCGACGTACGGCAGTCGATACTGCATGGCCAGTTCGCGGAACTGGGGCAGCCCCTCGCGCAGTTCCTGGTCGCCGACAGCCAGAGCGTCGTAGCCCATCAGCGCCGCCGCTTCGGCCACGTAGCGCGGCTTGCCGGGCAACGTCTTGTAGGGCATCAGGTCGCCGGGATGGACGTGCAGCGTCGGCCGCCCGCTCTCGCGAATCCAGCGAACGACGGTCCGTTCCTTGGTCATGCCGCCGGCGATGTTGCCGTCGCAGCCGCAGGCCTCCAGCGTGCCGTGCGTGGCGCCGCTGTAGATGACCAGGGCCTCGGTCTCGCCCGGCTCGAGGGTGACCACGCCGCCGCTGCCCATGTGCGGCTGCAGTTGCCGCCCCGATTCGGCGATGGGCTGGTCGCCCTCGGCGGCCTGCGACGAATTGTCGGTGGTTTGCGAGCAGGCGCCGGTCCAGACGGCGGCCGCAGCCAGCACCGTGGCCACCGCGACTGCGCCGATTCTACCCCAGCGATAGATCACGTGGTTCGCACCGTTCAGGAACTCTTGGCCAGAAGGATCGCATGCAGCGCCGGGCTCTGCCGCAGAGCGTGTCCCGGCGACTGCCGATATATCATACGCGGCATGCGGCCGTTTGTCCTGCAACTTATGCGCAGAAAACGACCTGCGAGGCCAGCGACAGTCCCCGCAGGTCGTCATTAAATCACGGTTACTCGGCCGCGTCAAGCGGCGGCAGTGCCACGTGCAGCACGCGGTGCATGCCCTGAACGCCCATCAGGGCGTCGAGCGTGCCCTCCTTGGGAGCGCTGTCCAGGGTGATGAACAGCGTGGCTTCCTGGCCCCGCTCGCCCTGGCGGCCGCAGGTCATGTAGGCGATGTTGACGCCCTGCTCGGCCAGCACGGTGCCGGTGTGGCCGATGACACCGGGCCGGTCCTCGTGGAAAGTGATGAGGATGTTGCCCTCGGGCGGCACCTCGACGTCGATGCCGTCGACACGGACGATTCGCGGGTGGCTGCCGCCCAGCAGCGTGCCGACCATCGAGTGGGTTTCCTTGTCGCTCTCGATGACCGCCTCGACCGCCGTGACGTACGAGCAGTGTTCCTCGGTCAGCGTCTCGACCACCTCGACGCCCTTGTCCTTGGCGACGAGCGTGGCGTTGACCATCGTCAGCCGCTCGTTGACGCGGCCGTGCAGCAGGCCCATGACGATTGAGATCGTGGCCTGGCGGTACGGCAGGTCGCAGACGGCGCCGCTGTAGTTGATGGTCAGCTTCTTCATGCGTCCGCAGTTCAGCTCGCCGAGCAGCATGCCGATGCGCTGGCCAAGTTGCAGGTACGGACGCAGTTCGCCGGCCCGGGCGAAGTCGATGGCCGGCATGTTGACGGCATTGGCCATGCCGCGACCGGTCAGGAAGTCAGCCATGATCTGGGCGGCTTCCTGGGCCACGAGCATCTGGGCCTCGGCCGTCTGGGC
>JAFGPY010000091.1 GCA_016935955.1 Planctomycetota bacterium
AAGTTCACCTACGACCAGAACCACGCCTACATTCCGACGATCGGCATGACGACGGCCGCACTGGCCCTGCTGGGCGAGGTGCCCGAGGCCGACGAGTGGGTGCGTCGCGGCTATGCCGTGATGCGCCGTTGCCGGTACGCCCTGGGCGACGACGGTTACTACTACGAGGGTCTCGGCTACTGGAGCTACGCCCTGCACTGGCACGTGCGGTACGCCGAGTTGATGGGCCGGGCCACGGGGCGGAACCTGTTCGACCTGCCGGCGCTGCGCGAGAACTGGCGGTTCGCCCTGTACCTGTCGCTGCCGGGAGCGCCCAACGGTTTCGACGTCGGCGACACGGGCATCTGGAGCGGCACCGAGATTCCCGAGCTGCGGCTGGGCAACGTCGGCATGTACTGGGCCGTCGCTGCGGCCACGAAGTCGTCGGCGTCGCGGCTCGTCGGCGACATGCTGTCGAAGCGCTGGCCGTCGACCGATTATCCGGCCTCGGCCTTCCTGTGGTACAGCGACGCCGTCGCGCCGGCCGACCTCGACAAGCTGCCGACGTGGCACTACTTCACCGACCAGGGCGTGGTCTCGTGGCGAAGCGGATGGAGCGACGACGACACGGCGGCACTGTTTCGCGTCGGCCCGCCGCTCGGGCACCAGGCGGCGAAGAAACTGGGCGAAATGACCGACTGGGCGACCAATTGCGGCCACGTGCATCCGGACATCGGGTCCGTGTGGCTCTACGCTCACCGGCAGTACATGGCGAGCGACACGGGTTACCTGGCCGAGAAGTACACGCGCGACCACAACACGCTGCTGGTGGACGGCAAGGGCCAGGGCGTCGACGGCTCGTACCACAACGAACAAGGCTACCCCTACGAGCGATTCAACAAGGCGCGGCTCGACCGCGTGCGGTTCACGGACAAGTACGGTTACGCGACGGGCGAGTTCGGCAGTGTCTACGGGGCCACGCCCGAGGTGTCGTTGCGGCGGACGGTCGTCGTGACGCGCGACTGGCTGCTGACGGTCGACCGGCTGCGCGACGACGAGCCGCACACTCTGACGTGGACGGTGCACGCCGTCGCTCCGTTCCAGCAACGGCAGGACGCCGCGGGTTGGATCGCCGACTACGGCGAGTCGCGGATGGCCGTGGTGCCGCTGGACGCAACGGGCATGGTCAGCGAAGCCGACAAGTCGATCGTCCAGGCGGGTACGGGGCCGGGCAAACCCGTGCCGACGCATCGCGGATACCATCTGCGACGGACCACGGCGGCGCCGGCCAAGGAGGTGCTGCTGGCGCACCTGATGCTGCCGCTGGCCAAGGACGCCGCGCCGCCGAAGGTGCGGCCGGTCGAACTGACGCCCTCGCGGCTGGTGTTCGAGCTGGAGCCGCCGGAGGGCAAGCCGCACCGCGTCACAATCCTGCTGCCGTCGGACGGCGCCGACGCGCAGGCCGGCGAAGGCGAGCCAGTGACTGTTGAGGTACCGGAGAAGTAGCGTCCGAGGCGTGTCCCCGCAAACCTGCCAAGACCACTCAGTTGGACGACCTTATTGGCGTCGGAATCGCCAAATCGCGGATTTTCCGAATTTCGGTTTGACTTGCCTCAGGGGGGGGTATGATTACATTACATTTCAGATGCTTATGAATTGTTGTGGCCTGTTGACGGATTCGTTACAGTGGCCTGGATCGGCAGTGCAAGGTTCGAGAATCAAGCCTCGCGGTGCGCAAGCGATAACGCACGGAGCCAGTTTAGAATGGCATCTTTACTTGGGGTCATGTATTGTTGCTGCAGTATTGCAGCATTTCTCATCTTCATGACAAACCACCAACGAAAGGAGCACGCGAATGACAACTGACTACAAGCTGTGGCTGTTTCTGGTTCTTGCAGTCTGCGTTAACGCCGTTCCGGTATGGGCCACGGACTGGACGGCGAACGCCGATGAAGAGAACACCGATCCGAGGTACGCGACAGGCGTTTCGGACGGCCACTACATCTATGACACTCGTTCGTTCGGGACGTATTACATCGGCAACTACGCCAATCATGCTTACGCCAGGGTCAGGTTAGATGCATGGAACGGGCTTTACGTGCATGATGACAACGACCAAACCAAGGACGTCCAGACGAGCTGGAAGAAGAGCTACAGCACTGACGATGAGAATCCCGAGGACACGTCTTTCGTGGCCAGCGGCACCCTCACGCTGGGGTGGTGGCTCGATGGCGACGCCAACAATGGACTGTTTACGGCGGCTATGGCCCTGACGCACTCACAGGCCAGCATAACAATCAACAGCTACCCCGGGACGGACGGCGACATGTATTTTGACGGCGACTGGAGCATACAGTTGCGTGAAGGCGGCACCCTCACCGCAGGGCTGAACATCAGTTGGCCGCCCGGCTTCACAATCGGCTACACATCGGGTGACGACGTGTGGACATGTGGCCAGGATACGAAGAACCGTCCTTTTGAGATGGACTTCGGCAGCGACAATGAAACGACTGTCTACACAAATGTCATCAACTTCGCCAAGGCCCATTCCCAGTATGACACGCGTGCGTGGCATGCATACTCTATGGGCTATGCCTTCCTGAGTACGAATTTTAGCCTGTCTGTGGGCCCGTAGCGTCAAGGAGTGTCGTGGTCGGTATTGAAACACGCACCGCCGGCCGCACAAGCCGGTGGTGCGTGTACTCATAATGGGCGTGGCCCAATGGCAGAGCGAATGCCATGATCATGTCCAGGAGATGGTGCGGAGGATGCAGATGCGACCGACAATGATGCTGTATCCTAGCCCGACATTCTTGCGGAATCGCGTCGCGGTCGCAGCCCTCTGCTGTGCGTTGACATTGGGCGGTTGTGCTCGTGAGCCCGAGCCTGAACCTGAACCAGAGGCCCAAACCGGTGGCAGTTCGATAGAGGATGTTGTCGCGACGTGGCGTAGTGGCGCAGCTTCCAGGGGCCTGTCGGAAGAAGCCGTGAACCGCGTGGAGGAAATCCTCGTGGACGCCCTCGCAGTGGCCGGCAAGAAACCGGATGCTTCATTCTCACGCCGGTTTGCCGAATCGCTTCCCCTGTTCCTGGATTGCCACGAGGCATGGCTCAAGGATCCACGGTTCTCTGAGTCGACCGGCAGGTGGCTCGCGTTTTGCACTGCCGAAGCATTGAAACGTGAATCGCCCACGCCCCAGCAACAAGCAGACGCGGAACAAGCATATTGCGCACTGTTTCAAAAATATGCAGATTGGCTGGAGCAACAGGTCCGCCAGCAGTTGCCGCCCGATGCCCCCGAGAACATGGATCTTCTCATATCGCAGGGGTTTGCCGCCTGGACCGACAACGCCATGAAATGGGCGCATCGGCTCCAGAACGACCTGCTCTATCCCTGCCTGCGGGGAGCCATTCCAGAAGACGCTGACGAACTGGTGCGGACGGAGTATGGCACCGGGGACCTTATCCCGCAGTGGCGAGAGTCTCCTGACATACTGCAGACACAGGAGGAGTATTTCGTCCGACAAACAGGCTTGTTTCTGGCAAATTCGCTTGAGACGATGCTCTTTCGCTTGAGCCTGGCGGAGATCAAACCCCAGATTCGAGTGAATCCGTATTGGGGACATTGCGGGTACGGGGCCATGGGGGGCACAGGAACCGTGTGGCCGATGTGCGTGCGTCTGCGAGTCAAAACGGCTGAGAACGCCCGCCAAGGGTGGAAACGGAGTGCGGAACGATGAGAACGTGTCGCGTCATTGGTTCCATAGTGGCCATGGTCTTGTCTGCCGGAAACAGTGACTTGACGGGTCAAGAACTGCCGTCCGAACTGTCCAGGACCCAAGTCTTCACGATCATGCAGAGCCGCATTGCCCTGAGCGACGGCCTGAGTGCAACTCTGAGCGAGGAGCAACGTACCGAGTTACTGCGTTACCTGCGCGATCACGCAGAACGCGTTGCCGACAGTGCCTTGCCCGAGAGACTCGAAGCCGTGTCGGGGCGCGACATGGCGCGCGCCGTGCCCAACAGAGTGCTTGTGACCTCAAACAACCTCGCCATCGAGAAGCTTCGCGTCACAAAGGCATTCATGGACGTCACCCTGAACACCCGTTTCCAGCAGCGGTATCAGAATACCGTGACGCCGGACACCCTTGAGAGCCTGCGGACGGATGTCGGACGTTTCACTGAAGGAATCAGAACAGCCATGGAGACTCATTTGCTGGGACCGCCGCCCCTGTTCTCCCGGGAGGAGATTGCGGCCCAGGTGGAGTCCACGAGAAAAGACCTTCTCGCGCACATCGGCAATGCCAATAGCTACTGGATGACTCAATCCGTATCCAAAGAATCTCTGGCGGAGGCCATATCCGGCCTTGAAGAGCGGCTTGTCAAATGTAAGGAGCAGATCAAGAACAAGCTCGATGAACAAGGTACAGAGACGACGAACGCAGAGAGCATAGCGCCCGGTCCCGTTGGGATCCATTCGTTGGCGACAGCCACTGCAAGAGCGGAGTTGCTTCGCGAGATCACCCACCGGGCGGCCGGTGTGTTTCTCCGCCGCTCAACCGATCCCGAACTGGCGTCAATTGACCCTGAAGAACTCGTGCCTGGGTATAGATCATTGGTCAAAGAGCTTGTACGCATGGAGCGAGAGACAGCCCTGGAGGCCGAGAGAAAGTGGCACGCAGATCATCCCCCGGAAGCAGAACGTCCCTCGGTGACCACCCGCCTTGCCGAAAGCCAGTTGCGGAAGATCGAGAAGGACTTCGGCCAGACCATCTCGATGTTCGATTCACTCGACTCGGAAGGCTCGAGTGCCAAGCAAGAGCCCTCGCCTGGTGCAGCCATACAATGCGAAGAGGACCGCACTGCGGCGGAGGAACTGGCCCAGAGCGATTCCTCACCACCTCTTCTTGGCATCGTTCTTGCCGTAGGGGCTTGCTGTGCCGTTCTGGCGGGCTGGGCTATTCGCCGTCGAACCCGATCAACCTGAGCAGGTACCTCAGTGCCATGCCTGCGACTCACGACTGCCGCTGACCAAGCCGCCACCGTCGGGTAACATGCCCACGCTGCGGACTTACGGCGCTTTGCCGAGGGAGTCGAAGTCGAAGACCCATTGGGGCGGCGCGTCGGTCGGGGCGACGTTGCTGTAGTGGTACATCTCCAGCAGGTTGCCGGCATCGTCGTAGCGAGCGGCCAGGACCGGAAGGTGCGTGGCGGCATCGAGGCAATAGATCAGCAGATCGGCCGGCGTCTCGGGATCGTCGCTCGCGACAGGACGCCCGACGACGTCCACGGGCCGCTCGTCGAGAGTCGCGCCGCCGAGCAGGCGGAAACTCTTCTCGTCGGCAGGCACGGACTCGCCCTGATTCAGCAGCAGGCCCGAGGCCAGGGTCGCCAGGCCCATGCGGGTGATGGCGTGGCGATTGTCCTTCATGGCCGCATCGCTGAACGGATCGAGGTTCACCCGCATCTTCAGCACCATGTGTCCGGCGTAGACGCGGAGGCGGTCGTCGTTCTCGCCCTCGACGTAGAGGACGTCCTTGCCGGGATCGACGCGGCCGACCCATCGCATGCGGACGGCGAGCGGGTCCTCGCGAATCCAGACGTCGATCTGCTCGACCGGCCGCAACTCGGCGCCGACGTACTCCTGCTTCTCGAAACGGGCTGAGTAGGTGTCCAGGGCGCGAGCTGCCTCGACGGCCTGGCGGGCCAGCTCGTAGCCCTTGCCGTCGGCGTCCGGCCCGGCGGCAACGGACTCCTGCAACCGTCGCACGAAATCGGCGCCGTCGAAACCCTTGCTGATGACGGGCTCGGACGTCGGCGGCACGTCCGGCTTTTTGCATCCGGCCCCGGCGACGAGGCAGGTCGTGACGGCGATTGCGACAAGTGCGGCAACGGTCCTCATGGTTGTTCCTTTCGGCATACTGCGTGCTGCACCTCGACACTGTCCGGGACGTCGCGTGCAACGACGACGTCGGGCCGCGCCCTTGCGAGGTCACGCGGGTCCGTGGTTGCCTTCGCGGAGTTCGGCGATGCGCCGGGCGCCGCGACAGGCGGCCAGGCACGGGACCTCGAACAGCGACGGATCGGGATTCCGCAGGGCGGCAAGGCACCGGTGGTTCACCTCGCTGACGCGATCGGTGATCAGGTCGAGGGCCTGGCGACCGAACTCGGCTGACGACTTGTCGTGGACGCGCTCGTAGAGGTCGCCGATGGCGCACGGCCCTTCGGCCCGCGACAGGTCCACCAGGTCGGGCCGCAGGGCCAGCATCAGGCTGGTCTCCCACGGGCCGGCGTGGTCGCCGGAGGCCGGCATCCGGTCGCGGACCAGTTCGAAGCCGGTGAAAGCCCAGGCGATCTGGCCGCGATCGTTGTAGAACAACTGGCAGGCGGCGCGGGCCGTCGACAGCAGCGGGTAGTGCCCTGCGGCAATAGCCAGCACCTCGAACCCGTAGCCGGCCATCTCGCGAAGGCAGTGGACCATCAGCAGCGCGCTCTGTTCCTTGCGTTCGAACGGCGAGCCGTGCATGTAGCCCGGGGCGAAGTCGCGCTTGGTCAGGCCGTAATCGGCGGCAATCAGCCCGTCGGGATCGTGGTTGGCGTCCATGAGGTGGCTTTCGCGCTGGTCGCCGTAGAAGAGCGTCGGGAAAACCACGCCGCCGGTCTCGCGAGCGACATGCATGCACATGGCGTGGACCTTGACGGCATCGAGGCCGACGCAGTTGTGGCGGCCGTGCCACTCCAGGCCGCCCACCGGCAGGTAGGCCACGGGGCAAGCCGCGCGGGCCTCGGCGATCTCGTGCGGCAACATCTCTTCGAAACGGACCTTGGCCTCTCGGTCAGCCATAGAACACCTCCGTACGTCGCACAATCATCACGCATGCCGGGTGCCACGGCTGCCCCGCAGGCATGCGGTCGAACTGGCATCCCGTACTCAGGCATGGCTGCGGCGCAGCCATGGCACCCGCAGAAGCATGGCACCGAACAAGGATAAAACGGACACGGCGGGCACGGTCCCCCCGCCGCTACCCCTCTCCCTTGACGGGAGAGGGTGGCCCGAAGGGCCGGGTGAGGGTGACGATCGCCAAGGACCAAACAAGCTCGGCACGTTGTTCCGCGCCGCACCCCCACCACCGCCTAACGGCGGCACCTCCCCCGTCAAGGGGGAGAAGTTGTTCACTGCCGCACGATGCGCCGGCTACTTCCTGACGATGCCCGTGCGCTTGGAGACGCCGGGGATGAACTCGTCATCGGCTTTCAGCGACAGGACGTACTCGGTGAGCAGCTTGATCGCGTTGTTGAGGTCCTTGAGGCTGACGATCTCGTTCGGCGAGTGCATGTAGCGGTTCGGAATGCTGACCAGGGCAGCCGCCACGCCGGCGCGGTTCACCTGAATGGCGTTGGCGTCCGTGCCGGTGGCTCGCGGTGCGGCCTCGAACTGGTGCGGAATCTTCCTGGCCTTGGCCACTTTCTCCAGACCGTCGAAGACGATCGGGTTGATGTTGGGGCCGCGGGCGATGATCGGCCCGTCGCCGACCTTGCAGTCGCCGGTGATCTTCTTGTCGATGCCCGGGTAGTCGGCCGTGAAGCCCACGTCCACGGCGATGCCGACGTGCGGGTCAATGCCGAAGGCGCTGGTCCGCGCGCCGCGCAGGCCCACCTCTTCCTGGACCGTCGAGACGCTCCACAGGGCAACCTTCGGCTTGCGCGCCGCCACCTCCAGCATCGTCTCGACAACGACGAACGTGCCGACGCGATCGTCGAAGCCGCGGCTGGTGACCAGGTCGTTGAGCAGGTACTTCATCTCGGCGTCGACCGTCACGGGATCGCTGACGCGGACAAGCTTGCGGGCCTCCTTCTCGTCCTTGGCGCCGATGTCGATGAACAGTTCCTCGTACTTGGGCACGACTTTGCGCTGCTCGGGTTCCATCAGGTGGATGGGCTTGCGGCCAATGACGCCCTGCACGGGCCCCTTGGCCGTGTGGACCAGCACGCGCTGACCGACCAGCACGTTGAGATCGTAGCCGCCGATGGGCTGGAAGTAGAGGAACCCCTTCTCGTCGATGTGCACGACCATCAGGCCAATCTCGTCGACGTGACCGGCCAGCATGACGCGCAGCGGCGAGTCGACGTTCGTCCCGGCAATGACGTTGCCGTGCATATCGGTCCGCAGCTCGTCGCAATGGCCGTCGAGGCGTTTGCGAACCACGTCCTGGGCCATCTCCTCGAATCCCGAGGGACACCACGCCGCCATCAACTCCTCAAGAAACGCCTGTCGCTGCTTCTGCATATTGTACTCCTTCATGTCCTATACGACTGCGGGCACGGGCCCTCGGCTTCGCTCGGGACGGGCTGGCCGTGCCCCTGGGGAATATCGCGTCGGACCTCGCGGCCCGATCCTACGCACAGGAAGTCGCGATTGTACGCCGGGCGGGGCCGCGCAGCAAGTGGGGTTTCGCGAATCGCACGAGCCGGGTGCGGCCGGGGATCGAACAGGTGCCGACGTTTCGTATCTCGCCCACAAGCCCCCGGCACCGCCGGGGGATCGAATGGGTCGCGCCGTTCCGTATCCCGCTGCAGTGCAGCGGGCTTGTACGTCGTGCCCCCTCATCGCGACTCGTTTCCTCGGTCGAGGACGGCCTTGACGGCGGCGTAGGTTGTGAAGCCGCCGGTCAAGTTGCGAGCGTCGAACCCGTTCTCCGACAGAATCCGCTGCGCCAGGTAGGCGCGAAGGCCCACCTTACAGTAGGCGTGGATGACCTTGTCGCGCGGCAGTTCGTCGAGGCGGTCGCGCAGCTCGTCCACGGGAATCAGCATGGCGTTCTCGACGTGGCCGGTGTCGTACTCCTCACGGGAACGGACGTCGAGCACGAGGGCCTCGGGCTCGCTCCGCGCGGCCACCGTCTCGGGCTGCACGAGCCGATTGCCGCCGCACAGGACGTTGGCGGCAATGAAGCCGGCCATGTTCACGGGATCCTTGGCCGAGCCGAACGGCGGCGCGTAGCAGAGTTCCAGTTCCTCCAAGTCGTAGACGGTCATGCCCGCCCGCAGAGCCGTGGCCAGGACGTCGATGCGTTTGTCGATGCCGTCGTGCCCGACGGCCTGGGCGCCGAGCAGCCGCCCGTCGTCGGGATCGAAGAGCACCTTCATGGCTATCGGCGCTCCTCCGGGATAGTAGCCCGCGTGGCTGTCCGGGTGGAGGTAGACCTTCTCGAATTTTCGTTTCGTCCGCCGCAGGGTCTTCTCGTTGGCGCCGGTCATGCCCGCGGCCAGGGAGAAGAGCTTGACGATCGCGGTGCCCTGGGTGCCCTTGTAGGAGCTGTCGCGTCCGCAGAGGTTGTCGGCGGCAATGCGCCCCTGGCGGTTGGCCGGTCCGGCCAGCGGAACGAGGGCCGGTTGTTCGGTCACAAGGTCGGTCACCTCGACGGCGTCGCCCGCGGCGAAGATGTCGGGATCGCTGGTCCGCATGTGGTCATCGACCTTGATGCCGCCGGTCGACCCGAGTTCGAGGCCGGCCTCCTTGGCCAGACGGACCTCGGGCCGCACACCGATGCCGACCAGAACGAGGTCGGCTTCAGCGGTCGTGCCGTCGGCCAGCGTGGCGGTGACACCGGTCGGTGCGGCGGCGAAGGACTTGACGGCGTTGCCCAGGTGGACGGTGACGGCGTTGCCCTTGAGTTCGCGGAGCAGGAGTTCGGCCATCTCGGCGTCCAGCGGGGGCATGATCTGGTCGGCCATTTCGACGATCGTCACTTCGAGGCCGCGATGGCGCAGGGCCTCGACCATTTCCAGTCCGACATAGCCTCCGCCGACCACGAGGGCGCGGCGGGCGCCGGCGTCGACGAGGTTCTTGATACGGTCGGTGTCCTGGAGGTTGCGGAGGGTCAGGATACGCGGATCGGCGATGCCGGGGATCGGCGGCCGCAAGGGGTCGGCCCCGGGAGCCAGGAGCAACCTGTCGTAGGGTTCGCGGTGCTCGGCGCCGTCGGCGGCGCGGACGACGACGTGGCGGGTCTTGCGGTCGATCTCGAGGACCTCGGTGCGTGTGCGGACGTCGATGTTGAACCGCCGGCGAAGTCCCTCAGCCGTCTGGACGAGCAGGCGATTGCGTTCGGTGATGTCGCCGCCGATGTAGTAGGGCAAGCCGCAGTTGGCGAACGAGACGTGGTCGCCGCGTTCGAAGATGACGATCTCGGCCGTCTCGCTGAGCCGCCGGGCCCGGGCCGCACAGCTCGCGCCGCCGGCCACACCGCCTACGATGATCAGTCTCATGGTTGTCTCCGTGAAAAGTCGCTCGGTATTGCCGCTCGTGAAGCGCGCGGCGGACGTCAAAGTCCAAGGATAGTCGCAACGGCGGCGCGAGGCAACCCCTGGTATCAGAGACAGGGAGCATGGCTGCGGAGCAGCCGTGAGGGCGCCACGCGTTTACAAGTAGACGCGTGCTCGTGCGCAACAGGCTTGTCGGCACGCTTCTGCGAGTTCCAAGCGTGGCCCCCCCGGCCTTCTTCATGCGAAATCCTACACGCCCCCCTGGCCCGGTCCGCTCGGCGCGGGCGTGGAAAATCGGCTGCCGCGAAACCGGTGGAATTCGTACTGAAGGATGAAGAGCGTTTCGGCATCCTGTCGATAGGACACTTGGTGTAAGACTTGCGGCTATAGGGTCTGTTAACCCGAGTGGCCCATGCCACCCCGTCCTACAACGGCGGGCACGGCCCCTCGACTCCGCTCCCCTCGACGTGCTCGGGGCAGGCGGGACAAGCAGGCCGTGCCCCTAAAGGTTCCGCGCCGGGTCTGGCGACCCGAGCTGCAGATGAAAGACACAGCTTTCTTGGAGGACAGGCAGTGAAGGCACTCGTGGCTATCCTGGTAGTGGTGGGCGTGCTGGGGATCCTGGTGGCGGTCAATGCGGTGGCCCAGGAAGGACGAACCAGCAGCGGCAGCGGATTCAATACCGGATCGATGGACTTCAGGGAGCTGGTGGTCGAGTTCAACAGTTCGGTCGGCGGAGAGCCGCTGCGACTGAGCCGGTGCAAGCTGAAGGTCGCCGGCGACTGGGTGCAGATTGAGACGCGTGGCAGCGACACGACCTTCATCCCGCGCGAGGCGATCAAGAGCATCACCGGCGGCAACTGACGGCATGCCTGACGGGGCAGGCATGACACCCCGCACCATGAAGGGTGTAGGGGTCGCTCGCGAGCGACCCTATCAGGGCGGCTCACGAGCCGCCCCTACAACGGCATGCCTGCCTCCCGACGGCGCTCGGGGTTCGCGACAAAGCAGGCATAGCCCCCGCTCCCGCAGCATGTAGGGTGGCTGCTTGCAGCCACGCGGCTCCTGGCTTGTCGGCATGCTTCTGCCCCTCGACGTCGCTCGGGATCGACGACAAGCAGAAGCATGGCACCCGCTAGACCGTGGCGGTCTGCTGAACGTTCGATCCCCCGGCAGTGCCGGGGCTTGTCAGGCGTTGGACCAGCGGAGGTCGAGCGGACGGCCGGGCGCGACGGTGACCGTGCGGCCCATGGCGAATTCCAGGGCGCCCTCCTCGTCGACGAAGCACGTGCAGGGCACGTTGCGCTTGCCCTGGCGCACGCGGGCCTTCGTGCCGCGACGACCGGCGGCCACACCCAGGACGACCCAGTGCAGCGGCAGCTTGCCGCCGATCACGTCAATGGTGGCGCAGCCGCCCTGCTTGTCGGTCTTCTGGCTGTAGCGACCCCAGGCGCCACCCGTGGAAAAGAAAGTGCGGAAGTCGTTGCGATGGACCTTCGGCGCGAAGACGACGCGCTGCTCGGGGGCGGCATACCGGAACCCGCTGAGCGCCCAGACGAGGGCCCACGAGGACATGCTGCGGGCGTAATGGTTGCCGCACTCCACCTCGTTCCACGGGTTGCGATGGTAGCCGTCGTGCCGGTCGCGCGCGGCTTTGACGATAGCCAGCCCCTCCTCAATCATCCCCTCGTAGACCAGATGGGCGGCAACCTGGTACTCCATACCCGGCCAGATCTCGTGGGCATAGAGAAAAGGATTAGTCTCGCGCATGCCGTGCGGCCAGGTGCAGGCCAGCAGCCCGGCCTCGTCGCCCACGGCGTAGACGCGATGGGTGTTGACGTGGTCGGTCAGGGTGGTGCGGAAGTTGTAGCGGAAGATCGATCGCATGGCCCCGCGGACGTGGTCGCGGTCGAACAGGTAACCCAGGCCGAGCATGTGGGCGTACCATTGGCCGATCAACTGGTCGGACAGGCACCCGCGGCCGTACTGGTACGGCGGCTCGTCGGGCGCGAGCACACGGTCCTGCCGGTGCTGAGCGAAAAGAGTCTTCTTGATCGGCGTCAGCCGCGCGGCCGCGGGGTCCACCTTCTGAATGTAATAGTCGCCGCACCAGAGGTGCTCGTCCATCCACCGCTTGCCGGACTCGGCCAGCCGGCGGTACTCCTGGGCCGCATCGGCGTCGCCCATGCGGTCGGCCATGGCGGCGCCGGCCTTGAGTGCGGCCAGGTAGAGCGAGCCCATCATTGTGTTCGGCCCGTAGAACTCGATGTCGTAGGTGTTGTGCTGGAGGCCTTCCATGACGCCGTCGCGGTCGCGGTCCCAGTACTTCCAGGCGTACTCGATGGCCTTGCGTGTCTGCGGCCACCAGCGCCCGAGCCAGGCGTCGTCGCCGGTGGATCGCCAGTGGCGGTAGACGCCGAGGACGACGCCCATCTGCCCGTCGGCGGCCGCATGGAACGAGGCCTGGCCGCGCGTGCCCAGGGGCAGCGGCAGACGGAAGACCATGGCCCCGTCGTCGAGCATCGAGTACTTCAGGTGGTTCTCCAGGGCCGAGGCCTGGAGGCCGGGATAGAGGGCCGCCGGGGTCTGGGCGTAGTTCCAGACGTGCGTGCACGTGCCTTCGCAGCACCCGGCGTCCGGGTGGCAGCCTTCCCAACCGTAGAACGATCCGTCGGGCAGCCGCAGGCAGGTGGTGGTCTTGAGGATCGACATCTGGCTACCCGCGGCATCGAGCACGTGGGCCGGAAGCGTGGAGCCGTAGAACGTCTCGGCGAACCGCCGCGTGCGATCTTCGAGACGGCGGAGGTTCTTGGCCGCATGGCGTGCGACGGCCCAGGCGTCGGCGAAGAGGCTCGCGTAATGGTTCCGCCAGACGGGCTGCGAGGTCTCGCACTTGCACGAGTTCCCCAGGGCCGTGTCCCAGTACTTGCGGACGTTCGGGACGTGCCAGGCGATGAGGATCGGCAGCGCGGCCTCCTGCCCCGGCTTGAGGTTGACGCTCAGGGCGATCGAGCCGACGTCGGTGCAGCCGTCGTCGCTGGTGACGCGGTCGCGGCGGTCGTCGAGCCGGCCGGCGGAGGCCTGGTCCCAGAACAGTTCCAACTGGTCGAAGACCGGCAAGCGCGGCCAGCGCGTCTGGACCTGCACGCGACGCCACGGCGTGGCCAAGGCCATGGAGCCGAACTGCGGCGAGCGCTTGGCGTGCTTGCGCGTGCTCATGGCCAGGCCGCGGACGCCCTTCTCCTCGACGTACTCGGTGACGTTGCGGCCCAGGTCGGGGTGACCGGCCATGTTCCGCAGGTTGGCTGTCACGACGGCGCGCACGGATTTCGAGACCGCGGGGTTCTTCAGGTGCACGAGCAGAACGGCCACGGGCAGCGAACTGTCGTCGGCCTCCAACGGGATCATCGGGTTGAAGGCTTCCATGGAGACGCGGAGCGGCACCTTCGCGTCGTCGAAGTCGATCCGGGCGATCGGGAACGTGCCGGTGAAACGGTTGCCGGCGAAGTGCGGCAGCCCTGCCCCGTCGGTGCACGGGATGCCGTGCGCGAACTCGCGCGGGCCGGCGAGCGGTCCCTGGAGGACGCGCGTCACGGGCCGGTCGCCGTCGCGGCAGGCGTAGAGCGTCAGGAAGGTCATTGGGCAGGTCTGCCCCTTGGCCGGCCGGTTGAAGATCTCGAAGTCGCGCAGCTGGCCCCAGCCGCCGAGGGAGATGCTGCCCGTGCCGATGCCGCCCAGCGGGAAAGCGATCTGGGCGCGGTCCTCGCCGGTGAAAGTCCTCTGCGGGCCGACGTGCGTCAGGCGGCTCGTTCGCCTGGGTGAAGGCTTGGCCATAGTGCACGACTCCTTCCAGTGGCGAGTTCTCTCCCACAGTCCTACCACAACGACGAGCCGCGTGCAACGGTTCCCGGAAACGAACGGCCGCAGCGCGTGGGTGCCACGCGTCTACTTGTAGACGCGTGCTCGTGCGCAACCGGCTTGCCGGCACGCTTCTGCGAGCAGAAGCGTGGCACCCCTAGCCATCTTCATGCGAAATCCTGCATAGCACTCGGCAGGACGAACGTGTGCATCAACCCCTTGATAATTGCCGCAATCTTGACACAATGTTGGGGCACAGGAGAGCTTGGGCATGGAAACGAATCACAGCGAGTCGAACTGGGAACAGATTCTTGACGAGCAGATGCCCGCGATCATCAATGGGCTGCGCGGCAGTCAACTGAAGCTGCTGGACGGTCGTCCGCCGACGGTGAACCGGCGTTTCAATTCGCACAACCATCCGGAGTTGTGCGTGGTGACTCGCGGCACGATCGAGGTGCTCAACGAAGGCGAACTGATTCGCGTGCGGGCCCGCGAGGTGCTGCTGGTGGCGCCGCGGATGCTGCACGAGACGCGCGCCGTCGGCCGCAGCGCCGAGACGCTGTGGATGGCCGCATCGCCGAACCATCTGGGCAGCCAGGTGGCTCGCTTCGACGCCCAGGGCGGTCACGAGACGCTCGGGGCCCTGGACTTCCTGGATTTCCCGCCGGCCAACCGCATCCTGACGCAACTGATCGACGAACTGAACAAGCGCGAGCGCGGCTGGCTGTCGCTGTGCAAGGGGTTGCTGAACATGCTCTTCGCGCAGGCCCTGCGCCAATTGGGCACCGACGGTCGCCCCCTGCCGCCGCACGAGGACTGGTCCGACGCCCAGGTGGTGGCCTTCAACGCCCGCGACTTCGTGCAGCGAAACTACAGCCGCGACGTGACGCTGGCCCAGGTGGCGCACCACGTGGCCCTGTCGCCGAACTACCTGGCGAGCCTGTTCAAGAAGCAGTTCGGTCGGACGATCATCGACTTCCTGACGGAGGTGCGGATCGAGGCGGCCAAGCAGTTGCTGGAACGGAGCGACACGAAGATCTCGCAGATCGCCGAGCAGGTGGGCTACAACAGCCCGTACTACTTCAGCCGCGCGTTCAAGAAGGTGGTCCGCTGCTCGCCCAAGGAATTCCGCGACCGCACCCGATAGTGACATTTTACAACATGAATCGTAACTCAGTACATGGCGTCGCCCGGACCCAAGGGTACACTGGTGACGAGTGGTGTATTGGGGACAACTCTCTATCAAGAAAACAGGAGTGATTCGGTATGGCGAAGTTGGCGATTAACGGCGGCAAGATGGTTCTGCCCAAGGGCGTGCAGGTCAAGTGGCCGCAGTTCGACAAGAGCGACGAGAAGGCGCTGCTGGCGGTCTTCCGCAGCGGCAAGTGGTGGCGCGGCGGCACGATCGCGGACCAGGCGGCGAGCGAGTGCGGCAAGTTCGAGCGTGCCTTCGCCAAGTACCAGGACGCCAAGTTCGGCCTCTGTGTGCCCAACGGAACGATCGCCGTGGAGTTGGCCCTGCGAGCCGCCGGCGTCAAGCCGGGCGACGAGGTGATCGTGCCGGCCCTGTCGTTCGTGGTCTCGGCCTCGGCGGCCCTGCCGCTCGGAGCGGTTCCCGTCTTCGCCGACTGCGACCCCAAGACGCTGCAGATGGACCCGGCGGCCATCGAGGCGGCCATCTCGCCGCGGACCGCGGCCATCGTCATCGTCCACTTCGGCGGCTACCCGGCCGACCTCGACCGCATCGTCAAGATCGCCCGCAAGCACAAGCTGCCGCTGATCGAGGACTGTGCCCACGCCCAGGGCTCGCAGTGGCGCGGCAAGGGCGTCGGCTCGTACGGCCAGTTCGGCACGTTCAGCTTCCAGCAGTCCAAGGCCCTGACCTCGGGCGAGGGCGGCATCGTCGTGTGCAACACGGCCGACGACTGGCGGAAGGCTTACCGCTTCCACAACCTCGGCCGCCTCGAGACGCAGGGCTTCTACGACTTCTACGAGATGTCGTCGAACTACCGGCTGACCGACCTGCAGGGCGCGATCCTGAACTCGCAGTTCGTCAAGTTGAAGAAGCAGGTCGGCGTGAAGATGGCCAACACGAAGGCCCTCGGCGCCACCCTGAAGAAGATCGGCGGCCTGGAGCCGCTGCCGGCGGATAAGCGGATCACGCGTCGTGGCTACTATTACTTCTGCCTGCAGTACGACGCCGACGAGTTCAAGGGCCTGCACCGCGAGGACTTCCTGGAGGCCATCCGGGCCGAGGGCGTCATGATGGGCCACGGCTACGGCCGCTCGATCCACAACTACCCGCTGTTCCAGAACATGAAGGTTCCGGGCAAGTACGCCGGCGCGCAGTACAAGAAGGTGCACTGCCCGAACACCGAGAAGGCCTGCGCCGACACGCTCTGCACGATCCACCAGGCGGCGCTGCTGGCCGATCGCAAGCAGTTCCTGAAGATCGCCGACGCCGTGGCCAAGATCAAGGACAACATCGACGAGCTGGTCAAGCCCAAGAGCACCGCTCGCAAGGCGATGGCGAAGAAGAAGTAGACCGGTCGCGGCAAGCGGCCAACCAACTGTAATCCGAGGGTGCCACATTCCGGCGGCGGTCGGCACGCGCTGGAGTGTGGCACCTTTGGCCTCATCTGTTGGACAGTGCCGAAGTGGGGAGGAACTCGCATGGCCGACAAGTTGCTGATCGGCATCGCCTCAACCGACATCACCCCGCCCGTGGGCGTGACGCTCTCGGGATACACCCCGCGGCTGAGCACATCGGTCGGACACACCCTGCGGGCCGAGGCCCTGGCCTGCCGCCGCGGCAAAGACGCCTGGGTCATGATCACCAGCGACACGATCGGCTACTCGCGCGACGACGTGGCCGACATCCGGGCCGGCATCACCAAGGCCTGCGGTCTGCCGCGCGAGGCCATCCTCGTCTGCGCCACCCACACCCACAGCGGACCGGCGACCCTCTTCGGCGGCGACAACCTGTCGGACATGGACCGCCAGTACATGGCCGACCTCAAGGGCAAGCTGGCCGACGTGGCCGTTGCGGCCTTCAATGCGGCCGAGCCCGGGCAACTGGAGACCGCATGGGCCGAGGCCCCGACGCTGAGTTCGAACCGTCGCGTTCAACTCCCCGACGGCACGTGGGGCAACGAGTGGAACGATCCCGACGGCAAGCACCCGGGCTACTTCGACCCGACGGTGATGCTTATCGGCGCTCGCCGTCCGAATGGGCGACTTGCCGCCCTCGTGGTGGCCTACGGTTGCCACCCGGTCACCCTCGGGTACGACAGCTACGCCATCTCGCCGGACTATCC
>JAFGPY010000092.1 GCA_016935955.1 Planctomycetota bacterium
GTCTACGTGCCGGTCTACGAGACCGACGAGCACATCGCCGCCACGGCCGAGGCCTTCAAGGACCACAACGGTCCGATGCTCGACGCCATGGTCTTCGGGCGTTACCCGGAGAAATGGCTGCGGGCGATCGGGGCCGACGCCCCGCAGGTCGATCCCGGCGACATGGAACTGATCAGCTCGCCGTGCGACTTCATCGGGCTGAACTGCTATCGCGGCATCTACGTCCGCGCCGCCCAGACGGCCTCGGCCGGCGACACTTCGGGCGTCGGGCCGGTGGAGAACGTGGCCGCCAAGCGGCCCATCGGCACGCAGGCCACGCCCTCGACCGCCGACATGGTCACGGGCAACTACGAGCTGCTGCCCTTCCCGTCGAGCTACCCGCGCGGCAGCGCCGAGTGGGTGCTCCTGGTGCCGCAGGCCATCTACTGGGGCGTGCGGCTGCTCCACGAGCTATGGGGGTACAAGAAGAGCTACATCACCGAGAACGGCACGGTCGGCGTGGACCAGGTGACCGACGGCAAGGTGTTCGATCTCGACCGGCTACAGTACTACCGGCTGTACATGCAATCGGCCGCGCGGGCCGCCGCCGAGGGATACCCGCTGAAGGGCTACTTTGCGTGGTCGTTCATGGACAACTTCGAGTGGTCCAAAGGGTACCACGAGCGTTTCGGCATCCACTACGTGAACTACGAAACCCTCAAGCGGACGCGGAAACTGAGCGGCGACTTCTATGCCGCCGTGGCCAAGGCCCGCCGGGTGCTGTAGCGAGCGGTCGTGGCATCAAGCCCCCGGCGGCGATTGTAGGGGCGGCTCGTGAGCCGCCCTGAACAGGCGAGCCGGTATGCATGGCGTCTGCTTGGGTCGCTCGCGAGCGACCCCTACAACGACTTCCGTATCGATGTGGGGGCCACACTTGGGAGGGCGCAGCCCCAAAGTGTGCGCAGGCCAACAACCGCATGCCTTGCCCTCCGAGTCAAGGCGGGTGGCATGGCCACGCTTGCGTGGCCATGAGCTGGGTCGGTGGCTGCAAGCAGCCACCCTACATGCTGACCTGTTCGCGGGGACAATGAGGAGCGTCTTGTGAGAGTCCAGCTCGCCCAACATGACGACGTCAAATCCTGGTTCGAACTTGCTGCGGAGGTGGAGCACCTGTTTGGGCCGATGGTTTCAGAGCCGGGATTTCACGAGGCGCTGAATCTCAATATCGAGCGTGGCTCCGCGTTCTGCATTCGCGAGAATGACGGCGGCCCCGGCGCGCCGTTGACGGCCGGCCTGCTGTTTTCGCCCGAGCCCCCCGTGTATCAGATCGGTTGGCTGTCCGTTGCGTCGCGTTGCCGCCGCCAGGGCCTTGCCACCGCCCTGGTTCGCCACACGATGAGCCTCGTGCGTCCACCGGCTGAACTGACCGTCATGACCTTCGGCCCCGACGACCCCGAAGGCGGGCCAGCTCGGCAGTTCTACATGGCGATGGGGTTTGCTCCCTCCGAACTGAGCGATCAACCGGAAGGTAATCCCAGGCAGGTCTTTCGCCGCACGTTTGACAGCGTGCGGGAATAGTGCTCGCAACAGGCCGCGCCTTGAATGACGAGCCCCGGTGCCACACCCGGGAGAACGCAGCCCCGAAACCGACAATCGCACACCTTGCCCTTCGGGTCAAGGTGTGGCATCCGACATGGTGTCTCTACCCCACCGACGTTGTGCCCAGGCCCAGAAGCGTACCGATCTGATAAGCCGCAAGGGTCAGGGCGTAGGCCATGACGGTCAGGCTGGCGGCCTGCAGCACGGCCCATCTCAGACGCCCGCTCTCGCGGGCGGTCACGGCGAACGTGGCCACGCAGGGCATCGAGACCAGGCAGAAGAGCATGATGCAGAAGCCGGTCAGCGGCGAATAGTTCCGCCGAAGCTGGGCGCGCAGGGCCTCGCTCGACGAGTCGGCCTCGCCGACCGCGTAGACGATGCCCATCTGGGCGACGAACAGTTCCTTGCCGGCCACGGCCCCGATCAGGGCCGTGCCGATCTTCCAGTCGAAGCCCAGCGGCTTGAGCATCGGCTCCAGCAACCGACCCAGCCGACCCACCAACGATGCCGCCAGCAACTCGGCGGCGCGGGCCGCCTGAATGCGGCGGACCTGCTCCTCGTGCGGCCGGTCGACCTCGTCCAGGTAACGGGCCACCAGCGGATAGACTTCGGGCGCGGCCTGCTGCAGCCGGTGCAACTCGCCGAAATGATGCGTCTGCAGAGCGATGTAGCGCGGCGACCCGGCTTCGGCCGCCTCGTCGGCCACAGCATCGTCGAAGCGCCGCCGCGCGGCCTCGACTGTCTGCCGCAGATGAACGAAGCGCACCACCTGCGGCGGCACGGCGGCCGTCTCGCCCAGGTCGTCCTGCAGGAGCAGGGGCGAATCCGGCGGCAGCCCCAGCGCGCTGTTGAGGTCGACCAGCGAAGCGTCGCGTGCGGCATCGACCCGGACGAGTTCGGCGTCGTAGTCGCGTTCGAGGTGAGTCTTCCGCGGGTAGGTGGCCAGGGCCCACATCAGCACCGAAAAGGCCAGGATGATGGTGCCGGCCTTCTTCAGGTAGGCCGAGGCCCGCTCCCAGGTGTGAATGAACACGCCCTTGACGGTCGGCATGCGATACGGCGGCAGCTCCATGACGAAGGGCTCGCTCTCGCCCTTGAAGACCAGCGTGCGGAGCAGCTTGACGCCGACAATGGCCAGGACGATGCCGATAACGTAGATCACGAGCAGCATCGGCGCCCGCAGACGTGGAGCGAAGAAAGCGGGAATGATCAGCGAGTAGATCGGCAGCCGCGCGCCGCAACTGATCAGCGGCAACACGAGCATCGTCACCAAACGATCACGGCGGCTCTCCAGGACGCGCGTGGCCATGATGGCCGGCACCGTGCAACCGAAGCCGATGAGCATGGGGATGAAGCTCTTGCCGTGCAGGCCGATCTTGTGCATCAGGCGGTCCATGATGAAGGCCCCGCGGGCCATGTAGCCACTATCCTCCAGGAAAGCAATGGCCGCAAACAGCAGCACGATGTTCGGCAGGAACACCAGCACGCCGCCCACGCCGCCGATGACGCCGTCGATGAGCAGGCTTTTCAGCGGACTGTCGGCGCCGTCGGGCCAGAAACCGGCCACGAGGTCAGCCAGGTGGCCGAACAGGGCTTCGATCAGTTCCATCAGCGGCTGGCCGACGGTGAACGTCAGGTAGAACACGCCGTACATCAGGGCCAGGAAGATCACCAGGCCCAGGGCCCCGTGGGTCACCACGGCGTCGACGCGGTCGCTGCGCGTGTGGCGAAGCTCGACGCTGCTGCGGACCGATTCCTGGCACGCGCCGCTGATGAACCCGTAGCGGCGGTCGGCGA
>JAFGPY010000093.1 GCA_016935955.1 Planctomycetota bacterium
GCCAGGCTTGACCACGTCCGCAGCCTTCTGAAGAGTGCGAAACGCCGTCGCGTCGCTGGCCCCCGAAGCAGCGTCGTCTCCCTTGGGCGAGACGTAGTAGTCGCCTCCCCGCACCACGCCCGCAACACCCAGAACCATGCCAACCGTCACCAGCCACATCGCCACGCGCATGCTGTACCGTCCCACAGCTGCCCCCTTCCCGGTTCGAGACCCAAGAGTCGCCGCACTGCAAATGTCAGTGTGCTGATGCGATGTGAAAAGACTGCCGCCTGTGGCCGCGTCCCAGCCCACGCGACCACAGGCGGCGAACTCGTGCGGAATTACCAGCCCTTGAGCCGCCCGGCCTCGGGAAGCTTGCCGACCAGCGGCTCGGCGTAGGCCCGGAACAACTCGGTGATGTTGTTGCCGGCCTTGTTGATGAACTTCTTCGGCAGGCTCGTCGTGTGCTTGGCCACGTTGGTCAGGCTGGTCACGAACGTCTGCACCTTGTAGGGCTTGTTGCTGACGCGCTTGATGGCCACCGAACCGTCCATATCGCCCTTGGTGGCATAGCGGACGGCGTCGCGGCCCACGAGCCGCGCCTCGCGAGCGTCCACCTCGCTGTAGAAGCCGGCGAAGCTGCGCTGCAGGTAGCCGAAGGTGTCGGCTCGCACACGCATCTTCTTGCCCTCGAAACCCTTCTTGACCATCTCGGCCAGGTAGTCGCCCAGGGCGCCCGAGCCCGAGAGCTGCACGTTGCCGTGCGAGTCCACCTCGGCGCTGGAGGCCATCCGCTCGGCCACGGTCACGCCGTCGCTGTAGTGGATGCCTTCGCTGACGGCGATGACGCAGCGGCCGTACTTGGCGTAGACCTCCTTGACGTCGGCCACAAACCGCGCGTCGTCGAAGTCCACTTCCGGCACGTAGATCAGGTGCGGGCCGTCGTCCTTGAACGTGCGGGCCAGCATCGCGGCGGCCGTCAGGAAGCCGGCGTGGCGGCCCATGACCACGTTGATCTTGATGCCCGGAATCGAGCGGTTGTCCAGGTTGTCGCCCATGAAGGCCGAGGCCACGAACTTCGCCGCGCTGCCGAAGCCCGGGCAATGGTCGGTCACCTTCAGGTCGTTGTCGATCGTCTTGGGGATGTGGAACACCCGCATCTCGTAGTTCGCGTCGGCCGCCATCTCGTTGACGATGTTGGCCGTCTCGGCCGAGTCGTTGCCGCCGATGTAGAAGAAGTAACGCACGTCATGCTTCTGCAGAATCGAGAACATCTTCAGGCAATCGTCGCGCGTCGGCTTCATGCGGACCGAACCCAGGGCCGCCGAGGGCGTCTGGGCCACCACTTCGAGGTTCGCCTTCGGTTCCTTCAGCAGGTCGATGAAGTCCTCGGCCAGGATGCCCTTGACGCCGTGACGAGCGCCCAGCAGTTTCTTGATCTCCTTGCACTTGGCGGCCGCTTCGATCACGCCCACCAGGCTCTGGTTGATGACGCACGTCGGTCCGCCGCTCTGGCCGACCACCGCGTTGCCGACTAGCTTGCTCACGATTGCTGCTCCTTTCTCAAGGTCCGACTCGTTCTTCGTTCCGTACGCAGTCGCCCGGCCCGGCGGCAGATTCGAAAACCGTCCCTCGACGCCCTGCCGCCACTGATCGAGCGGGGTATTTTCACTGGCCGCACGCATCAGGTCAAGGCTTTTCCGTGTCCCCATCCGCCGCTTCGCAATTCGGATCGACCGGCGGCACACGAAGGACGATGTCACCGTCCTCCAGCAGGTGGCGGCCGAGTTCCTCGCAGCTCTTGCCGCCATCGTCGTCCCCATCGGGCCCTACCGACCACAAGACGAATCCGTCGGAGGTCGGACGGTAAAGCAGCGCCTTGCCGGAGAACGGATCCCTGGGCAGCCCATCCCGGTCGGGCAGCTCGGACAGCGACACGGGATAGCGCCCATTCGATTCCCGGTATGCCACCACGTCAAAAGCCACCGTGGCCATTGCCCCGGTCGCCTCGGCCCGCATGCAGAAATCAACGATGAAGAAAGGCAAATCACCGGCATGCCACAGCGACAGGGCCCCTCGCCACGGCCATTGCGCCGAACGCGCTGTGAAGTCCTTGGCGATCGCCTCGCAGCGGTCGCGGTACGAGGCGGCTTCGCCGGTGGCCTCGTAGTAGGCGTCCATGGTCTCCAGCACGCGGGCATGTTGACGGATCAGTGACGGCTTGTTCGCCCAATGGGTACACCTCGCCAGCCGTTCGCGAGTCGGACGGGAAGCAAACAGCGAATCCACCAAGTCGGAGTCGGTCTCGCTCTCGAAGGCCCCGTTGGTGAAGGCCGCCTCGCTAACAATGATCGACCGGGCACGTTGCTGGGCATCGAACGCCAACAGGTCGCGCAGTCTGTCGGCCGTGTCGCCGGGCGGGGGCGACTGGGCGAGAAGGCGGGCCAACAGCTCACACGCCCTGCACCGCAAGACGGCAGCAAGGTGCTGCTTATGAATGAGGTGAACCAGCTCCAGATGACGCGCCATGAGGAGCAACGTACAGACCCCGTTGTATGCCTCCTCCATCCGGCCCTCTTGGGCCGCAACGACAGACTCCAACAGCGTGAGATCACGAAGATCATCCAGCGAACGGACGTAGCGGTCGTCCAGGTATGCCGACCACGGATGGGTCCAGTCCAGGGGCTCGCGAAACAGTGGTCGCCAGACAGCCTCATCGCGAAGCTTCAGCACTTCGGCGAACTGGGTAAGGAACTTCCGAGCGGCGGCAACATCTCGTGGCGGGACCGTGTCATCGGCCAGCCCGAGTTCGGCGTCCGCTTCATCGTCTTCGACCGCCTGATCGGCGAAGCCGCCGAACTCCTCGTCCGCCGCCGAGTTGCCGTAGTACTCTTGGAAGCCCCAGATGCCGAGCAGGTCCTGCAGTTGCGACCACGTGTCGTCGCCATCGTCCTCGGACAGGAATGCCGCGACGTCGAGCGGCGAGATCTCCACCGGTTCGCCCTGGCTCAGGACCTTATCGACCAAGCGGGATGATGCGGAGTCGGTGCCGTCGTCGGGATACAGAATGGCGGACAGCTTCCGCTCGATTTCGACATAGAGCGGCGCGGCGTTCTCGTCGGGCAGCGGCTCGGATCCCCAGAGGGTGGGTAGGTCGCGGCTCGGCACAAGCTCGAACGAGAGCTTGGCCTTAACGCTCGCCAAGTCCTTCTCGGCATAGTGGACCAGGATGGCGCGGACGAACAGCGCAAGGACGACAATGGCTGCCAGTACCGCGCAGAACCATTTCAGGGCGCGTCGAAGATCGCCCCTGCCCTTCTTCGACATCAGTTCCCGGGGAATTCGTCCGGAAGCACCACCCATCGCCCGAGATCCCCTTGACAGTGGCCCGCCTACTGAGCCCGGCGGACGCTCTTGATCAACACCGGCGTCAGGGGCACGTCCTGCATGCCGCGAACGTAGCCCGTGCGGGTCGTCTTGATGCGGTCCACGACGTCGAGCCCCTCGGTCACCT
Source organism: Planctomycetota bacterium (assembly GCA_016935955.1). The sequence goes on from JAFGPY010000093.1 coordinate 3,494, forward strand.
TGCCGAAAACACAGTAGCCGAAAGCGTCCGGCGTGGGAGCGCGGTAGTTCAGGAAATCGTTGTTCTTGACGTTGATGAAGAACTGGGCCGTGGCGCTGTCGACCACGCCCGTGCGGGCCATGGCGATCGTGCCGCGATCGTTCTTCAGACCGTTGGCCGCCTCGTTCTTGATCTGGGCCCGGGTGTCCTTCTGCTGCATGTCGGGCGTGAAGCCGCCGCCCTGGATCATGAACGTGGGGATCACGCGATGGAAGATCGTTCCGTCATAGAACTTGTCGTCGACGTACTGCAGGAAGTTGGCCACCGTGATCGGCGCCTTGTCCGGGTAGAGCTCGATGCGAATCGTGCCTTCGCTGGTCTCCATCACCACGACCGGGTTGCCGGCCGGCTCGGTCTTCTGCTGCTCGGGTACCTGCTCCACCTTTGTCTCCTGATTGGTCTGCTGAGTCTCTTGCGTCTGCGGGGTTTCCTGCGACTGCCCCGCTTCGGTCACCACCGGCTGCCCGTTGCCGCCCGTCGCATCCCGCGCCTCGTCGCAACCGCCCGCCGCCATCATCAGGGCCGCCGTAATCGCCACAGCCCACACGCCGTACGTTACATGCCTCATTGGAACCGTCCTCCGGGACAATGTGCCTCCGATGTCTTCACCCCATACTGGAGCGGCCATTCTACCGCTTCCTCCCCTGTCCGTCCACTGTCCGCCCGGAAGGAATGCAACCCGTCGATCCGAGAAGCATTGCCCGCATCGGAGCCGATTCGTGGTTGACGCCGCGGCTCGCCGTCGCAAGAATGGTCCGACTGCGGCACCGGGAAACGGAGAGGATGGTCTGCTGATGAGCATCGACGCGCTGAAAGACATCAAGGCGTTCCTGCTGGACCTGGACGGAACGCTCTACCTGGGTAACCGGCTGTTCGAGTGGACGCCGCCATTCCTGGCGACGCTCCGCGAACTGGGCCTGCGGCGGATCTTCATGACCAACAACTCCAGCCGCAATGCCGCCAGCTACACCGAGAAGCTCCGTCGCCTGGGCGTCGATGCCGAGCCCGAGGAGATCATCACCAGCGGCCAGAGCGCCGCCCTGTACCTGAGCGAGCAGCCGGAAATCCGCACGGTCTACGTCCTGGGCACCGAGGCCCTGGCCGACGACGTCCGCGCCGCGGGCAAGACCGTCGTGACCGAGGGAGCCGACGCCGTCCTGGTCGGCTACGCGACCAACCTGGACTTCGAGAACCTGAGCGGCGCGGCTATCGAGCTGCAGCACGGAGCGAGGTTCCTGGCCACGCATCCCGACCGCGTCTGCCCCGACCCGCGCGGGATGCTCCCCGATTGCGGCGCGATGTGCGCCTGCCTGGCCAGCGCCGTTGGCCGCGAACCGGATCACGTCTTCGGCAAGCCGTCGCCGTGGATGTTGCGGCTGGCCACGGAGCGCGTCGGCCTGGCTGCCCGCGAGATGGCTCTGGTCGGCGACCGGCTCTACACGGACATTCAGATGGCCGTCACCAGCGGCATGCCCGCCATCCTGGTCCTGAGCGGCGAGACCACGCGCAAGGATCTGGCGACGAGCAACGTGCAACCCAATCTCGTGTTCGAGAACGTCGCCGAACTGGCCCAGGCCCTCAAGAATCTGTAGCCGAATGCGAGCCGCCTTCCCAGCATTTCCAACGGCCTAATCGGTGTCAGATAAGCATTCCTGCCTTGGGTGCCATGGCTGCCCCGCAGCCATGCGCCGGGCGGGAGCCGTTCGGCATGCCTGCAGGGCAGGCATGGCACCCGCTACCGACATTCCAAAAGACTTGTGTGACAACGCTTAATCGCGAGTCCTGAAGACGCAAGTCGCCGTGCGAGAGTACTTGACTTCCGCCCCAATGTTGCCCAGAAACCACATCTCCCAACGCCCCCCGAATGTGCTTTAACCCATTGTTTATGAATGGGTTGCGTGATGCGCTGCGTCCCCCTGCCCTCATAACCCAGAAAATTGGCACAAATCCGGTAGCGAAACTTGCCCCCGCGTCATTCTTGCGGTATATTTTGGGCAGAGTGTGAAGAGGGGGTCAAACCCCATTTCTTGTATCTAGGCCTTTCACTGCAGGTGTTCACCGTCTGTCGCGGCTGCGCACTGAATACTTGTGTCTTCTCGGCATGGGGGTGCCGTGGCACAAGGAGAGGCCAAGGGATCGGCGCCGATTTCAGGCGCATGGTATGTTTGCGATTCTCGCATCCGTGGGGAGGGTATGTCGATGAAGCGTTTCATCAGTGGGACAGTATGCGCATTGGCCATTCTGGCACTGTCGGCCGGTGCGGCTCAGGCTGCAAAGATCACCTACACAGGTGCCGACACGGCGACCGGCGTGGACTGGATCATCAACAGTACGCCCGGCCCGTACGGCGGCGACGTCTCGGTCGTCTGGGACATCTCCTCGGGGCGTCCTGACTACACCCAGGACCCGACGATGACGCCCGACAACCCCGCCTTCATTGATAGCTTCACCTATGGCAATCAGGGTGGCGGTGGCGGTGGCGGCGGTGGCGGCGGCAACGGCAGTGGCGGCGGTGGTGGCACGACCGGCATCGACTATGACCTTGTCCTGAACGCCGACAAGACGTTCAATTTCGAGGTCCTCTTCTACGACAACACCTACTCGACGCGCAACGCCGGCCTGGCCGGCGACGACGTGGCCCTGCAGGTTCGCCTGCTCGATCCCACGGCTGCCGCGGGCACCGAGGACACCTGGCACGACATTACGGTCGCCGAACTCGAAAGCGGCATCTACATGGTCTGGCACGTCGAGGCATCGGCTGGCGAGACCATCACGACCGAGGTCGTGTGGGTCAACGGTGACGGCGTCGGAGCGGCGGCCTTCTTCCTCGACGACGTGAAGGACGGCGTGAGCATTCCCGAGCCGGCCTCGGTCAGCCTGCTGCTGGTCGGCCTTGGCGGCCTCGTGATGCGTCGCAGGAAGTAAGAGGACCGACAACCTAACCACGGAAATGCCGGACAATAACCCGGCCGCGGGTACACCCTGCGGCCGGTTCTTTTTTGCGCCGTGGCAAGTCCATCGTCGTCGCCCTGACCAGGTTTTCACGCAACCAACCGTTGCCGCCCATCCAGACCATCGGTACAATCCCCTCTGAGACAGGAGCCGAGCAAGCCGCACTTGCGAATGGACGGTCATGGCCATTGTCATAGGCATCGACGAAGCGGGATATGGTCCGGTCCTCGGGCCCTTGGTGCTTGCTGCCGCCGTCCTGGACGTTCCGCAGGCCCGCACCGATTCGGACCTCTGGACTCTCCTGGCCGAGGGCGTCTGTCCCAGGCCCGACCGTAGCGAACGCGTCTGCATCGCCGACTCCAAACTCCTGCACCAGGGCAACCAGCGACTCGGCCGGCTCGAGCATCACGTTCTGGCGACGTGCGATGCCCCTTTGCCCGCGTCCTTCGAGGTCTTCGCCCGCGCCCTGGCCATTCACCAATCGCATCTGACCCACGGCGAGCCCTGGCACCGGGAGGAGTTCCCTGCCCTGCCGCTGGCCGCCGAGGCGTCGGCCGTCAACCGTTCGCGAGTCGTCTTTCGTGCAGCCCTCGACCATGCGGGCGTGCGGCTGCGCGCCGTGCGCGTCAACCTCGCCCAACCGTGGCGATTCAACGCCATGGTGACGGCCACGGACAACAAGGCCACTGTCCTCTGGCGTCTGGCCATGGAACTGCTTGAAGGGCTGCTCGGCCAATTCGGCGACGAACCGCTGCTGGTGATGATGGACAAACACGGCGGCAGAACGTACTATGGCGACGTGCTCCGCGAGACGTTTCCGTTGCGTCGCGTGGACGTGGTGCACGAGTCGCCGGGCGCGAGCCGCTACCGTATCGGCGGCAAGGCGGTCCTCGACCTGGAGTTTCGCGAGAAGGCCGACCGCACGTCGTTGCCGGTCGCCCTGGCCAGCATGTACGCCAAGTATGTCCGCGAGGTGCTGATGACGCAGTTCAATCGCTACTGGTCGCAGCGTGCCGGTCACGTCGCGCCGACCGCCGGCTACTGGCAGGACTACCAGAGATGGCAGGCCGAGATGCAGCCGCACCTGGCGACACTCGATCTGCCGATCGATCATTACGTTCGTTGCCGCTAGACCCTTGGGGCTGGAGGGACCATGGCCGTTCAGAACTGGAGCGAGAACATCCTGGTAGCCACGCCGCCGCAGGACCCCGGCTTCACCGAGGATCTCAACGAAGTCATGGATCTCATCGGCGCGAACGATCGTCTGGCGGTCGTCGTCGACATGAAGGACGTCGACTACGTGGGCAGTTCGAACCTGTCGCTGCTGCTGCGGCTCCGCAAGCGGCTGCTCAATCACACCCAGCGGCTCGTGCTCTGCAGCGTCAACACGAAGATCTGGAGCACGCTGCTGCTCACCGGCCTGGATTCCCTCTTCGTGTTCGCCGACAACGTGACCACCGCACTGGCCGGCATCGAGGCAAATCGCCAGAACCAGGAGGGCTGACCGCCCTGCGTCAGGACACTCTTGCGATGCCTTCGAGCGCACTTTCTCAACGTTTCACCGCAAACCGAAAGGACCGAACCATGGCCGGCAAGACCACCCGGTTTGACCTGTTGCCCGTTCCGCAGGAGATTCGCCGCCGACAGGGCACGCTGAAGCTGTCCGACGATCTGCTGGTCAGCCTGCCGCCGGGCAGCGGCCGCCAGGAACTGACCGCCGCGCGGCAACTGGTCTCGGACCTCGCGACGCTCGGCATCGAGGCCCGCCTGGCCCGCCGCGCCGGCAACGACGATGCGGCCGCGGACGGCGGCATCGTGCTGCGCCGTGCTCGCGTGACCGGCGGCGACGAGGCCTACGAACTGACCGTCGGCGCCTCAGGCGTCTGCGTGTCGGCCAGCGGACCGCGCGGCCTGTACTACGGCGTGCAGACGCTGCGGCAATTGTTGCGGCAATTCGGCCGCAAGTTGCCCGCCGTGAAGGTCCGCGACTGGCCGGAGATGTCCCTGCGCGGCGTCTACCACGACATCTCTCGCGGCCGCGTGCCCACGCTCGACACGCTGAAGTACCTGGTCGAGCTGCTGGCGCACCTGAAAGTCAATGCCCTGTCGCTCTACATCGAGTACCCGTACCGCTACGAGCGCCACCCACTGGTCTGGGAGGACACCGACCCGCTGACGGCCGAGGACATTCTGGAATTGCAGGAACATTGCAAGGACCACGGCGTCGATCTCATCCCGAGCCAGGCGAGCTTCGGCCACCTGGAGCGGCTGCTGACGAAGCCGCCGTACCGCGACCTGGCCAACACACCCTCCAGCGGCACGCTGGCCGGCTCGCGCGCGTTCGCCCGCCAGGGAACGAGCCTCGATCCGACCAATCCGCGGAGCGAGAAGCTGATCGGCGAACTGCTCGACGAGTTTCTGCCGCAATTCGATTCGCCCTACTTCAACGCCTGCTGCGACGAAGTCTGGGATTTGGGCACGGGCAAGAGCGAGGCCCGCGCGCGGCGGATCGGCAAGGGCCGCCTCTTCGCCGAGTTCATCTGCAAGATCAACCGCCTGACCATCCGGCACGGCAAGCGGCTGATGATCTGGGCCGACATCCTGAAGCACCACGCGGACGCCATCGGGCCGATCCCCAAGGACGTGGTCTTCCTGAACTGGTGCTATGCCGCGGACTCGAAGCAATGGATGATCGACCATAGCCGCAACATCCGCAAGGCGGGCCACGACCTGGTGGTCTGCCCGGGCGTGAACAACTGGGGCGCGTTCATGCCTCGCATCCGGATGATGCGCGACAACATCGCCAACTTCGCTGCGGCCGGACGGCAGTTCAAGGCCGTGGGGCTGCTCAACACCGAGTGGGGCGACGGCGGCCACTTCAACCTGCTGGCCACCGCCCTGCCCGGTTTCGCAAGCGGCGCCGAGCACGCCTGGGCCCACACCAGGGCCGACCGCAAGACGATCGGCCGCCGCTGGTCGCTGCACGTCCTCGGCGACCGTAGCGGCAAGGCCGAACGCGTCGTTACGCTGGCCGACCTGGGCGCTGAACAATACCGACTCGCGCAGACCGGATTCGGCGACGAGCGGAAGCTGGACTTCGCCGCCATGAAGACCACGCCCGAGAAACTGTTGACGGAACAGGAGCGGTTCAACGCCCGGCTGGCCGAAGCCATGAACATAGCGACGCAGCTGTTGGAGCAGATGCCCCAGGAGAAGATGGCGGTTGGGACCAGCCATCATCGATCGGTCGCAGCGATCGAGTACTCCGTGTTGTCGGCTCTGACGCTGGCCAAGGGACTGGCCGTGTGCGGGCAGATGCACCGACTGCTCGGCCGCCCGGACGATGCTCGGAAGCTGTTCCGCAGGGCCGCGGACTTCACCAACGGTATTCTGCCAGCGTATAAGGAACTCTGGCTGGCCCGCAACCGCAAGAGTGAACTGGACTGGTCAGTCGGCCGCTTCCGCCTGGCCGTCAACCGCTGGCGACGCGCCGCCAAGGGCAAGTAGCACGCACGGCCCGCCGTCCGAAAGGAGCGCGAGAAATGAACGTCCTGCTGGTGATGTTCGACTCGTTGCGCGTGGACCATCTGGCCGTCAACGGCCACCCTGTGATCCGCACGCCGAATTTCGACCGCTTCGCACAGGAAGGCACCGTCTTTGCCCGCAACTACGCCGAGTTCCCGATCACCATCCCGTCGCGTACGGCCTTCTTTTGCGGCACGTACACCTTCACCAACCGGCCGTGGTCGCCCCTGCGGCCCCACGACACGCCGCTGGCCGAGGTGCTGCAACGCGCCGGCTACCAGACGGGCCTGATCACCGACTCGCCGACGGGGCAGTCGATGTGGAACATGGGCCGCGGCTTCGAGACGTTCACCTACTTCACCGAAGGCCCCTGCCACGCGCCGGTGGTCGAGGGACGCCAGGCGGACTTCGGTCCCTACAGCGTCGTCGAGGCCGACGTGGCCGACCGTGAATCCGCCCGCCGGTTCCTGGGCAACACGCGGATCAACCGCCAGTGGTCCATGGAGACCCACGGCTGCTACAGTCCCGACATCATGACCCGCGCCGCTGAGAAATGGTTCGACGGCTACGACGGTCGCCGGCCGTTCTTCCTCGTGCTCGACTACTTCGACCCGCACGAGCCGTGGGACCCGCCCGAGCCGTACATGAGCATGTATGACCCCGACTATGCCGGCAAACGCTACGCCATGCCGACGCAGCCGGAGATCGACTACCTGACGCCTGAGGAGTTGCAGCAGGTGCGGCACCTCTACATGGGCAAGGTCACGCAGGTGGACGACCAGTTGCCGGCGCTGTGGAAGAAGCTCGACGAGCGCGGCCTCAGTGACGATACGCTGGTCGTCATCCTCAGCGACCACGGCGAGATGCTCGGTGAGCACAACCAGATGCGCAAGTTCGGCGTGCCACTCTACGACGAACTGGCCACCTGCGTCATGATGATGCGGCTGCCGGGCACGGTCCCCGTGGGCAAGCGGGTGACCGGCCTGACCCAGAACATCGACCTGATGCCCACGCTGCTGGACCTGCTGGAAGTCGACGAGCGGCCGCAGGCCGACGGCCTCAGCCTGCGTCCCATTCTTGAGGACAAGGCCGACAAGGTCCGCGA
>JAFGPY010000094.1 GCA_016935955.1 Planctomycetota bacterium
CCGTCGTCGGCCGACTGCAGCACGGCAGCGCACGCCGCCGGACCGGGATTGCCCCGCGATCCGCCGTCGGTGTAGATCAGAATCTTCGCAGTGATGGCCACGGGGGTTACGGTTCCAGAAAGAGGATGCGTGTGCATGACGGGCATGCCAGCAGTTCTTCGTTGTTGCCCCGCAGTTTTACGTACACATTGTCGGTCAATCGCATGTAGCATCCGCCACACGAGTAGCTGGTGGGGCCGGCGCTGTCGCCGTCGATGACGACTGGGCACAGTGCGTCCTCTTCGTAACGGGAGGCGACGCGATCGTATTGTTGCATGATGTCGTCGGGAATCTCGCGGGCTAGGTCGCCGCAGTCCCTCTCGGCCTTGCGAATCTCGTTCTCCAGGGCCTGGACTTCGGCGGCCTTCTCGGTCTGGAGGTCCGCCAGTTCCTTCTCGGCCTGGGCCACCTCGCTCTTGGACCGCTCAAGCCCGGCGACTTGGCTCTCGATCTTGTCCATCTCGGCGAGCACCTGATCCTCAAGCCGTCCCTTCTCGATGGCCGCGAACTTAATCTCGTTCTGCAGCGCCTGGTATTCCTTGTTCGTCTTGGCCTCGTTCAACTGGGCTCGGAACTTGTTGATCTTGTCGTCGAGACTCTTGACCTCAAGCTCCTTGCGATCGGCCGCTGACTGGCCGCTCTTGCGAGAGACTACGAGGCGATCCATCTCGGCCTTGAGCCGCACCACCTGCTTCTGCTTGGCCTTGATCGCGACGTCCACCGTGCGTGCCTTCTCCTTCAACCGATGCAATGCGACCCGTTGTTTGTGCAACTCATGGAGCTTGTCGAGCAACTGACTCACGGACCCACCTTTCGTCGAACTGACGGCACATGTTACGACAGAACCTCGCTATGTTAGCGTGCGCGGCAGGGCTTGGCAAGCAATTCTCCCCACCCCGCGCGGGCCGCGCATAAAGCGAGGCGGAAGCTCCGAATCAGGGCCGGGCCTTCCGCCTCGAAGGTGTGGTTGTGTATTGCTACTTGTTACTCGTCGTCCAGGTCGTCGCCTTCCTCTTCCAAGTCCTCGTCGTCGCCCAGGCCGGCCACGGCCCCGACGCCTTCCCCTTCACCGCGTCCGGCTTCCCATTCGTCGAGCGAGATCAGGGCCTCGCGGGCCTGGCTGCCCTGGTACTCGCCGACCAGGCCGTCCTCGGCCATGAAGTCGATCAGGCGGCTGGCCCGCCCGTAACCGATGCCCAGCTTACGCTGCAGCAGCGAGACGCTTCCACGCTGATGCTGTAACACGACGCGGACGGCGTCCACGTACATATCGTCCCGCTCGGCGAAGGACGAATCGTCGTCGCCTGCCGCAGCACCTCCGCGGCCGCGGCCCGTGGACGGCGGCTTCGGTTTTAGTTGCACCAGCTCGCGGTTGAACTCGCACTTGCCGCCCTGGGAGACGTGCTCCACGACGGTGCTGATTTCCTTTTCGGATACGTACGTGCACTGGGCCCGCAGCAGTTTGTTGGCCCCTGGCTGCATCAGCAGCATGTCGCCGCGGCCCAGCAGCTTCTCGGCACCCATGCTGTCGAGAATCGTCCGTGAGTCTACGCGGCTGGCCACCTGGAACGCTACGCGGCACGGGTGGTTGCTCTTGATGAGGCCGGTCACGACGTCGACGCTCGGACGCTGCGTCGCCAGAATCAGGTGGATGCCCACGGCTCGTGACTTCTGGGCCAGGCGGGTGATAGCCGCCTCGGCTTCCTTGGCGCAGGTCATCATCAGGTCGGCCAGTTCGTCGACCACCAGGACGATGTACGGCATGTGATACGTCAGCCGCATCTTGTCCTCTTCGCTGGTCGGCTTGAATCGCTCGATGATCTGCTCGCGGGTCAGGGCGTTGTAGCCGACGATGTTCTTGACGCCGGCCTCGGCCAGCATGCCGTAACGCTCCTGCATCTTCGAGATCAGCCACTCGAGGATGCTCTGCACACGCGACATGTCGCTGACGACCGGGCACATCAGGTGCGGGATGCTGGCGAACATCGTCATCTCGACCATCTTCGGGTCGACCAGGATGAACTTCACATCGCGCGGGCTGCGCGTATAGAGGATGCTCATGATGATTGAATTGAGGCAGACGCTCTTGCCGCTGCCGGTCGTGCCGCCGATCAGCAGGTGCGGCATGGCCGTCAGGTCGCGGATCAGCGGATTGCCGGCCGAGTCTTTGCCGAGGAACAGGGGCAGGTTGCATCGCTTCGAGAGCGGCAGGCCGTCCTCGATCGACTCCCGCAAGTTGACCGTCTTGCGGTGTTGGTTGGGCACCTCGATGCCGATGGTGCCGCGGCCGGGCAGGGGGGCCACGATGCGAACGCTGGAGGCCTTCAGCCCGATGGCCAGATCGTCCGACAGGCTGATGACCTTGCCGACCTTGATGCCGGCCCCAAGGTTGACCTCGTACTGCGTGATCACCGGGCCGGTGTCGATGCCCACCACCTCGGCCTCGACGCCGAACTGCTTAAGCGTGCCCTCCAGGTTCACGGCGTTCTGCCGGATGGAGACCTCCTCGCCCGAGATATCGAACTCTTCAGGCGGATCGAGCAGGTCCAGCGCCGGGAAGTCGTAAGCCGGGACGTTTTCGCCGGGGCCCTCGGCCGCATCCACGAGATTGAACTTCTCGCGCGAAGGCCGATCGTCGGACGCGGCGGCCTGTGCGGCCCGGTCCTTCGGCAGGCGAATCTTCGGCGCCACGCGGACTTCCTGTTTCCTGCTTGCAGGCTCCGCCGCCTGCGGCTCCTCCTCGGCCGCCGGAGGCTCGCTCTTCGCGGCCTTGGGCTTCGCCGCCGGGGTCTCGGCTTCCTCGGACTCGTCCTTGCCGTTGCGGCGGATCTTCGGCTGGGAACGCTTCACCGTGGCCGCGGCCGCAGTGGCCACCGCACCGGCCGCCATGGCTTCGCGGGCGGCGTGGAATCCGTTGAGGATTCGATCGCTGGCCTGTCGGAGGGCGTCGAAGCGGGCGATGCGACGCTTGTGGAGCCAACGATAGATGGCCAGCGGGAAGAGCAGGATGACCGTGTCGGTGGAAAGTACCAGACCGACCAGCCCGACGAAGGCCAGCAGCAGGTACGATCCGACCGAGCCGAACTTGATCAGCAGATGCTTGGTCAGCAGCAGGCCAAGCAGACCGCCATAACCTTCTGGCAGCACGTCTGCCGCCGCGGGCTGGATCGCCCCGTGTTCCTGCAACGTGGCGGCAAGTGTCGAGGCGAAGCAGACCAGCAGCAGCACGCCGACGGCGCGCAGGGCGCGGTCGGCAACTTGGAAACGGGCGATCGTCGCAGCCAGGGCCACAAAGCCCGCCAGCACCGCAAACCAAATGCCGATGCCGACGTACGAGAACAGGTAGTAGCCGACGACGGCCCCGGCACGCCCGCACGCGTTGTCATACGCAGCCCGCTGGCCTTCGGTGTAGCTGCGATGCGGATCCGTGGCCGGTTCGTACGAGAACAGGCTCAGCACGAGGAACAGGCCCAGAGCCACACAGGCGACCGTGAGGACGTATCGTCGCGACACCTGGCCGCGGATCACATAGGCACCGATGACGGCCATCGCGGCGGCAATGACGAGGTAGTTGGCCCATCCGGCGGCCGTGATGAGGTGGTGGGACACGTAGGCGCCGGCGATGCCGCAGATGTTGTGGATGGTGCGCGACGGGCCGCCCGGCGGATCGTCCCAATCGTGCGTGACCAAGCTGGCCACAAGGAACAGGGCGGCGAAGAACGCGCCGACCGACAGGATGCGGAATAGCAAAGCTCGTTTTTCAGCAGTCATCCGATTCCTCCAACGCATCGGCGTCGCAGGAATCCGCGACGACCGCTTACGTTGTGCCCGTGTGTCCGAATCCGCCGTGACCGCGCGTCGTTTCGTCCAACTCGTCGACGATCTCGATCTCGGCTTGCACGACCGGCGCTATGACCAGCTGCGCGATTCGTGTACCTCGTTCGATGGCGTAAGGCTGCGACCCAATGTTTCCGACAATGATACCGACTTCACCACGGTAATCCGAATCAATGGTTCCCGGGGCGTTAACCAACGTCAGGCCATGCTTGAGCGCCAGACCGCTGCGGGGGCGAACCTGCCCCTCGTAGCCCTCAGGAATCGCCACGTGCAAGCCAGTCGGAACCAGGCGAATCTGTCCGGGCTCCAAGACGATCGGCTCGCTGTTGGCCGCACAGAGATCCATCCCGGCAGCCGCACCGCTCATATAGCGCGGCAGCGCAATATCATCGCAGCCGGCCTTGCGGCGGATTTGAACTTTTATCGGCATTATCGGACCTTTCGCTTTAGGTTTTGGATGGGGCGGAACCGCTGTTTTGCGGCTATTCCGGCGGCAGCGATCGCAGGTGTTCCAGCAGGGCCTCGGCCAGAGTGATGATCCGCTTCGCGGCCGCGGACTTATCCTCCGAAATGGGCCCTTCGCGGTGGCCGTCGGCGCCAAAGATCGTGATCGTCGTCTCGTTCGACCCGATGGCCATTGGAGTGTTCAGGACGATAGCGTCCAGCCGCTTCCGCAGCAGCTTGTCGCGGGCATAATCCTCGGCCGATTCGGCTTCCAGGGCGAAGCCGATCAGCACCTGCTGCTGGCGCCGGCGGGCGGCCATCTCCTGTACGATGTCCGGATTCTGAATCAATTCAAGCGTCAGTTCCTTGGCCGCTTCGCGTTTGAGTTTGCCGCTGAACTTCTCGCGCGGCCGGTAGTCGCTCACGGCGGCACAGGCGATCAGGGCGTCGCAGGCCGCGAACTCGTCGCCCACGGCCTGGAACATCTCCAGGGCGCTCGTTACGGCGATCGTCTTGTCGACCCGCGGCGGATTGTGGGACGTGGGGCCGTGGACCAGTGTCACCTCGTGGCCCGCCGCCTTGGCCGCCATCGCCAGGGCATAACCCATGCGCCCCGTCGAGGCGTTCGACAAGTAACGCACGGCGTCGATATACTCTCGGGTTGGTCCAGATGTGATGAGGATCTTCACGAGCGTGTCCCGCGTTTGGTTTTTTTGCTGCGGCTGGGCTTCGCCGTCGCTGCGTCCGGCACGAGCGCTCTCAGGGCGGCAAGAATCTCGTCCGGTTCCACCATGCGGCCGGCGCCCGAAGTGCCACAGGCTAGGCGGCCCTCGACCGGGCCGACGATATGGTAACCCAGCTCATTCAGCCGCGCGACGTTGTCCTGGACGACGCGTTTGTTCCACATGCGATTGTTCATCGCGGGCGCCAGAAGCACCGGGCAGTCCAACGCCAGCAGCGTGGTCGAAAGCAGGTCGTCGGCCAGCCCGCACGCGGCCTTGGCCAGGAAATCGGCTGTCGCCGGAGCCACGACACAGAGGTCGGCCCAGTCGCCCAGAGCGACGTGCGTGCTGCTGAACGAATCGCCGGCTTCCCACAGGCCCACGTGCACTGCATTGCGCGACAGGGCTTGGAAGGTCAGGGTCGTCACGAACCGCGTGGCCGACTCGGTCATGACCACGCGGACATCCGCGCCGCACTGGACCATGCGGCTGACCATCGCCGCAGCCTTGTAGGCCGCGATGCCGCCGGTCACGCCGACGACCACGTGCTTGCCCGATAGTGGGTCGCTCTTGGTGGGCATGTGCATTGCCTTTGGCTCGATCGGCCGGGGGGACTACTCTTCCTCGGCCGTCTCGGCGTCCTCTTCCGATTCGACAACACCGCCCGACAGGTCCAGGGAGATCTTCTCTTCCAGGATTTCCTGGACGACTCCCTCGGCCATGGTCTTGCCGGCCGCGTCCACCAGCAACGGCGCGCCGAATGCCACGTCGACCATCCGCTTCTGCATGAGGACCGCCAGCTTGAAACGGCCGCCGACCTTCTTGACGATCACATCATTCTTCAGTGCGTCGATCATACGTCCTTGTCTCCTGTTTGCAGATAAGCTGCTCGATGTCTCGCAGCGCCTTCTGCAAATCGTCATTGACCACTTCGACGTCATACGCCCCGCTCCGGCGGGCCGTGTTCAGTTCCTGTTCGGCCTGGGCAAACCGTCGAGCCACCGCCTCGGCGCTCTCGGTGCCGCGCCCGGTCAGTCGCTCACGCAGAACGTCAAGCGATGGCGGCACGACGAGAATCATCAGCGCCCCCCCGTAGCGGTGACGCACCTGGAGTCCGCCCTGCACGTCGATCTCCAGGAGCAGCCGCTTACCCTCGTTCCTGGCACGGGCTAGCTCGCTGACCGGCGTGCCGTACAGATTGCCGAAGACCTCGGCGTGCTCGATGAACCCGTTCTGCGCAAGCCGATCCTCAAACTCCCGATGGCTCACGAAGTAGTAGTCGACGCCGTCTGTTTCGCCCTTTCGCGACGGTCGCGTCGTGGCCGACACGCTGAAGGTCAACTCCGGCATACGGGCCAGGAGCTTCCGTGTCACGGTGCTCTTGCCCACGCCCGACGGCCCGCTGATGACGATCATGTCCGAGCCGCGATCGGCCTCATTCACCCTCGCGGCCCCCCGCGTCCTCGTCCTCATCGGCCGTCGCCTCTGTCTTGCCGATCAACTTGTCGCGGATCGTCGCCGGGCTCTGGTGCGACAGAATCACGTGGTGCGAATCAGTGATGACGACGCTTCGCGTCTTGCGACCGCTGGTGGCGTCCACGAGGCGATTCTCCGCCGAGGCGTTCTCCACCAGTCGCTTCAGCGGCGAACTGTCGGCACGAGCGACGGCCACCACGCGGTCCACGGCAAGGCAATTGCCGAAGCCGATGTTGATCATCTCAATGGGCATTCGACGCTCCTCGCCTCGGGCGGCTACTCGGCGTTCTGCACCTGTTCCTTGATGCGGTCGATCGCCGCCTTGATCTCGACGACTCGGCGGCTGATCTCCGGGTGCCCGCTCTTGGACCCGATCGTGTTCGACTCGCGAAGCATCTCCTGGGCCAGGAATTCAAGCTTGCGGCCTGTCGGCTCCCGCGAATCCAGAAACTCGTCGAACTGATCGAGGTGCGATTTCATCCGCGAGACTTCCTCGCTGATATCGCTCCGTTCGGCGAACAGCGACACCTCCGTCAGCAGGTTCTCCTCGCCGATCGCGGTGCCCGACTCCTTCAGCAGCAACTCGACGCGGGCCTTCAACCGGTCGCGGTACTCGGCGACGACAGCCGGGGCCAGATCGTCGATGCGGTCCAGGTGCTCGCGGATGATCGCGGCGTGCTTACGCAGGTCCTCTTCGAGGGCCTTGCCTTCCTGGGTCCGCATCTTGGCGAAGTCGGCAAGGGCCGCTTTCACCGAGCCGATCACACGCTCACGGATGTCGTCCAGATCGCCTTGCAGCCCGTCCTCGTCGAAGACGCCCGGCAACTCCAGAAGCCGCGAGAGGTCCAAGTCATCCTTGAGCCCCAACCGTTTGGCAACCGCACGGAGTTCGGTCACGTAGCTTTCGAGCACGTCGACGGCCATCGGCGGACGAGCGGCGGCGCCGAGGCGTTTGGCGCGGATCGTGACCGTGAGGGCCCCGCGGGTCACGCGGTCGCGGACCACGCGGTCCATCTCGGGCTCCATCGCCGCCAGAAACTCGGGCAGTCGGAAGCTCGTCTTCAGGTAGCGGTTGTTGACGGCACGGACCTCGGTCGAGACGCTCAGATCGGCGTCTTCCACTTCAGCCGTTCCGTAACCGGTCATACTGAGAATCATCGGCTGCTCCCCATTCAGGCGTTCCCGCGGCTGCCGGGCTTGACGAGCGGCTGGCCCGCCTTGCACAGCGGACATGCTGCGGCCTCGTAGGCCGGCACGTCAATTGTGATCAGACTGACAAAGGGCACGCCGAACCCGGGATCCTTGCCGGCCGTGCGATTGACGAGGCTGGCCACGCCCACGATCTCGGCGCCGGTCTCGGCCAGGGCCGCAATCACTTCCTTCAGAGAGCCGCCCGTGGTCACGACGTCTTCGGCCAGCAGGACACGCTCGCCGGGACGGACGCCGAAGCCGCGGCGCAATTGCATCTGGCCGTCCTTGCGTTCGGCGAAGATGCCGCGGACGCCTAGGGCACGGGCCAGTTCGTAGGCCACGACGATGCCGCCCAAGGCCGGACCGATGACCGTTTCGGCCTTCAGGTTCTTGAGTTTGGCGGCCAGGTCGCGGCACAGCCGCTCGGCCAGAGCAGGGTCCTGCAATACCAAGGCGCACTGCAGATAGCGCGGGCTATGCAGGCCGCTTGTCAGCAGAAAGTGTCCTTCGAGCAGCGCTCCGGCGTCGGTGAATGCCTGGAGGTAGTTGGTGTCGCTCACGCTAATTGTCGCCTCCGTCCGTGGCCGGAGCGGTGCCGGCCCCAGCGTTGCTCGATGCGCCGCTGTCGGCCGGCGGGGTGGCACCGGCATCCGACGGAGTCGCACCCGTGTCGCCTGTCGGTGCGGCAGGGGTACCTTCGTTCGCGCCGTCGCCCGGCTGCCCCGGGGTCTTCTGAGCAGGCGTCTGCGAGCTTCCGCCAAAAGCCTGGCGGTTTATGTACCAGCCGGAGACCAGAGCCAGCAGGAAGAACGCCGCCGTCAGGACGGCCGTGGCCTTGGTCAGGATGTCGGCCGTCTTGGTGCCGAATGCGCTCTGGCCGCCACCGCCGCCAAAGGCGCCGGCCAGGCCCGCACCGCGACCCTTCTGGATCAGGATCAACAGGATCAGCAGCAACGAACAGATAAGGAACAGGACAAGCAGAACATAGGTTAGCACGCGTCACCTCACTTGCGACAAGTGGTTGTTTCAACGGGCCGCCTGCAATCAGGCCAAGCCCTTGGCTTTACGGGTTCCTTCGACGATGGCCAGGAACGAATCGGCTTTCAGACTCGCGCCGCCCACCAAGGCGCCGTCGATGTCCGGCTTGCTCATCAGCTCGACCGTATTGTCGGCCTTGACGCTGCCGCCGTACTGGATGCGAACGGCCTGGGCCACGGCGTCGCCCAGCAGCGAGGCCACCAGCGGCCGCACGAACGCGTGGACTTCCTGGGCCTGGTCGGGCGTGGCTGTCTTGCCCGTGCCGATGGCCCACACCGGCTCGTAGGCTAGCACGACGTTGGCCATCTGCTCGGCCGTCACGCCCTTGAGGCCTTCGCGGACGTGGCGCTGGCAGACGTCGTTCGTGTTGCCGGCTTCGCGCTCGTCAAGCGTCTCGCCGAGACAGAGGATGACCTTCAGCCCGGCGGCCAGCGCGGCCTTGACCTTGCTGTTGATCGTCTCGTCGCTTTCGCCCAGCACATGGCGGCGCTCGCTGTGACCGAGGATCACCGTGTCGCAGCCGACGTCCAGCACCATCTGCGGGCTGACCTCGCCCGTGAAGGCGCCCTTGGGCTCGAAGTAGCAGTTCTGGGCGGCCACGTGGGCCGGCGAGCCCTTGGCGGCCGCAGCGACGGCATCCAGGTAAACGAACGGCGGTGCCATGCCGACGTCGATGTCCTTGTACGAAGCGCCTTTGACGACGGCCGAGGCAAGGGCCACCGCTTCGGCGCGGTTCAGGTTCATCTTCCAGTTGCCGGCGACATAAGGTTTCCGCATGCTTGACGTCTCCCAGGGTGAATCCGTAGTGTGCTCCGTGTCATTCCCGACGGTCGAACGTACCGGCCGTCAGGGTTCCGCGTCGTGCCGCACTGCGCGAGGATACGACCCCAACACTTCGAGCTGCTTGCAGTGGTCCCGGGCTTCGCCCAGGGCTTCGCGGAGGTGGTCGTCCTCACGATGTCCTTCGACATCCACGAAGAAGTAATACTCCCACTTGCGGAACGGCGACGGGTGGCTCTCGATCTTCGTCATGTTGATGCCCTTGCGGTGGAAGATGTTGAGCACCTCCACCAGGGCGCCGTGACGATGCACGACGCTGAACAGCAGGCTCGTCTTGTCGTTGCCCGTTCGCTTCGGTCCTTCGCGGCCCAGGACCAGGAACCGCGTCACGTTCTGGTTGTTATCCTCAATGGCCGAGAAGGCGATCGTGATGTTGTACAACTCGGCCGCCAACCGCGAGGCGATAGCCGCGGCGTTCGGCTCGACGGCGGCTCGCTGCGTGGCGACCGTCGTACTCGGCATCTCCACCAGTTCGGCCTTCGGCAGATTGTGTGACAACCACGTGCGGCACTGGTTAAAGACCTGCGGCTTCGAGTAGACGACCTTGATGTCCGCCACGCTGCAGTTGGCCAGCAGATTCTGGTGAATCGGCAGGGCCAGCTCGGCGCAGACCGTCACGGGCGTGCTCAGGAAACCGTCCAGCGTGTCCGTGACGCTGCCGCCCGTGGTGTTCTCAATCGGCACGAGGCCGTAGTCGCCGAACTTCCGGGCGATCGAGTCGAACACCGTGGCGATGTCGCGGACCGGCACATACTCGACCGAGGCCCCGAAATGCTGCCTCGCCGCCAAGTGGCTGAAGCTGCCGTCGGGACCCAGGTAGACGATCTTCAGCGGTTTCTCGAGAGCGAAGCTGCCGCTCATCAGTTCCTTGTACACGGCCACAAGGGTCTCGTTCTTCAGAGGGCCCTTGTTGATGCCGGCGATGTTCTGCAGCACCTGCTGCTCGCGATCCGGGCTGTAGATCTGCAGGTTGCCGGTGGCCCGTTTGTGGCGGCCCACCTCGACGACGACCCTGGCCCGTTCGTTGAGCAACTTGACCAGTTGCGCGTCCAACTCGTCAATCTGGCGGCGCAGACGCTCCAAGTGCGGATCGGGCGGCGAGGATTGGCCGTCAGCCGCTCCGTCTGGATTGTGCCGTTGCTCTTGCTCGGACAAACCGTCCCCCTGGGGGTGCACTATGACCCCCGCGCAAAGCCATGGTCAAGAGGGCAAGGATAGCAAAAGGGCTTGAAAAGTCAAAGAAAAAGGCCTCTGGCGACGTTTGCGGGCCAGGCGGCACGGCCTGGCTTCAACGTGGGGGCATCCACCGGGCCATTGCACGGGCCTGCCGCGGTGGGTAATATGCCGCAACCGGTGTTTGTCGTGCCGAACGGACCTTCCCAGGGGAAACGCCATGACCGAATCCATGACCCGTCGCGAGCGGTTGCTGGCGGTTCTGGCCGGCCAGCCGACCGACCGTGTGCCGGTCATGTCCGGCCATTTCAACGAATGGCGGGACGACTGGAAGGCTGCCGAGCCCTCCTACCGTCGCTTGGTCCGTTTCTGCCGCGACCGCTGCGATGGCATCCTGAGCTGGTCGGCCGTGCCGCTCAACGAAACATCGCCCGGCACGTCGTCGCCCGAGGCACGGGTCGAGCGACAGACAACCACCCGGCCGGACGGGGCTGTGGAGACCTGGACCGTGATCCGGACGCCCCGCGGCCCGCTGACGCAGTGCCACCTGCGGCAACCCGGGGCCGGCACCGTCTGGACCACCGAGCATCTGCTGAAGTCGGCCGACGACTTCGAGCGGCTGCTGAGCGTGCCCTACGAACCGGTCCGTTACGACGCGTCGGGCTTCGAGACGGCCGACCGCACGATCGGCCAGGCCGGCCTGGTCCTCTGCGAGACGGCTGACCCGCTGTGCATGATCGCCGACCGTTCGGGCATGGAGACCTACAGCGTCCTGGCCATGACGGAGCCGGAACTGTTCACGCGGCTGCTCGACCGGTTCCAGATGGCGCTCAAGGACCACCTGCGAGCGTGCCTTGCCGCCGGTCCGGTCCGCTTCGTCCGCATCTACGGCCCCGAGTACGCCGTGCCGCCCTACCTGCCCGGGCACCTGTTCGACCGCTACGTCGTTGCGTACGATCGCGAGTTGATTGAGATGGTCCATGGGGTGGGGGCCTATGTTCGCGTCCACAGCCACGGCCGCGTGAGGGCTATATTGCCGAAACTCGTCGCCATGGGCGCCGACGCCACGGACCCCGTCGAGCCGCCGCCGCTCGGCGACATCACGCTGACCGAGGCTAAGGCCCTGGTGGGCGACCGGCTGACCTTGTGCGGCAATCTGGAACTGCGGGACCTGGAGACAATGTCGCGCGAGGAGGTTGCGGCTCTGACGCGGCGAACGCTTGACGAGGGCATGCCCGGCGGACGCTTCGCGCTGATGCCCGGTGCCGAGCCGATCACCATACCGCTCAATCCCAAGCTCGAAGAGAACTGGATGACCTACGTCGACACCGCCCTGGAGCACGGCTGGTACCGGTGAGACCGCGCCGCCGTCATTCCGCCAGGTGCAGTTCGCCGGCGCATTGCGCGTCGCGCCACCAGGTCCACCATGGATTCACCGGCCACTCCATGGGCTGGATGCGGCCCCAGGTGAACTTCGGAAGCGGGTAGTCCGGGAAGTCCACCTCCTCGATGACCAGGTGCAGACCGATCGACTTTCCGGGGGTCGCGCCGAGCGACGACAGCGGAATCGCCGCCTCGACGGCGTAACCGTCCTCCGTGCGATGAGAGACTAGCCGCGCGCCGTTCGTGTTCGTTTCGACGACGGCCTCACCCGTCGGTGCGGCCACCCGGAACGTGCGACTCCCCGGCACGGTCTCGCCTTCCGCCAGGGAACGCCAGTTCGAGGGGAACACCAGCTTCAGTCCGTCCTGGCTGCACACGACGTCGTCTCGCACGCGCACGGCGATCGTCAGGTTCGTCTGGTCGTAGGCTGCCCAGACGGTCCCGCTCAGGTCGTCGGGGCCGGACCACTGGTGGCCGAAGTGATGATCGTTGCCCAGGTGGTCCGCTGTCTCGAGGCTGGCCGACGGTGGCAGGTCCTGCCACTCATCGAGTTCACCGTCGAGACGTATCTCACGCGATGTCTTCTGGGCGGTGATCTTCGGACGGTCCCTGGTCATCCAGAGACGCAACTGGAGTTCCTGTTCGAGAGTCTCTGGCAGGCTCCGGGCGGCCTCTTCGTAACGTTTGGCTTCCAGATGACCGCGAGCCGTATCGAGCACAGCGGCGAACTTGCCCGAGAGCGTAGGGACGGCCTGCTTCAGTGCGGCCAGGTTGCGGGAATAGGCTGCGATGCGCTCCCGCAGATGATCGCGGGCCTTGTCGTCGCGTTCGGTCGTGATGTCTCGCAGCGCAACCGTGGCCCCGGCGGTCTTGAACGTTCGCAGACCGAAGGGTGCCATGTCCACGGTCAGCGTGCCGTCACTTAGGGCAACCGCGTTGCCGCTCAGGAGGTCGACTACTTCAGTCGCAGGATCGAGTCGCAACCTGACGCACGCCGCGGAGGCGTGGTTGTTCAGCACGTAGAACCACGTGTCCTTGCCGGCTTTGAGTCGTCGCACGGCGATGCCGTCGTCGCGCGTGATCGTCTCGAATGTCTGGGCCGGCAGAGTGCGGAACGCCCGCGCGAAGGTGCGGTAGCGCGAAGCGTGGCCCACGAGCGGCTCGACCCACGAGCCCTGGAGCATGACGGGATAGTCCCTCTGGTAGAGCGGCTCGGTGTAGGCGGCCAGGGCATGGTCGCCGCCGGCGGGAACGTGTGGGCCGATCCACGTCCGCTGCCACCAGAAGTTCTTCGGGGCCCACAGCGGCACGACCATCTCGAAATAGGATCCGAACACGCAGGCGCCTTCCGCTCCGTTGTTGGCCAGGCCGTCGCTGATCAGCTGCGAACGGTCGTAGTCGCGGTAGATCATGAATCGCGGCGTTCGCAGCGGATAATGCTCGAAGCAGCGATGATCGTTCGGGTAGAAGCTGCGGTGCACCACGAAGCCCGGCCGGTTGCGGTAGTCCTTGATGTTCATGTGCAGGTGCTCTCGCCAGTAGCGATCGATACCGGCGGCCAAGGTGTCGGCGAAGGACGCGTCGGCCGACGCCGATTCCCACGGGGCGATGACGGCCTCGTACGGTTCGTAGCCCTGGGTGTTGAAGAGCGAACGATGCAGGTACTCATTGCCGAAGAAGACGTGAAGCTTGATGTCGGGCTGCTTGCTCCGGATCATCGCCCGCAGTTTCTCCTGAAGCTCCGTGAACTTCGGCGTGCGGAAGCGATTGCACCCGGCAGGCCCGCCGAAACTGATGCCCTTGAGCGAGCGGTGGCGGCCGTACTTGTCGATGAACTGCCCGATGCCCTCGACCCAGGCGTCAACCACGGCGTCGTCGGTCAGGTCGGCGGTCGGCAGCCCTTTGATCTTGTAGCCCGCAGTCGGATCGAAGACCGCCAGGAAATCGATGCCTGCCCGGTCGCACTCGACCAGGGCCTGTTCCGTGGGATCCTGTCCGCCGGGGTTGTCGCCGAAGGCCTCCGTACTGCACTTGTTCCAAGCGTAGAGCACCACGTCGAAGGCCAGCAGGTTCTGACCGGCGTATCCGAGATAGTCGACCAGCCGCCGCGGTCCCTCGGGCCCATAGCTGCCGAAGTTGTAGCGATACATCCGCGTGTCTTCGAAGAATGCCCCGATCTGTCGCCTCGCGAGACCTTCCGGTTCGTGCACGTCGGCCGCCGGCAGCCCTCCGGTGACTTCGTAGATCCAGATGCGCGACGCGGCGGCGCGCTGTGTGTCGGTATGGTTCATGACGACGAGGGCCGGCCAGCGCTCTGTCGGCCAGAGCCACAGTTCGATGGCCTGGAACTTCCCGCTCGTCGGCAACTCGCGACCGGTCCAGTAGCCGCCCTCGGCATGGTAGTCGCTGTTGAATTTGCCGCTCATCCACGGTTCGTGCAGGAAGATGCACGCCGTGCGGTAGGCGTCGTCGGGATACTCGACGATGACCATGTGCGGCGACTGTTTCGCGCCGGTCCGGAAGCGATAGGCGAACCAACTGTTGGCGTGCGTTCCGGTCTCGCGATACGGGCCCATCCCGCCGCGTGTTACCCGCGTGTGCGTGTCGGCAATGAACGGGTGCGGCTCCTCGCCGGGCGCCTTCGAACAATCGATGAAGTCGACCAGCTTGACCTTCAGCGCAGGGTCGAGGTAGTTCCCGGGAGACGGCGCCCGGGCGACCACCGCATCGACGGTCGCATCGTCCGGCACGTCGAGGCTGACGTCGCCGCGAACCGACGACAGATTCGGATAGAGGGCGACGGCGACGAGCACAATCGCAACTACCATGGCCAACGGCCGTTGCCGGGGATAGGGGAACTCCATCGTCCTTAGCCTCCACAATTCAGTCCGGGGTCTGCAAGGTAACCGTACCTAACGGTGTAACCGGCGGAGGAACGGAAGGGGCCTGGGAATGTTCGTTGTCGCCGGACTCCGACGGCGGATCAGGCGGTTGCGGACGGACTTGCCGCCGAGAGAACATCTCCCACCAGGTACAGACTGCCGCAGATGACCACCACGCCGCCGTCGCCGAGCGGCGCGCACGCCAAAGACAGGGCCTCGGGCCAGTGGGGCGCTGTGTCTGTCGGGCGGCCCCCGGCGGCACGTAGCTGCTCGGCCAGATCGTTCGGCTCGGCGGCGCGGGGATTGCTCGTCTTGGTGAACACCACGTCGAGACCGCTCTCGGCCAGCACCGTCATCATGCCGGGGATGTCCTTGTCCGATGCGGCGGCAAAGAGGCACGCAGCCGGCCGGTCGCCATAGTAGTCCTTGACCGCCAGCAGCAACTGGCGGAGGCTGTCGGCGTTGTGCGCGCCGTCAACGATCACGGTCACGTTGTCGGGGCACCGTGGGGCCGACAGATGTACCACCTGCATACGCCCGTCCCAACGCATGGCGGCCAGGGCCTCGCGCACCTTCTCGGCGTCCGCCGCCTTGCCCAGAACGATCTCGGCCGCGGCAATGGCGCAGGCCGCGTTGTCGGCCTGGACGCGGCCGCCGAGAGGCACGTCGAGCGACACGTAGGTCCGTGCCGCTGTGCGAACGGTTACGCGGCTCGACGGCTGGTCCGCGAGGAACGCCTTCTGCCAATCGCATTGGACGTCCCGCCCCACGCAGACGGTCGGGGCCTGGAGCCGGGCGGCCGTCGCCAGGATGACCTGCTCGGCTGCACCTTGCTGCGGAGCTAGGACGAGCGGCACGCGCGGCTTGATGATACCGGCTTTCTCCCGGGCGATGCTCGCCAGGTCGGTGCCGAGTTGGAACGTGTGATCGATGCTGATGCTGGTGATGACCGCGACCTGCGGCAGCAGGATGTTCGTGGAGTCCAGCCGCCCGCCCAGCCCGGTCTCGACGACGGCCACATCCACGCCCGCTTCGGCGAAACAGAGAAACCCGGCGGCCGTCATCATCTCGAAGAACGTCGGCATGGCGGCACCGAGCCCGTGATCGATGGCCTCGGCCACGCGGCCGACCATCCGCCGCATCAGGTCCGGGTCGACCAGCCGGCGATCGATCTGGATACGTTCCCGCAGGTCGACCAGGTGCGGCGAGGTGAACAGGCCGGTCCGCAGACCGTGCCCGCGCAGGACGGCCTCGATCATGGCGGCCGTGGACCCCTTGCCCTTGGTGCCGGCGACGTGAATGCTGCGGAACTGCCGCTCGGGATGGCCCACGGCCTCGACCAGGGCGGCAATGCGTGTCAGGTCGAACGTGTCGCTGTTATAGCGTACGCGGCGCATCCGCTCGTAGTCGGTGCTTTCGGTCAGGTACTTCAGTGCCGCCTCGTAGGTGGCAAAGCGGGTGCTCATCGCATTCCTTTCGGCCGCGAAGGTTGTGAACCTAATGCGGGCGGCCGCGTATATTATGGCAGAGCCGGCCGCTGGGCAACCGGCAAAAAGATTTTGACAGACGACGATGCATGGCCCTAGAATCGCCTTGCGAAAGGAACCGTTATGGAACGGCAGGTACTCTCACGGCACACATGCGGCCCCGACTGCCGCCCGCTTCGCATACTTCTGGTGCTGGTTGCGGCCATGGGTTGTGTCCTGGCAATCGCCGATCTACGGGCGGTCGGCCAGCAGACGCCTGCCACGGATGAGCCTGCGGTTGCTGAGGCCGCCGCGCCCTTGTCCGGCAGTGGGGCAGGGGCAACGATCGAGTTTGCGACGCCGAAACCAATCGGGACGGCCGAATCTGAACCGCTTCCCAATCTCATCAAGACCGACATCGACCTGAGCAAGGCCGAGGCCATTCTCTCGGACGTCAAGGACGGGGAGTATGGGGTCATTGAGGCCGGGTCGCTGTGGCTTCTGAAGCAGGCCAGCGAAATGGAGATCGCGCGGTTCGATCCCGATCCGCCCGATCAGGAAGTGTCGTTCCGCAAGCTGATGGAGGCCCCGATGCTCTATCGCGGCAAGGCCGTGACCGTCAGCGGCCGTGTCGGCTCGGTCGGTGAGTTCCCGGTCGAGATGGAGCAGTTGCCGAGCGTCAAGAAGCTCTGGAAGATCGAGATCTACAAGCCCACACGGGGCCAGCACGCCTGGGTCTGCACGCTGATGGTCTCGGAGGATCCCGGTCCGCTGAAGCCGAAGCAGACCGACGTGCGGATGAAGGGTTACTTCTACAAGCTGCGGAGCTACGAGTTCGAGGAGCCCAACGATCCCGAGCAGACCGTCTGGATTCAGCAGTGCCCGATCGTGGTCGGACGTTACGTGCAGGTAGTCGACCAAGCTCCGAAGGAGGCGCCCTCGGCTGGTGGACTCATGAACACCAAGGCTTCGGTGATGCTGTTGTCCTCGGTCATTGCCGGCATCCTGCTGCTGTTGATCCTCCTGCTGTTCGTCAAGAGGTTCATCGCGCGGCGGCAGGATTTCACCGTGCGGCCAACGCGCGAGTTGAGCGAGCAGGAGCTGGCGGAGCGGCGGCGGTTTCTGGAACAAGCGGAATCGGATGCTTCTGCCGACGACGGGCGGAGCGGATAGGGGCCCATGCGTACAGTCAGAGTCTCACTCGGCGATCGTTCCTACGACATTCTGGTCGGCAGCGACCTGCTGCGCGCCGCGGGCCGCCACATAGCCAAGGTCTTCTCGCCGCGGGCCGTCGTGGTCATCAGCGACGAGCAAGTCGCCACACGCTATCTCGACCCGGTCGTCGCCTCCTTGAAGGAAGCGGGCTTTGCGACCGGCACGGCCTTGGTGCCGCCGGGTGAACAGTCCAAGAGCAAGGACCGGTTGTTCGACCTCTACGAAGCGTGCTTTGCCGCGCGCCTTGAACGCCGGTCGCTCATCGTCGCCCTGGGCGGCGGCGTGGTCGGCGACCTGGCCGGGTACGTGGCCGCCAGCTACCTGCGCGGCATGCCGTTCGTCCAGATGCCCACGACGCTGCTGGCCCAGGTTGATTCCAGCGTCGGCGGCAAGACGGGCATCAATCTGCCTGGCGGCAAGAACCTGGTCGGCGCGTTCCACCAGCCGTCGCTTGTGCTCAGCGACGTGGGCGCCCTGGCCACGTTGGACGATCGCCAGTTCGCCACGGGCATGGCCGAGGTCATCAAGCACGCCGTGATCCGCGATGCGGCCTTGTTCGAGCGGCTGAAGTCGCAGGCCGATCGGTTCGCCTCGCGCGATGCAGCGGTGATGGAAGAAGCCGTGGCCCGCAACTGCGAGATCAAGGCCGACGTCGTGGCCGCGGACGAACTGGAAGGCGGGCTGCGGGCCATCCTCAACTACGGGCACACGGTCGGCCACGCCATCGAGAGTGTGTCGTCGTACGGTCACTATACCCACGGCGAGGCGGTCGCCCTGGGCATGAACGCCGAGGCCGACGTTGCGCGACAGCGCGGGCTGATCGACGGGCCGACCCATCAGCGTCAGAAGATGCTGCTGGAGGCGTTCGGTCTGGCGTCGCGGCTGCGCGAGCCGCTCGCGGTCGACCGGCTGCTCGACGCCATGCGACACGACAAGAAGGTGCAGGCCGGCAAGGTTCGTTTCGTTTTGCCCGAAGCGATCGGCTCGGTCCGCATCGTGGATGACGTCACGGAGAGCGAACTCCGAAAAGCCCTTGCCACACTGCAGCCCTGAGCGACAGGGACCGGCGGCCCATGCATGACAACGTGACGCGATCGCACCTGCACTTGGCCCTGACGCCGGGCATTGGCGCTGTCTCGTTTCGCGCCCTGCTCGAACACTTCGGTTCGGCCGAACGGGCCCTGACGGCCTCGGCCTCGCAACTGGCCGAAGTGCCGGGGTTCGGTCCCAAGCGGGCCGACGACGTGGCCCGGGCTCGCGACCAGGTCCGCGTCGATCCGGAGATCGAACTGGCCGCCAGGCACGGCGTCGACATCGTCGCCTTCGGCAGCGCTTCGTATCCCGTGGCCCTGACCTACCTGCCGTCGCCTCCGCCCGTGCTCTATGTTCGCGGCACCGTGGTGGCCGAGGACGCCCGGGCCATGGCCATTGTCGGCTCGCGGCGGTGCAGCCTCTACGGTCAGGAACAGGCGGAGCGGTTTGCCGCCGGCCTCAGCGAGAGCGGCTTCACGGTCGTCAGCGGTCTGGCCCGGGGCATCGACATCTATGCCCACGTGGGGGCCCTGAAGGCCGGCGGGCGGACCCTTGCGGTGCTGGGCAACGGGCTGGCGTCCGTCTACCCGCCGGAGCACGAGGCCCGGGCCCGCGAGATTGCTGAGCAGGGAGCCCTGATCAGCGAATTCCCGATGACCACGCTGCCATCGCCCGAGAACTTTCCCCGTCGCAACCGGGTCATCAGCGGTCTGAGTCTGGGCGTGCTGGTCGTCGAGGCCGCCCAGCGAAGCGGCGCCCTGATCACGGCGTCCATTGCCGCCGAGCAGGGCAAGGAGGTCTTCGCCGTTCCGGGCCGCATCGACACGCCCTTCACCGTCGGCACGCACAGGCTGATCCAGGAGGGGGCCAAGCTGGTCCATTCATTGCAGGACATCCTCGACGAATTTCCCGACCTGCGGCTCCCCGCGGTCGCCAGCCAAGACGGCGGCCAAGGGACCCTGCCACTCGGGCCCGCCCTCGATCCGCAGGAAGAGGCCATCCTGGCTTCCCTCGGCGCTGAGCCTCTGACGGCCGACGAGTTGGCGGAGCGAGCCGGTCTCCAGGTGGCGGCCGTCACGGCCAATCTGACGCTCTTGGAGTTGAAGGGATTGGTGCGGAGTGTTCCGGGACCTCGCTATGCCCGCCGCACCTAGTCGGCGTGTTAAGGCCGGAAAGGAGTTCGGCCACGGCTGCACGGTCAGTGCCGGCGGCCATCGTCGCGGAACGCTGGTTGTTTGCGATGCGGTCGGCGAACAAGGTTTCGCGCGTTTCCGACAAGGCGGTGCTTGCTCGCAGCGGTTCGTGATGGTAGACTGTGCTCATAACAGCCGCAGTGCCCATTGGATAGGACTCCAGAACGTCGGCCATGAAACCTGCTTCGATTCTGATCGTTGAAGACGAGAAGCTGATCCGCGACACGTTGCGGCGGCGTCTGACTCGGGACGACCACAGAGTGCAGGAAGCTGAGCGCGGCGATCAAGCCCTGGAACTCATCAAGAGCAATGCCTTCGAAGTGGTGTTGCTCGACTATCGGCTGCCGGACACGGATGGTCTGGCGGTCCTGCGGAAGACCAAATCGCTGTATCCCGACATGGTCGTTATCATCATGACCGCTTTTTCCAGCGTGAGCATCGCCGTCGAGGCGATACGCATGGGGGCCAGTGATTTCGTAACCAAGCCCTTCAACATGGATGAGATTGTCGTGTCGATTGAGAAAGCACTGGAAGCCCAGCGACTGCGCGAGGAGGTCTCGCGTCTGCGCACCGAGGAAGGTCAGCACTACTCGTTTGATGCGATGCTGGGCGAGTCGCCGGTGACCATGCGGCTCAAGGGCATGATTCGCAGCGTGGCGTCGGCGCCCAGCGGCACCGTCCTGCTCCAGGGACCCAGCGGTGTCGGCAAGGACCTGATCGCCAAGATCATCCACTACAACTCGCCGCGGGCCGCGATGCCCTTCGTCAACATCACCTGTACGGCCATTGCCGAGAGCCTGCTGGAGAGCGAGTTGTTCGGGCACGAGCGTGGCGCGTTCACCGACGCCCGCGAGCAGAAGAAAGGCCTCGTCGAAATCGCCGACGGCGGCACTATCTTCCTGGACGAGATCGGCGACATGCCGCTGTCGCTCCAGGCCAAGCTGCTGCGATTCCTCGAAGAGCGCAAGTTCCGCCGCGTCGGAGGCACCGTCGATCAGAGCGTCGACGTTCGCGTCATCTCGGCCACGAATCGCATGATCGGCGACCTGGTGGCTGCAGGATTGTTCCGCGAGGATCTCTTCTACCGGCTCAATAGCGTGCCCATTCATGTGCCGCCGCTTCGGGACCGCCAGGGAGACATCGAACTGCTGGCCGTTCATTTCGCGAAGTCGTTCAGCGCCCAGTTTCGCCGTTCCGTGCCTCCACAATTGGCGCCCGAGGCCATCCAGCGGATGCGGCAATACCATTGGCCGGGGAACATTCGCGAACTGCGGAACGTCATCGAGAGGGCGGTGCTCCTGGGCACGGACGACCAGATCCGCCCCGAGGACCTGAGCATCGGCGGCGAAAGTCTCGGGACGACGACCCCCGTCTCGACGGTGGCTTCGCTGATGGGCGAGCGAGGCGTTGACCTGCAGGACGTGGAACGTCAACTGGTCCAGGAGGCCATGCGGCGGACCGGCGGCAATCAGACGCGTGCGGCCCGCCTGCTGCATATCAGCCGCGACCAGTTGCGGTATCGATTGGAGAAGTTCGGCTTGCTCGGAAAGGGCTTGCAGGCCGGAAATTAGAATCGGAAGTTGTCTGCCTCGAATGCGAGGCTGGATGGGGAGTTGTCATGGATGTACTGGGCAGCATCAAGTCGCGGGTCGCTCCGGCCTGCAAGCGCATCGTTCTTCCCGAGACCGCCGACGTTCGCGTGATCGAGGCGGCGGTCCAGATCAGCCACGAGAAGTTCGCGCGGGTCGCCTTGCTGGGCAACCCCGCGCAGCTGGAGCCCGTGGTGCGGACGGCCGGCGGCGACCTGTCGTGGATCGATCTCGTCGATTCCTCAGACGCGGCGCTCCGCGAGCAGGCGGCCACAGCGCTGTTCGAACGCCGCAAGCACAAGGGCATGACGATGGACAATGCCCTGAAGATGATCGAGCAGCCGCTGTTCTTCGGTGGCTGCATGGTCCAGGCCGACCTGGTCGACGGCATGGTGGCCGGCAGCATCGCCTCCAGCGCTAATGTCATTCGGGCCTGTGTCTACTGCGTCGGCCCGCGCAAGGGGCTGAAGACCCTGTCGTCGTGCTTCCTGATGGTCATGCCGACCGCCGAGTTTGGCGAGGGCGGGGTGTTGCTGTATGCCGACTGCGGCTGCGTGCCGAATCCGGACGCCGACGAACTGGTGGACATCGCCCTGGCGTCGGCCTCGGCCTGGCGGCAGTTCACCGGCGGCTGCGAGCCGCGTGTCGCGCTGCTCTCGTTCTCGACGCACGGCAGCGCCAGCCACCCGCTGGTGCAGAAGGTCGTCGACGCGACGGCGAAACTGCGTGAGACGGCGCCCGACCTGCTGATGGACGGCGAATTGCAATTGGACTCGGCCGTCGTGCCCGACGTGGCGGCGCGGAAGTGTCCCGACTCACCGCTGAAGGGACGGGCCAACATCCTCATCTTCCCCGACCTGAACGCCGGCAATATCTGCTACAAGATGACTGACTGGTTTGGCGGCGCGGTGGCCATCGGCCCGATCATGATGGGCATGGCCAAGCCGATCAACGACCTGTCGCGCGGCTGCACGGTCGACGACATCGTCGGGGCCGTGGCCGTGACGGCCGTCCAGGCCATGGGAGAGTAGGGCCGCTATCGGTCTTCCTCGATGATCTCCGCGGTGAACAGGTAGACTTCGGTGGCCGGATCGCGCCAGGCGTCGGGCGCGAGGCCCGCCTTGCCGCCGCAACACTGGCTCAGGAACTCTTCTTTCGACCAGCCCGTCTCCGTGGCCACCTGGGGCAGGAAGCAGCCGGCGCGGTAACCCTTCCTGACGTAGATGCCGTGCTTGCCCAGTTCGAGGCTCAGCGGATCGCTGGTGCGCTTGAGCGGGCTCAGGACGCTGATCTCAATCTCCAGGGCGGCGACTTCGCCGGGTTGAATGCGATCGTCTAGGAACCGCGGGTCTTCCGTTGCCGCCGCAATAGCCATTTTCTGAACCACTTCATAGAGCGGGCGGTCGGCGATGAACTGGCCGATGCAGCCGCGCAATCGGCCGCGCGTCTTGAACGTGACGAACGCGCCGCAATGTTCGGCAAGTTGCGGGTCGTCCATGGTGACACGCTGCGGCCGCTGTCCGCCGACCGCCGCCTCGACGGACTGGCGGGCGATTCGCATCAGTGCCTGACGCTGTTCGTGGGAAAGCATGATCGCGACCTCCCGACGCTTCGGCGGCACTCCGGGCTACTTGCCCAGGACGTACTTGATGACGAAGAATCCGGCCAGCAGCAGCACACCGCAGGCCAAGGCCAGCCACTCGAAGTACCTGTCGATGAACCGTTTTGCGGCCTCGCCGAACCAGTGGAGCAGGGCGGCCACCAGGAAGAACCGTCCCGCGCGGCCCAGGCTCGACGCCAGGACGAATCCGATCAGGAAGGTCCAGACGTTGACATCTTGATTGGCGGCCACGACGCCGGCGGCGATCGTGAAGACCTTGTAGGGAATGGGTGTGAAGGCTGCGACGAAAACGTAGAAGTTGATGCCTTGCTCGAGCCGGGCGACTACCTTGTCAAAGGCCTCCTGCGCATTGTAGAAATCGATGATCGGCCGGCCGACCAGATTCATCAGGTAGTAACCGATCACAAAACCGAGGATGCCGCCGAGAATCGACGCGACGGAACAGACCGTAGCGTAGCGAAAGGCCTTGCGGCGGTTGCCCAGGGCCAGGGCCATCAGCAGCGGGTCGGGAGGAACAGGGAAGAAGCTCGACTCGGTGAAGGCCAGCAGGAACAGGGCAATGCCGCCATAGGGCGTATGAGCCCAGTGCAGCACCCAGTAGTACAGTCGCCTCAGTATGTGCGGCCGCTTGGCGCCGACTACCGGCGGCTCCGCCTGGGCCATGGTGTCTTCGGGGCGCTCCAAGGCAACCTCCTCGGCATCGAACGTCGGTCCGGCATGCGGGCCGGGCCTAGAGTCTAGCGGCAGCGGCCGATCTACACAAGGCCGCGACAGCGCAGAAAAACGGCGCCGAAGCCCGCTCCGCGTATCCCTCGGCGCCAGGTTGGTCGGAATGAAGTCTCTAGGCCTTCGAAGTTTTCAGGGCCTGGAGCTTCTTGGCCATCCGCGAAATCTTCCTCGCGGCGGTGTTCTTGTGAATCGTGCCTTTGGCTCCGGCCTGGGCGAAGGCCTTCTGGGCCGTACGCAGCGTCTGTTCGGCCTTCTCGGCGTCGCCTGCGGTCAGGGCCTCGGAGAAATGGCGGCGACGCGTGCTCAGGGCGCTCTTCACGGCCCTGTTGCGCATCTGACGCTTGGCGTTCTGACGAACCCGTTTCTTGGCACTCCGGGTATGCGGCATGTGCTGTCAACCTCCCTAATCAGTAGACTCAATCATCAAGAGTGGTGTCGAGATCCGGCATGATGCCGGCGTCGCCTTCCAGTTCCTTCCGCAGTTTCGACAGCCGCTTGGCCGCGTCGCGGTACTGGAAGTCGGTCATTACGATTTCACTGTAGCAGTCGATCGCTTCCTGGTGCTTCTTCATCGTCTCGAACGTCATGCCCAGGTTGTAACGAAGCTCTTTCCACAGGGCGTCGCCCTGGAGTTCGTAGCCGTCGATGGCGGTCTTGAACTGCGCGGCGGCTTCCTGGAGCAGGCGGCTCTTGAAGAAGCACTTGCCGAGCATGTTCAGCGACTGGACCTTGTGCTTCGGGTCGCGGGTCGCCAACTGGAACGAACCGATGGCCGCCTCGATCTGATCGCTGCGGTACTGACGCAGGGCCAACTCGTAGCGAACGCTCATGTCGGTCGGGTACTCGCGCGTCCGTTCCTCGAAGATGGCCAACTCCGCCTGGTTGCGTTTCTCGATCAGTTCCTTGCGCTTGGCCTGCAACGGCTCGCTGCCGGGCTCCTGCGTCAACTGCTCTTCGACGGCACGGAGGTCGCGGCGCAATTGCCGCATCCTCAGGTCATCCATCTTGACCTTGATCCGATAGTCCGCTCCGCCGGAAGCCGTGCGGGCCTTGCGGTAGGCGGCCATGGCCTCCTCGTCGCGGCCGGCGCGAGTGTAGGTGTCGCCGATGGTGATCATCAGGTTCAGATCGTTCGGCGTTTCCTTGAGCTGCTCGGTCAATTTTTCGGCCCGGGCCACGAGTTCATCTTCGGCCGTGAGGACCTTCTGCATGGCACTGTCGCGGGCTGTCTCCTGGTCTCTAATGCGGTCGTGGAAGCTGTCGGCGTCTTCCAGCCCGGCGCCGAGCGTCGTCCGGGCCGCCAAGTCGCGAATGCGCTTCATGTGCCGGCCCGAGCCCGTCTTATCCAGGTGCTCGGCCTCCATGAGTGTCATCATGGCCGTCCGGTGCTTGGCGCGGGCCTCGTAGATGTCGGCCATCTGCACGCACAGCGTCTCACTGAGCTTGCCCATGCGGCGGGCCGACTCCAGGGCCTTGTCGGCGAAGAACAGCGGCGAACCCTGCAGGTTCAGATTCAACGCCATCTGGGCCAGTGCCGCCAGATCCAGATAGTTGTCCGGCTTGCCGGCCATGGACCGTTCCATCTCCAGGAAGGCCTCTTTCTTCTTGCCGGTCATCTGGAGCATGTTGGACTTGATACCCGCCGTTCGCGTGCCCCAGCTCTTGTTCTTGCCGGCGCCCAGGCGGCGTACGGCCGTCTCGAAAAGGGCCTTGTGTCCCCGCTCGACGTCGTCGGGCGTGCAGCGAAGGCCTTCAAGATAGAGTTCGATCGCATAATCGAAATTGTTGCGCCGTGCCGCATCGTCGGCACGGTCGAAACAGCCCTTGGCCCGAGCGATGATCTCGGGCGACATGGCAAACTCTTCTTCGGCGCCACCGCTATCCGGCTTCTCGGGTTCCTTGGCCACTGAAGTCACCTCCGTCGCAGCTTTCCGGCCCGCTAGGGCTTGCTTCAGCACGGCCCCAACAGGCGTGCGAGCACTACAGTCTATCTTTCGACGTCGGCAAGTCAACAAAAAACAGATGCCCCTTGAAGGCCCCCCTCGCAAAGCCTAAAATAGAAAGCCACAATCCCTTATGCATTCCGGGAGAGAGACGGGAGAAGCCCATTGACCATTGTGACATATCCCAACGAGGTCCTTAGCCGCAAGGCCCAGAAAGTCACTTCGTTTGACGACCAACTGCGGAATATCGCCCAGCAGATGTTCGAGACCATGTACGCCGGCAACGGGGTGGGATTGGCCGCTCCCCAGGTCGGCCTGTCCATGCGACTGTGCGTGATCCACATACCGGAGGATCCCCACGGCGAACTCGCACTGGTCAATCCCGAGATCGTCCACACCGAGGGCCGCCAGACCGCCGAGGAAGGGTGCCTGAGTTTCCCCGGTATCTTCGTCAACGTTCAGCGCGCCGCCAAGGTCCGCGTCCGCTACCAAGACCTCGACGGCAACCCGCAGGAAGTCGAGGGCGAGGGGCTGCTGGCCCGGGCCCTGCAGCACGAGATCGACCACCTCGGCGGCGTCCTGCTGGTCAACAAGATGACCACCGTCCAGCGGATGGCCAATCGCCGGGCCCTGGAGATGTTGCGTCGGCGTAGCGCAGCCGCGGGGTCCCCGGCCTCCCCGGACCAGGCCGCCATGGGCCACGATGAGCAGCAGGAGGCAGCGGGCACTTCATGAGGATCCTGGTGGCCGCCACGGGCGACTTTGCGATGCCGACCTTCAGGGGCCTGGCCGACGGCGGGCACGTGATGGTCGGTCTGATCACCCAACCCGACCGTCCCTCCGGGCGAGGGCGACAGGTCCACGTGGCCGCCGTGAAGCAGGCGGCGCTCGATGCGGGCATCCCCGTCATGCAGCCCGAGCGGATCGCCGCTCACGACGTCGTGGCCCGCGTCGCCGAGATGGCCCCCGAGGTGTTCCTGGTGATCGCCTACGGGCAGAAGATTCCCGAAGAAATTTGCGGCCTGCCGCCCAAGGGAGCGATCAACCTGCACGGATCGCTGCTGCCGGAGCTGCGCGGAGCGGCGCCCTGCAACTGGGCGATCATCAACGGTCTGAAACGCACCGGCGTCAGCGTCATGTACCTCGCTCCGCGAATGGACGCCGGCGACGTACTCGGGCAGCGCGAGGTGACGATCGGCCCGCGCGAGACGGCCGGCGAGTTGCACGACCGGCTGGCGGCGCTGGGCGCCCGTGTGGTGCTCGACGTGCTGGAGCAGCTCGACGCCGGAACACACCGACCCATCGTTCAGGACGAAACGAAGGTGACCCTTGCTCCGCGGCTGACCAAGGCCGACGGTCTGATCGATTGGTCGCTTCCGGCAAGTCGTCTGGACGCCTTGATTCGCGGCCTCAGTCCATGGCCCGGGGCCTTCACGTTCCTGAAGCAGTCGGGACGCGACGACCTGCGGGTCATCGTTGAGCAGGCCTCGCCCGTGGCCGACTGTGCGGTCGATGGCGAGGAACCGGGCGCGGTCGTCCAGTCGGGCCGACAACTGCTTGTGGCCACAGGAGAGGGCGTGCTGGAGATTGCCCAAGTCAAGCCGCAATCCAGCCGCTCGATGGCCGCTGAGGCCTTCTGCAACGGGCACCAGGTCGGCCCGGGCGACCGATTCGGCTTGCCGATTGACGTAGCCGGGATATGATGGGAAGTGACCGCCATGCTCAAGGCCCTCAACAATTTCGGCGTTCGCCTTCGCCGCCCCCGGTGCAAGCCCGAGGAACTTCTGCTGCTGTTCTCCTCCTGCCTGCAGCGGTCCAAGTGTGACTGCAACCTGGCCGATTCGCTGGACAATTGCCGGCGCTGCGGCCAATGCGTGGTCAAGGACTTCATCGAACTCGCCGAGGAATATGGCTGCCACATTTTCATCGCCACGGGCGGGCGCCTTGCAGCCCAGCGGGCGCGCGACCCGAAGATCAAGGCGATTGTCGCCGTGGCCTGTGCCAAGGAACTGTCCGAAGGCATCAGGGCCACGTTCCCCAAGCCGGTACTGGCCCAGGAACTCTGTACCCCCAACGGTCCCTGCAAGGATACGCAGGTGGACATCGAGGCCGTTCGCAAGGCCGTCGAGTACTTCCTTCGCTGATCGGATCGTCGGCCGCCAACTGCCGCCAGAACGCACATCCATGAACGCACGTGAACTCGCACTGCTTGCCCTTCGCAACGCCCATGATCGGGGAGCCTACGTCCAGGACTGTCTGCACGAGTTGCTGAACGCCCACGATCTGTCGCCGGCCGATCGGGCTCTGGCCACCGAGATCGCCTCGGGAACGGTCAGACATCGGAGGACCCTGGACCGGCTGCTCGACCGGCGACTCAGGAAACCGATTCACCAGATGGCGCCTGCCGTGCGGTTGGTTCTGGAGAGCGCCGCCTATCAGATTCTCTTTCTCGACCGTGTGCCCGACTACGCGGTGGTCAACGAGGCGGTCCGCCTGGCTCGCGAGGTCGCCCACGGCCGCGTGCCCGGCCTCGTCAACGCCGTACTGCGTCGCCTGTCGGAAATGGTCGATCGCGACGCCAGCGCCGAGGACGTCCAGAACGTGCGACGCATACTACCCCTGCCGCACGGCGGGACGATTGTCCTGAAGGAAGGCCTGCTGCCCGAGGAGCCCGACCGTCGCTTGGCCGATGCCTACAGTTTTCCGCATCCCCTCGTGAAGCGCTGGATGCAGCGGTGGGGTGCCGCGCGAACCGAGGACGTGCTTGCCGCCCTCAACCACCCGCCGCGAACCTTCGCCCGAATCAACACGCTGCGCACGTCGGCCGACGAACTCGCGCGTCGTTTGCCGGAGTCTGTCCGCGACGAAGTGCGATGGATCAGCAATCGTGTCGCCGACGTGTCGCACCTGCCGCACGACCTTTTGTTGGGACTGCTCGACGAAGGCCTTGTGACCATCGAGGATTCGACGGCCATGCGGGCGGTGGAAGCCCTGGACCTGCGGCCGGGAATGACGGTGCTGGACCTCTGTGCGGCGCCGGGCGGCAAGGCCTCCTATGTCGCCGAACTCATCCGAGGGCAGGGCGCCGTCTGGGCCCTGGACCGACAGGGGCCGCGACTCGACGCCCTGCGCGAAACGTGCCGGCGCCTGCACCTGGAGAACGTTCACGTTGCAGCCAACGTCCCGGCGGAATTCCCGGACGACATGCCGCCGCGGTTCGACCGCGTGCTCGTCGACGTGCCGTGCAGCAACACCGGCGTCCTGGGACGTCGGGCCGAGGCTCGCTGGCGGCTCAAGGACCACGCGATGGATTCGTTGCGTCCGCTGCAGGCCGAGTTGCTGGCCCAGGGCGCCGGCATGACCGCTCCCGGAGGTCTTTGCGTCTACTCGACCTGTAGCATCGAGCCGGACGAGAACGAGCGGCTGGTCCGCGGCTTCCTGGCCGACCACGGCGAGATGGTCCTGCAGGTCGAACGCGAGACATTACCCTCGGCTGACGGCGACGGGGGCTACTTTGCCCGCATGGTTCGCCTCGATGACGCCTAAACTCCCTGCCGACAATCGCCGATAACCTGACACAGGCAGACGCTGATTCCCGGCCCTCAACGGACGATTGCCATGGTGTGGATTATCCTGACGCTCTCGGTGTTCGTGATCCTCGTGGTCAACGGCACCATTCACCAGGTGCGAATCGTCCTGTACAACGAACTGCAGGCTGAATTAGCCGAGAAGCGCCGCCGCGAAATCGAAGAGCACAAGAAGATGGCCGCCGAGAAGATTCGCGATATGCTCGCCGAGAAGAAACAACTCCTCGGACCGCGGGGCCTTGCCGCCGCAGAGGCCAACGAGGAAACGACCCAGAAAACCGATGCCCCGCCCCCTCCGTCCGCCAAGCCGAAGGCCGTTTCTCGTGCGGCCGTCGCAGCAGCGTCCTGATAGTCTGAGAATGAAGCAGCCCCGTTGCCCTATGCCTGCGGCCGACCGACCGTTAGCTGAAGTTGCGTCCCGCCTCTGCCCGAAAACTCGCCGAACTTGACACCCTGTGTGGATGACCTATAATCCTCCTCTTGTGGACCCCTACGGCCCGACACGTGAGGAACTGGTATGAACGTTTCGTGGAAATGGCTGCTTGAGTACGTGAAGTTCGACGGTTCTCTGGACGAGGCCGTGCAGCGGTTGACCATGGCCGGCCTGAACGTCGACAGCGTCGAGCCCTTGCCCGGCGGCGACGCCCTGTTGGACGTCGAGGTCACCAGCAATCGCCCCGACTGCCTCGGCCACCTCGGTGTGGCCCGCGAACTGGCAGCCATCACCGGCGCCCCTCTTGTCGTGCCGCCCATCGAGTTCAAGGAAAGCGACGACGACGTCAACGCCCTCGCTGCCGTGGAGGTGGCCGACGCCGCGGGCTGCCCGCGGTACACTGCCCGAGTCATTCGCGGCGTGAAAGTCGGACCGAGTCCCAAGTGGCTCGTCGACCGGCTGGAGGCTATCGGCCTGCGGCCCGTCAACAACGTCGTGGACGTCACCAACTTCGTGCTCTACGAGCACGGCCAGCCGCTGCACGCCTTCGACTACGACAAGTTGGACGGACACCGGATCATCGTGCGGCGAGCCAAGGCCGGCGAGTTGTTTGACGCTATCGACCACTCGCGGCACACCATGGTCGCCGCGGACCTGGTCATTGCCGACGCCGAGCGTGCCGTGGCCATGGCCGGCGTGATGGGCGGTCTGGACACCGAAGTCACCGAGCAGACGACCAACGTGCTCCTGGAGTCGGCGAATTTCGATGCGCTCAGCGTCCGCACCACGAGCCGCAGGACGCAGTTGATGAGCGACGCCAGCTATCGCTTCGAGCGCGGCGTCGATTACGACGGCGCCGACTGGGCCAGCCGCAGAGCGTGCCGCCTGATTCTTGAGGTTGCCGGCGGCAGGGCGGCTTGCGGCATGATCGACGCCCACGTCGAACCGGCCTCACCTCCCGTGATCCGGTTCCGTTACAGCCAGGTCAAGCGCGTTCTGGGCATCGACGTGCCGCGCGGGGAATCGCTGCGCATCCTCAAGGCTCTGGGCATCGAGATTCTGCGACAGGGAGACGACGACGTCGAGGTTCGTCCTCCCGCATGCCGTCGTGACCTGACTCGCGACGTCGACCTCGTGGAAGAGATCGCCCGCGTGTACGGGTACGACAAGGTGCCGTACCTGAAGCACGTGCCGACGGCCGCACCGGTGACCACGCGCCGTGAAGAGGTGCGACGCCTGATCGAAGCCACGCTGATGACCGCCGGGTATCAGGAGGCCATCACGATCACGCTGACCGACGCCGAGGCGGCGTCCATGTTCTCGCCCGGTGACGACTCCGTGCCGCTGGCCACACGCGGCACGGCGGCGGCCGCAGCCACGTTCATTCGCAAGAGCGTCCTGCCCGGTCTCCTGCAGGCCAAACGCAACAATCAGGACGTCGGCCGCGGCGAAGTGTCCCTGTTCGAGATCGCCCGGGCGTTTCGCGACCGGCCCGGCGAACCGATGCCGCACGAGGCCGTGCATCTGGCCTTGCTGAGCGACGACGAGCCCGAGGCCGGAAGCGGCGTGCTGGAGACGCTCGCTGCCCGGCTTGGTCGCGACGGAGCGCTGGAACTGCGCCCGACGAACCGCGTCCGCGAACTGGACGGGCAATGGCAGGCCGACGTGGTCTTCGACGGCAAGGTGATCGGTTTCTGCGGCCTGCTCGGCGACGCTGTCTGTAAGCGCTACAAGTTCCGCCACGTGCCGTGGGTGGCCGAGATCGAAGTTGAACCGCTCATCGAAGCCGCCCGACTGACGCCGCGGTACCAGCCGGTGCCGCAACTGCCCGCCATCGAGCGTGACCTGGCCCTGATCGTCGACGAGGGGCTGCTCTGGCGCGACTTGGAGGCTGCGGCCCGTGGGGCAGGGGTGTCGGAACTCGAGGACGTGCACTACGTTAGCCTCTATCGCGGCAAACCGATTCCCGCCGGCAAGAAATGCATTGCCCTGCGGCTGCGATTCCGCCACCAGGAGTCCACCC
The DNA here is from genome assembly GCA_016935955.1 of Planctomycetota bacterium. Next base: position 31,857 of record JAFGPY010000094.1, read on the forward strand.
TGACGCACGAACAGGCCGACGCGTTCCAAGAACGGATTCTTGCGTGCCTTAACAAGAAACTCGGCGCAGAGTTGCGCGCCGCCGGACAGTAAATGCCTATAATGAAGGTAGAGCAGGAGGAGGATGAAGAGGCTAAAGTTATCGCCCAATTCGCCCGATAATGCTAATGTTGGGTTTGGGCCCCGTGAGGGTTCCGTGACAAGTGAATAGAGCCTCTGCCCGGTTCGTGTTTAGGAGCTTATTGAAACAACCGATACACTCACATCGGGGACCGGCAATGATGCTGCGACGAGCACGCTCCGCATAGCGGAGAAGCCATGACTTGCAGCACTTGGTTCCCACTTACATGTGGGTTGATTTCAAATGCTTCTTACGGCCTGACGGCGGGGGTTTACCATTAAAAATGCCCGGCTCTTTCGAGTCGGGCATTTTCTTTTGCATCCTCATGCAACCCGGCCACGCGGACCGCAGACCACTCACGGAAGCTGGCCGCCGAGACGCCCGCGGGCCGCACGCATGTCGCCCGTGGACACTTCGCCTGAACCATCCACGTCGTAGCGGACCGTGCTTCCGCTCAGTGTCTCGCCCGCCTTGCTTCGCAAGGTCAGCATGTCAGCCGCCGTCACTGCGCCTGAACCGTCAACGTCGCCGGCCAGGGTACCTAACCGAATGTCCAGATCGCCCTCGTAGGGCACGCCGCCCGTGTCGTGCAGTGCCGAGGTCACCGCAACGGTCACCCACTCGCCGTCGGGCAGGGGCGGGTCAAACGCCACCTCAACCACGTTGACTGCCGAAGTTGTTACGGCGTTGACGTGATTGCTCAGGTCGCCCGACGTCTCGCCGGTGACGGCAATTGCCGCCGAGGTTACCGTGCCAGGATCCACCGCCTTGTTGAACTCGATACGCAGCGTACGCAGTCCTTCGATCCTTGGTTCCACGTAGTTGTCGGCGACGGTCGTGGTCACCGTCTGGCCGCCGTGGTGACCGACGGCGAGCCACGAAACGATGTGCCCCTCCTCGCTCGTGCACACAAACGTCACGCGGTGAATGGCGCTGGCGTGCATCCCGTCCTTGAAGGCCCGGGTCCGAACGGTCGTCGTGCTGCCCAGCGTGAAGGGCTCCGTGTACAGAAGCGAACTCTCCGTGGGTTCCGTGCCGTCGAGCGTGTAACGAATCTCGCATCCGGGCGTTCGTGGGCTCGACTCGAGCGTGACTTGGACCGTGCCGTCGAACTGGCCGCCGTAAGGCATGATTGCCGGCACGCCCGCGGCGTTGCCCGGTCGGTAGACCGACCACATCGAGTTGGCAAAAGCGCTGCCCCACGTGCCGCCATTGGCGTTGATACCGTGGCGAGCAGGCCAGCGGCCGGTGCCGTCCGCGGGATTCGTGTCCAGCGATCCGCGATTCGAGCAACTCAGCGCGTAGGGATCGGGCTGCGTCCACGTGCCGAAATTGACCCAGCGGTCCTCGTAGTCGAGCATCAGTTCGCTGTCCCACAGTTCACGCAGTTCGGGCATCAGGTGCAGGCACATGGCCGTGCCCTTCCACGTGCTTGCGTTGCAGCAGTAATCGTAGCTTCCTCCGGGCAGCAGGCCGCCGTCGATGTAGCCGTAAGGGTCTTTGATGGTCTTGCTGCCGGGGTTGAGTGGTTCACAGATGCAGGTCCAGTACGCGGCGGCACTCTGATCGTGCTGGCCCCAGAGCACCATCTTGGCCGTCGGGCTGTAGTAGACCGAGAGGTCCTCGTGGTAGATCGTGTTGGCTCCCTCGCGGATGGCCTGCTTCATGCCCTCATGCCCCAGCAGGATGCCGGCCAGAGCCACGGGAAGTTTGCGGCCGTGGTTATGTCCTCCGTTCGGCATATACGTCATGCCGCCCAGGCGTATGTGGTACAGGTCGATGCCCAGTTGCACGTAGCGGATCAGTCCCGGCATCTTCGCGGCCACCGAGTCGTCGAGCATAAGACGCAGGGCGCCCTGTCCCGTGTCGGCGCAGACGCCCGAACCGTACTCCGACATGTTGTCGGTCGGGTGCATGAAGGCGCCTGTCCAGTCGCTTTTGTGATCGAGCCAGACACGCTGGAACCGATCCTCCACCCATGCCAGTGTAGGTACGCTGCTGACTCCGGAAGCGCTGAAGGAGGGAAGCTTCTCGGGGTGCAGATCGCCAGTGCGGTACAGGGGCTTGTCGTCGCCGAAATACGGCGGCCGGAAGACCGTCGCACCCTGGTCCGGCGGGGCCGTGGCCAGTACGGTCAGTACCACGGCCGTCTTCAGCGCCGGCCGAGGCGCCACAAGGGTGATGTCCACGCTCATGACCTTGACGATGGACTCTCCGGGCGAAGCGGCATAGGGCAGAGCGGGTACGCGCGAAGCGGCGAAATTGTAGATGCGCGTGTCGAATCCCTGGTTGACCAGGTGATCCGGGTTGACCTCCCAGCCGTGATGCGTGCCGTCGAACGCCGGTGTCATAGCCGTGATGGTCACCTTGCCGTCGCCGTCGGGTAGGACCCAGTAGTCGCCATTGGCGAACTGCCCGATCTCGTGCGGACCGTTGAAGGCGATGGTGATTCCGTACTGCTCGATCTGTGTGGCTGTCTCGGCCGCAACCGGGGCGGCGAACGTTGTCCATATCGCAACGATGATCCCAAGGGACAACCACCGGCCCCGGTTCGCACGCCACATGCTTTCAGCCATGAGCTATCCTCCTCAGCGCAAAAGACGACATCGAGGCTCCACGGAATAAGTCGCCCACGTGGGAGCCCGGCGGATTTGCCTCAATGATTATACACCGAACGGGGAGTTCGGTTGCGTGTGTTCGCCCGGCGAGGGTTACTCCACGGTGACGCTCTTGGCCAGGTTTCGCGGCTTGTCCACGGCGCAACCCCGCATCACGGCCACGTGGTAGGCCAGCAACTGCAGCGGCACGACGTTCAGGATCGGCTGCAGCGGCTCGCTGACGTCCGGTACGCGAATGACGTGGTCGGCATGGTTGCCGATCTCCTCGTCGCCCTCGGTGGCCACGGCGATGACCTTGCCGCCGCGGCTGCGCACCTCCTCGATGTTGCTCATGATCTTGTCGTACTGGAGACCTCGATTGGCCAGGAAGACGACCGGCATGTCGGGCGTGATCAGGGCGATGGGCCCATGCTTCATCTCGGCCGCGGGCAGGCCTTCGGCGTGCACGTAGCTGATTTCCTTGAGCTTCAATGCGCCTTCCAGGGCGATCGGGAAGTTGTAGCCGCGCCCCAGGTAGAGCCAGTTCTCGCGGTCCTTGTAGGTGCGGGCGATGCTCTCGATGTGCGTGTCCTGTTTCAGCAGGTCGCGCACCTGCTCGGGTACGCGCGTCAGGGCCTCGATCACGTTGGTCGCGTGGTGATGGGCCATGTGGCGGCGGCGGCCCAGGAAGAGCGTCATCAGGAACAGGACCATGACCTGGCTGGTGAAGGCCTTGGTGCTGGCCACGCCGATTTCCGGGCCGGCATGCAGGTAGACGCCGGCGTCGGTTTCGCGGGCGATCGTCGAGCCGACCACGTTCACAATGCCGAGCGTCAGGGCGCCCTTGTTGCGGGCCTCGCGCACGGCCGCAAGAGTGTCGGCCGTCTCACCGCTCTGGCTGATGGCCACCACGACGGTGCCGTCCTCGATGATCGGGTTGCGGTAGCGGAATTCGCTGGCGTACTCGACCTCGACGGGGATGCGTGCCAGGTCCTCAAGCAGGTACTCTCCGATCAGCGCCGAGTGCCACGCCGTGCCGCAACCGGTCAGGATGATCCGCTTGGCGCGGGTCAGTTCTTTGGCGAAGGTCCGCAGACCGCCCAGCACGGCCGTCGCCTCCTCCAGATCAATGCGACCGCGAGTCGTGTCGGCCAGACTCTCGGGCTGCTCGTAGATCTCCTTGAGCATGAAGTGGGCGTAACCCTTCTTCTCGATCTGCTCGAGGTCCCACTCCACCTCCTGAATCTCTTTGCTCGTCGGCACGGCGTCGATCGTCGTCGTTGCGAAGCCGTCGCGCGTCAGCGTCACGATCTCGCGGTCCTCCAGGTAGACCACGCGCGTCGTGTGGGCGATGATCGCCGAGGCGTCGCTGGCCACGACGAACTCCCCGTCACCGATGCCGACGATCAGCGGGCTGCCGTTGCGGGCTGCGACCAGCACGTCTGGGTTGTCGGCGTGAATCACGGCGATACCGTACGTGCCGCGCACCTCCTTCAATCCCTGGCGTACGGCCTCGGCCAGGTCGCCGCGGTAGTGTTTGGCAAACAGGTGCGGTAACACTTCGCTGTCGGTCTCGCTGCGGAACTCGACGCCTTCCTGCTGCAGAAGCTTTCGCAGGGCTGAATGGTTCTCGATGATGCCGTTGTGCACGACGGCCAGTTTGCCCGAGGCGTCGGTGTGGGGGTGAGCGTTCTCGAACGAAGGGCCGCCGTGGGTGGCCCAGCGTGTGTGGGCGATGCCCAGCGTGCCGGTCTCGCAGGTCTTGCCGGCGATCTCGCCTTCGAGCTTCACGATGCGACCGACTGCTTTGACCAGGTGCATGCCGTCCGCGCAGCAAATCGCCACGCCGGCCGAGTCGTAGCCGCGATACTCCAGGCGCTTGAGGCCCTCAATCAGGATAGGCTGAGCACGACGTTGGCCGAGGTAGGCGACGATTCCACACATAAGCTGCTCCCAAACGGATTCGATTCTCCCGGGACTCACCGAACAGTCTGTGCGATAGCGACCGTCCGTTGTGCTAACTTATCGGCATTGGGCGGCCGCAAGTCCACAATTTGAGCGGCCGCGTGGTGCCGGCGTCAGTCGGTCCATTCGATCTCCAGGCTGACGATCTGCTTGGCCTTGGCCTCGATGCCGAGCCAACCGCCTTGCGGCTTTTGCCACGCACCGGCCGGAGCCTCCTCCAAGGTGCAGGGACGGAAGCGCTTCACCTTCCGCGCGAAGCGCAGCCGGTCCTTGACGGCTCGCTCGGACAGGTTCACCAGTCGCACGACGGCCGTCGTTCCGGCGTCGGCTGCCTTCAGGCTGGTCAGCGTCAGGTGTCCCTTCTCCAGGGCCATGAGGCTTTGCGTCGGGGGCAGGGAGGGCTTCTCGCCGCTCAGCCGCGACGGATGCAGGTACGTCCCGGCCGTCAGGGCCCGGGCCTTCATGGCCACCTCGGCTGCATTCCATGCTCCGGCCACCGGCACCACCTGCCACCGCAACGTGACTTCGCGGAGCAGTTCGCCGCCCACCTGGTCGCGGACGCTGGCCTGCCAGTTGCGCGGGAACGCCCGGTAGAGCGTCAGCACGAGCGTTCGTCGCTCGTCCTCGCGCAGGCCGGCCTCGTGCAGGCCTTCGGTAGTGACGAACAGCCCGCGCTTGCCGTCGTGAGCCCCGATGAAACTGGTGATCGGCTTGACGTCCTGCTCCGGCTCACGCCACTGGCTCGGGTCGCGGACCTCGACCGTGCGGCGAACGACGTCGAACGGCGTCTCGGCTAGGTACTCATCGACCTTGAGGTCCGTCGGCAGCAGCACGCGCAGCGAGTGGTCGCGGATCACGTTCTCGACCTTTGTCGTGCACTCGACCGACGTGGCGTCCTGACGCAGCGTCAGTTCGGTGGCCACCACCAGGTCGCGCGTTTCGGCGCTTCGCCGCCGAGCTTCGTTGTCGAACCGTGCCGGCAAAGGCAGGCGATGCGTGATGCGATAGACCACCTTTTCGTTGCCGTCTGCCACCTTGGCCACCGAGGCCGCCGAGGCGAGACTGCTATGGATCTCGTCGGAAGTCGGGGAGAAATGGTTCCAGCCGTCGCCGATATCGGCCATGTCCTCAAGCAGGCCCAGGCCGTGGTACACGGCCCCGTTGCGCTTGTCCGTCACGTCGAACGTGCCGTTGGACTGAATCTCGACGCGGAGGTGCTTGTTCTCCATGACGCCGGGACCGGTACTCATCGTGCCGCCGATCAATCGCGTACGCTCCAGCCACCGCGCCCGCAGTGTCGTGTAACCGCACGCCGGCAGCTTCAGGCGCACGGCCACCTGCACCGGTGTCACGCCACCGAAGCGCGGCGTTCCCTTCGGCGACATCCACGGATCAGGAACCAACGGCAAATCGGCCAGTTTCTGATACGGCACCTCGCGGCCGCGATCGTCCAGCAGCTCAAACGTCTGGAATCGCACCTGGTCGTGGACGGTGCCCTGGGCGTGCTCGCGCTCCGGCAGCGGCACAGTCAGGTCGATCACCTCGTCGCGCTCGACGGGTAGGGGGTTCCAGACTTGGGCCACCAGGGCGATACCCTCGCAGTCGATCTTCGTTGCGGCGGCAATCGTCTCGGCCGCATTGCGACGAACGATCTCGGCCAGCATTCGCGACTGGTCAAAGCGGTAGATCATGTCGCTGTGCACCTGGTCGAGGCTGCAGCCGCAGATGCTGTCGTGCGGATGGTTCAGCAGCAGGTACTTCCAGGCCAGGGCGATGGAGGTTGCCGCTCCGTCGAAGCCCAGCGGCGCGGCCAGGACGGCCAGCGGCTCAGCCCACGATTCCAGCAGCGACTGGCACCGGACGTTGGCCTGCTTCAGGTGGACGCGGCTCGACGTGACGTTGTTCAGGACAACGTTGCCATGGATTTTGGCCGGATCGCGCAGCTCGCCCTTCAGGACGGGCCACTTCGCCGAGCTTGGACGTACGGCCGCCAGGAACTCGTTGAAGTCGCTCCAGAGGAACTCGCAATCTTCGCTCTTGGCATTGGCTCCGGCGAGAACACCTACCAGGACTTCTTCGGGCGGTTGATGATCGAGGGCGTCCAACAGCAGCGAGGCGTCAAGCCCCGTGCGCTCGCGCTCGCTTGCGGCCAAGGCCACCAGGGCGTCGACGTCCGCCTCGCAACCCAGGGGCTCGTCGTCGGTCCTCTTGCGCAGCCGCACGGCGACGGTGCACATGCCATAGCCGCCGCCGTCCGGGAGCTTGATGGCCATGATGCGGCTGCCGTCGGCGGCTTCCCAGCGGTAGGGGGGCGACTGCACGAGGTCGCTCTTGCCGCGGAAGAACACGGCGCTGTCGATTCCGAAACCGCTCAGCACCTGCGGGAACTGGCTGTTGTGGCCGAACATGTCGCAGATGTATCCGACGCGCATCGGCTCCACGCCCATTGCCCGCGACTGCCGGAAACCGAGAAGGAAGTTGCGGACCAGGGCCTCGCCGCTGACGAG
>JAFGPY010000095.1 GCA_016935955.1 Planctomycetota bacterium
CTCTTCACGCGCAAGGCCTCGGCCATTACCGGCGGCCATAAGTTCGAGGACCGCGAAGCGACGATCATCTCGCAGGGCATCACGACGGCCGACATCGTCGTCGAGGACGATTGCTGGATCGGTTACCGGGCCACGTTGCTGCCGGGCGTCCGCGTCGGCAAGGGCACGGTCGTCGGCGCCGGGGCCGTGGTCACGAAAGACCTGCCGCCCATGGTCGTCGCCGGCGGCGTCCCGGCCAAGGTTCTGCGGCAAAGGTAGTCACAGGCCGTTGACATCTCTCCCTCTTGATGGGGGAGGAGGCGTAGGGGCGGCTCGCGAGCCGCCCGCGTAAGGGACATCGCTGGTGCCATGGCCTCTTGCGGCCATGCGTCGGCAAATGGTATTCGGCATGCCTGACAGAGCAGGCATGGCACCCGGCCCGGGAGTGCCTGGGGCGCAGCATGGCAGCACACGACGGCCGCCATGGCACCCACTGAACCGCAGCAGACAGGAGCACCGCTTACCGTGGGACTCATTCTGGCACTGATCAACTTCGCACGCGTGACGTTCTGGCGGCTGGTGCTGGCCCTGCGCGGCGGCGGCCGCATCGGTCGCGGCTGCAAGTTCCAGCCCGGCGTCGTCCTGGCCTCGGCGCGCGGCCGGCCGATCATTCTGGGCGACAACGTGCAACTGATGCGCGGCGTCGTGCTCTCGACCAGCCAGTCGGGCAAGATCGTCCTGGGCGATAACGTCTACATCGGCGAGTACGGCGTTGTCACGAGCAACGCCGAGATCAACATCGAACGCGACACGATCATCGCCCCGCACGTCGACCTGGTGGACTTTAACCACGGGACCGACGACCTCGAGACGACCGTGCTGCACCAGCCGGTCGACGCCGCCCCGATCCGCATCGGCCGCGACGTCTGGCTTGGGGCCAAGGTCACGGTGGTTCGCGGCGTGACGATCGGCGACCAGGCGGTCGTCGGCACCGGCTCGGTGGTCAACCGCGACGTCCGTTCGCGCGGCGTGGCCGTCGGCACACCGGCACGGATCATCCGCACGCGCGGTCCGGCCGACAAGCCGGCAGACGCCGACGACAACGAAGGGTCCCGCTCATCGTGAAGCGCCGCGTCACACAGACTCTCTGGCTCGTCATCGGGCTGGTCCTGCTGGCCGTCGTGGTCTACCTGAACGATCCGGCCGACACATGGCAGGCCTTTCTGCGGGCGCTGGACCACCCGTGGCTGCTGGTCGGAGCCATGGCTCTGTTCATGGCCACGCAGACCGGCTTCTATCTGAAGTGGCACCTGATCAGCCGCCTGGCCGGCGCCGAACCCGACGCCCAGCAATCGTTGCGACTGTTCTCAACGCTCTTCCTGGTCGGCACCTTCACCCCCGGCCGCGCGGGCGAGTTGGCCGTGCCGCTGATGATGCGCGGCGGCGCGCGTCTCACGGGCGTGGCCCTGATCAACCGCATTCTCGAGAGTTCGGTCACCGTGCTGATGGGGCTGGTAGCCCTGATCATGGCCTTCAGCAACGAGAATGAGAACCAGGCCCGCGACGTCATCGCCTTGGGCGCTTTCCTGGGTCTGTTCATTGCCGCCATGGTCGTCCTCAGCCGCCGCAGGCTGACCGAACGCCTGCTGGGCGTGGTGCGGCTGTTCCTGCGCCCGCTGGCCCGCCTGCGACCCGTGGGCTGGCTGTTGGCCAGGGAGCAGCAAGTCGAAGCCCACCTCGGGCCGTTCTACGAGGCCAACGAGCGATTGCTCCGCGTGCCGACCGTGCTGCTGTTCTGCGCGATCATGCTGCTGATCTGGCTGATGATGGTGGCGGCCAACTACATGCTGATCCTGGCCACGGTGGGCGACGTGGTGGCCGTGCCGCACGTGCTTGCGGCCATTGCCGTCTCGGCCGTGGCCATGTTCCTGGCGCCGGTGCCCGGCGGCGTGGGCGTCAGCGAAGGCGCCGTGGCCCTGTTTCTGAAGCGGCTGAACTACACGCAGAATTTTCTGCCCTTCCTGCTCCTGAGTCGAATCGGGCTGTACATTGTGGTGGTCATATTCTATTTTGTAGGGATTGCGGCTGGCCGCGAGCTACCGGAACCGGCCGTCGACCATACAACGGATGCGGGAGTTGAACGTTGACTGAGTTGTCCCTCGTTTCGCCGGACTCCAAGCTGCGGCAGGAGAGGCGACAGACCCTCCTTGTCCTTCTGGCCACGTTGGTCGTCACGGCGTGGATGTTGGCCTGGACGATCGGCACACAACCGATCAAGGGCGATGAAGCCCGCCACTTCCGCCGCGCCGTCAACTACTATGAGGCCCCCTGGCCGGACTTCCGCGTCACGCACGACCCGGCCTATCCCGAGAACGAGCGCGGCGCCGTGCTCTACTGGGACACCTGCCTGTGGCATCTGGTTCTGGCTCTGATCTGGAAGATCATCGGCTCCGCCTCGTTGCTGGCGGCACAGCTGTACCACAGCGCCTACTTCATCGTCATGGCCATGGCCGTCTACCTCGCGGGCCGCGAACTCTACGGCCACCGCGGTGGCCTCTGGGCATGGGCATTCATCGTGACCGTGCCCATGAACCTGCTCTTCGGCATGCTCTTCTACATGGAAGTCCCGGTCATGGCCTGGACGGCCGTGGCTGTCTACTTCCTGGTCCGCGGCAACCCCATTGGCCTCGGACTGGCCCTGGGCTGCATGTGGCTGACCAAGGCCACCAGCGCCACGGTCCTGATCCCGCCGCTGCTGGGCGTGGCCCTGCTGACCATGGGCGAATGCTGGCCCAAACGCATCGCGCGGCTCGTCCTGGCCATGTTCTTCGTGGTCGTCGCCGTCTCCTGGGACTGCTACTGGCGACACGTCTACTTCGGCCACATCATCATGTTCCGCAAGGCGTACCTGCCGCTGGAGGCCCTGCCGCCGATCGTCCATCATGACGTGTCGCAAATGGCCGCTCCGAAAGAAACGGCCGTACCTTTGAGCATTTTCAGGCCCATGATCGTCGCCCAGATGTTCGGCATCACCGGAATGCTGGCCGTCCTGCTGGCGGTGGTCATGGCCGTCGACGGCATGTTGCGGGCCATCTGGGAGAACCTCCGCAACCTCCGCAGCGGCCTGCTGGCTGCCCTCGTCCGCGTGCCCGACACCTATCCCCTCCACGCCCTGATCTTCGGCGTGCCGCTGTTGGTCTACCTGGTCGGTTACGCCGTCATGCTCAAGGGGTCCTACGACGTTCGCTACCTGCACCCGATCGTCCTGTTCACCTCGCTGATGGCCGCCGCCTGGCTGGTCCGCGAGCCGCTGGCCGCCGTCTACCGGCTGCACAGGTATCTCGGCCGCCTGGTGGTCATCGGCCTGATTGCCGCCATGGCCGGACAGCTGCTGACCGTGCCTCCGACCGTGCATCCCCTGCGCAAGTTGCCACCGGAGGTTCTTGACGGCTTCGAGTGGATCCGCCGGAACACCGATTCCGAAGCTCGTTTCTTCTATCTCGAAGAGAACCTGACCACGCTGACCGGGCGGCCGATCTACTGGGCTGTCGCCCTGCCGCGGTACATCTTCAACCGCGAGGAGTCGCGGCAGATGGCCGTCCTGAACGCTCTGAAGATCGACTACATTGCCATCCATCCGACCCGCCGCGACGACGGCGTCGGCGAGAAGGCTGAACCGAAGGACTATCCGCGGCCCTGGATTCGTACGCTCAGCGAGCGACCCTACCTGGAGCTGGTCTATCCGCCCGATTTCCAGGGAAACCCGAGCGCCGACGGAACGTTCCTGATCTACCGCATCCTCCGCGATAAGATTCCCGAGGAGTGGAAGAAGGGGGCGCTGCCGCCCGGGGTCAAACCCCTTACCTGGCAGCCGGCGCGACCGTCCGACGGGTACGCCGGCGGTCCGTGCGGTTGAGGCCGACGAACTTACAAGGAGGCATCTCATGGCCAAAGTCATCGTGCTGTTCGATTCCCGCGGAGGCAACACCCGGGCGGTCGCCGAGAGTATCGTCGAGGGGGCCTCAATGGTGCCCGACGTTGAAGCCGTCATGATGAGCGCCGAGCAACTCGACATGGAGGCCTTGGCCGCCGCCCAGGCCGTGGCCGTCGGATCGCCCAACTACTACACCTACATGAGCGGCCGCATCAAGACCTTCTTCGACCTGGCCTTCCGCAATCCGGCCTTCAAGGGCAAACCCTTCGTGGCCTTCAGCACCCATGGTGGCGGCGGGGGCATCAGCCAGATCATCGAGAAGCTGGCCGGTTCCATCGGCATGGCTAAAGTGGCCGGCGGCATCGACATCATGAACGCGCCGGCCGGCGATCAGCTCAAGGAGTGCCGCAAGCTCGGCCAGATGCTCGGCCGCGCCGCCGCCAATGCCTGACCGGCCGGGTGGAAGCGGGTGCCATGCTTCAGCTTGTCGTATACCCCGAGCGAGGCCGAGCGGCAGAAGCATGCCGGTGGTTCACGGGCGCGGCAGGCCATGCCCCTACGACGGCCGAAACGCCTCGCACGCCGCACCCGCATCGTACGGAGTAAGGAACCATGAGCGAGAACACACCGACTAGACCGCAACGTCGCGGAACCGCCGGCAGCATGCTCTGGCTGGCCGCCTTCGCCGCCCTCGGCGCCGTGGCCGGGCACTTCCTGGGCAACGCCGTGGAGGCCATCGGTCCCGCCTTTGGCGCCGCCCTGGGTGCCGCCGTCATGGCCATCGCCGGCGCCGGAGGCGTCTGGCTGACCGATCCGACCGTCCGCGCCGCCCGCGGCGGCGGCGATGACGCGCCGCCCATCCAGGCCATGACTTTCCGCCTCGGCATCATCGGCGGCGGCAACATGGCCGAGGCCATTGTCCGCGGCATCGTCCGCAGCGGCGTGTTGCGGCCAAAGGACGTCTGCGTGGCCGACCCGGTGCCCGAACGGCGACGGCTCTTCTCGGCCCTGATGCGCGTGCGAACCAGCGAAGACAACGCCGACCTCGTAACGAACAGCGACGTGGTGCTGCTGGCCGTCAAGCCGCAGATGATCGACAAGGTGATGGCCGAGATCGGCCCGTTGATGACACCGAAGAAGCTGCTGATCAGCATCGCCGCCGGGACGACCATTGCCAGGCTGTCGTCGTACTGCGGCGAGGGGGCACGGGTCGTTCGCACGATGCCCAACACGCCGATGCTCGTCGGCCGCGGCATGGTGGCCATGAGCCCCGGCGGCGCGGCCAACGAGGACGACCTGGGCCTGGCCCGGGCGCTGCTCGGGGCGTCGGCCACGGTCATCGAGGTGCCCGAGGAGAAGCTCGACGCCGTGACGGCCGTCTCCGGTAGCGGGCCGGCCTACTTCTTCCTGCTGGTCGAGACCCTGATCGCCGCGGGCCGCGAGGCGGGCCTGTCGGACGACGAGGCTCGCAAGCTGACCGAGACGACGTTCCGCGGCGCGGCCGAGTTGCTCGTCTCGGGCGACGTGGATGCCGCCGAGCTTCGCCGCCGCGTGACCAGTCCCGGCGGCACGACCGAGGCGGCCATCCGCTCGTTCGAGGCCGACCGTTTCGCCGAGTCCGTGGCCCGGGCCGTCAAGGCCGCACGCGACCGCAGCCGCGAGCTGGCGGGCTGACGCGGCGCAACGGTATCCCGCGCGAATCCATCGTGATCGCCGCGCTCACTTCGCATGCTTCTGCAAGCAGAAGCATGGCACCCGAGGCTCTCCGCGTGGGTGCAAGCACCCATCCTACTTGCTGATCGCACAAGAGGATCATGGCCACGCGAGCGTGGCCATGCCACCTCTTCTCGTTGTTCCGCGCTTACGTTGTATTCCGGGGATGATTCTCGTTGGCCGTCACGGTCCGCCATTGCGGCGGGCGTACTTCTGGATCGTCTCGACGATGGTCTTGTGGACCTTGGTGGGATGGCTGACGTGCTGCCACATGGCCTCGATCTGGCCGGTGCCGGCCGTGGCGAAGAAGATCGTGCCCACGCCGAGCACGCGCTGCACGAGGTTGCGGCAGACAAAGGTGTTCTGCAGCCGCTCCAGGGGGCACTCGAACAGTTGAATATTCAGGACGCCGCGCTGGCGGATGACACGGCGATCGGTCAGGATGTAGATGCGGGCGAACCATTGCAACAGGGCCCACGCCAGCCGCAAGGCGATGATCACCAGGCCGATCTGGGTGAGCGTGTGTTGCGCGCCGCTGAAGTGCCGATCAACGATCGACAGGTTGCCCGTGAGGATCGCCAGTACGCCGAGGGCCAGGATCGGGGCGCTGACGAGGGGAATGAACCACAGCGACGGCTTGAGCCGCAGAATAACGATCTCGCCGTCGGCCAGCAGGTCCTGGGCCACGGCGCTGGTCTGCGGAGCCACGGCTTCGCCGGCCGGTCCGCCGGAGCCGTTGGTCACGCGGATCGTTGCCCTGTCGGTTGTCGGTTTCTCCTGGCAGACAACCATCCGCATCTCCTCTGGTCGGCTGTGACGGTTCAAGCCTGCGACGCCGATCACCAATAGGCCCGGCTGCGCACCTGGCCGCGACCGCGGCCGAACAGGTTTACCACCAGGTACCGCAATGCATCGATCAGGTGGTCGTGCGTGCCGTCCTTCTCGGGCAACTCGGCTCCGGCGGCACCGGCGCCCGGCGGGTAGTGGTAACTCGCCAAGGCCCGAATCAGCCGCTCGCACCGCGGGTCGACCACCAGCCGCTCCGTGCCCAGAGCCGGAGCCAGCAGCGCCCGCACCCGGTCCACTCCCTCCATGATGCCGCTGCGGCAACTGGTTGTCAATATGCCGTGACGTGCCAACTCGTGGCAAGCGCCGCTGCCGGTCACGTCGCCGCGCTGCCACCCGGCCGGGTCGCAGAAGGTCGCCCGGATGGGCCACGGCCGCGAAGCCAGCACGGTCGCATGCTCCGAGACGGTCTTGCGGCTCTCGACGTACTCGTCCAGCACGTGCACGACCGCCGTCTCGGGGTCGTCGCCGATAACCTGGGCCCACAGGCAGACGAACGGGTTGACGTAGCCGAAGTCCAGCGAGCGATAGATCGGCGAGCGGCCGTCGGGCGACAGGCGGCGCACGTGCCGCTGCGGGTTGAAGCGCGAGAAGACCAGGTGCTCCTGCCGCGGACGCAGACAGAGCATCTCGGACTCCCAGGCCTCGCGTCCGCTGCGGCGCATCTGGGCGATGGCGTCGTCGATGCGGAGGAACCCGTCGGCCTGCCGCGCGCGGCCGCGGCAATCCTCGGCGAGCGGGCACCGCGAACACGAACGGTCGCCGGTGCAGCGCTCGATGGTTTCCCACAGGCACCAGGCCATCAGGGCAAAGCCGCGATACCCGCGCGGCGCGTCCCGGTCGTCGTCCTCGTCGCCGCCTGCGGCCACGTTCCATGCCCCGTCGACCACTTGGCTCATCAGGCCGTAGGGGTGGTGCATCGTGCTGAAGGCCTCGATGCTCGCCCGCACCGAGCCGCGCGACTGGGTGACGAACTGCACCGCCCGCCAGATGTCCGGGTCGAACTCGTCCACCTCGTCGCACCGCACCCGCTGCACGCGCTGCCCGCGGACGCCGCGCTGACTCTGCGTCAGAATCTCGATCACCGATCCATTGGTCAGTTCCGTGCGGCGGCTGCGCGGCTGGTCGGCCAGCAGGTCGGCGAAGTGCGGCCGCCACTTGGCCCCCAGGTACTCGTACATCCGTTCGCTCTGCTGCAGCGATCCGCCGAGGATGCGCGTCTGCAACCCGGGCCGGAAGATGCTCTCCAGGTGCGTCGCCACGCTGCCCAGTTCGGTCTTCGCGCCGCCGCGATTGGCCCAGACCACCAGGTCGCCGTGCGTCTGGAAGAACGAGCCGGCTACGTACTCCATCGGCGCGACGTGGCCCGGGCAGACGCGCCGCCGCGGAATCGCCAGGCCGTAGTAGCAGCGCACGAACTGCCACAGTTGCCCGACCGTCCGCGGCTCGCGCAGCCGCAGGTGCCGCAACAGGCCCGACAGACGATGTGCCGCATCAGAGAGGATCATCGTTTGTCGCCTCGTCGTCGGGATCGTCATGGAGGGTGGTTGCGTCGTCCGCGGACGGTGCGGCCGCCCCCGCGTCGGCCAGGATGCCCAGCACGGTCTCGACCTGCGCATCGCTGAGGGCGCCCACCATGGAGCGCTCTGCGGCGCCGGTCTCGGCGGCCTGCTCGGTGCGTTCTTCCCCGTGGAACTCCCCGTACAGCCGCATCATGTCCACGGCGGCGCGTCGGGCCAGGTCCTTGCTCTCGCCCTGAATCAGTTCGCCCAGCAGGACCACCGCGGTGGGACCATAGGCCAGCACCAGTCGCCGCATCCGTCGTTCTGTCTCGTTGGGCAGCGAAGCCAGGTACTGGTGTGCCTCGATGTGCCGCCGGCGGCGCTTCTTGCCGCGCGGCACGTGGGCCAGCAGCCTCTCGAGTTCGGCCGGCAGGGGCTCGCCCAGCCAGTGAGCCCGCAGGGCCTCACGGTCTTGGTCGCTCAGGGTCATAGGGCCTCGGAGTTGGCAGCCGTCATGGCGGGGCTGTACTGCTCGACCTGGCGGCCGGGGAGTTTGCGGATCAAGATGTCCGGGGCCAGATCCTCGGTCAGATCGTCGTGGGCCGTGGCCACCAGGAACGTCGTGCCCGTGCGGTCGGCGTACTTACGCAGCCGGTAACTCAGGGCCCGGGCCGTGCGGCGGTCGAGCGTCGA